>CAZTRD010000012.1:0-28302 GCA_964616145.1 uncultured Candidatus Saccharibacteria bacterium | reverse complement strand
TTAATGTAGATAATTTTAATTGCTCATCAGTTGCACTTCGGGGGTGAACTTGCCAGCGATAAAAACATAATATTTTACTGATTTTAGTCTTTTCTCCCAGCGAGAATTAATTTTTTGCCTTACTAAGATATTCCTTTGATCATATTCTTGTAGGGTATGCGATTTAGATATTATAATCGGCGCTAAATGTAAAAGTTTTAATCTTGCAAATTGCTCATTCCTGGATCTGGTTCTGTTCCAATTTTTAAACAATAGATGTTCAAAACCTTCATTATTAAAATGAACATAATCTTCTAGATATGGGCACCTTATTTTACCAATCTGTTGATAATGCTCTTTTGCTATAGTTCTGACTTCAATAAATTTTCTGTCATCAATATTTATTTTCATATTAGGATTTATTCATATAGAATTTCCTCTTTTCCTCTGAGAACCTTTCAATGGAATACCTTAACATAGTTCTTGGCATTGTCTTATAATATTTCATTAAAAACTTTTCTTCTGTTTCCTGATTGCATCTTTTTCCTACTTCCCTTAACATCCAGCCAACAGCTTTCTGGATTAAGTCATGCTTTTCATAGACAAGCATTTCTGCAATTTTTATAGCTTCTTTTGACGATTCTTTATTGATGAAATAGAAAGTGGAGATCATGGCGATTCTTTTTTCCCAGATGCTTTTAGATTTAGCCAGTTTCTCAAGTATTGATTTGTCTTTTCCATCTAAATAAGCTCCCACTATCTTGTAACTGCTTGAATCCACCAAATCCCAGTTATTAATATATTTTGTATTCTTTAAATACAAATCATATATCTTTTTTCTTTCTTTCTCGTCTGCCTTCCTGAATTTATGCACTAAAATACTCAAAGCAACCATTCTTTCTTCATGGTATTTGCTTTTTAATAGCTCCTGGATATCAGAAAAACCAAGGTTAATATATTTCTTGGCAATATTCTTCATCACCGGAACCCTCACCCCTAAAAATATATCCCCTTCTCCGTATTCTCCCTTGCCGGTCTTAAAAAACCTTTGCAGATTCTCTGCCTGTCTCTTATCAATATTGTCTGTTAATTCTTTTTTAAGGGCGGGTAGCATATTTGTATTCTATCAAAAAATTCCCAGATGGCTAATTGTTGTAAAAATGCAACAATTAAATTTTACTCTAAATATTGTATTTTCTCTCCTATTAACATTGAGTTGTACAAAACAAAACTAAATTCTCCAGCAGCCCCTGGTCCTACTTGATATTTCTGGAAATAGAAAGTCATGGAATTGGCATTAAAGGTAAATGTCTTGAAATTATCATATTTGGCAGAAACTCCTTCTGTAATCATTTGAGTGATGGTTTCATCAATTTCCATGTCCTTGGATTGATACTGATATACTAAATTTGTTTTAGCCAATTCAGAGACCTTATTTAATAATTCCTGTGAATTTAAAACATCCTGAATAGTTATCTCCTTTTTATCCTTCACATTATAGTTAAAGGAATATATGCTTTGATCTCCATGAGCTCCTCCTGAGAAAGAATATATGGTGATATATAGGCTTATATACTTTTCATTGATTTGATCTGATTTCCATGTAGCAATGAAATCAAATGGCGCTTCCGGATACTCTCCCACTGGAAATTCTGCTGTAGCCGTATCTTTTCTAGCTTGCCAATTATCTTGTCCGGCTTTTTTAAATTCTTCTATGCTGTCTTTTATCAAATCAGAAATCTTTTGATTAAAATCTGCATTTACATTCCTGAATTGCGGATATTCCGCTGTTATATCAAAGAAATTATCTTTTTCTGTAATTGTTTTAATAGCCATTGTTATCGCACCTTTTTCTCCTGGAGAATAGAAGATAAAGGTAAGAATGACTATCACTATTATTCCTAGTACCGCTAAAAGTATGTTTTTTGCCATATGTTTTGTTTAATTATATTACCTGTTTAATTATTTGTATTAGCCATGCCTATCAATACATTTGGAAAAACAGTAGCTAAAAACCTAGAAAAGGGGATAACATTAAGGATTCCCAAAACGAAAACTATTTCTGCCAAAGAAACTACTAAAAATACAGCGAGAATTGCTCTTTTCTTTAAAAGAAATGATTTATGTTTTTTAAACCACTTTGATATTCTTTTCATTAGGATTATTCTTTTATTCTATTAATTCCATTTTCCAGAATCTTTTTAAGATTAGTACCTAAATCTTTTACAAGTTTTTCATCGTCTATCAATGGTTCTAGATCATATTGAATGCTCCTAGAATCAGCTTTTTTAATTGCTTCTAATAATTTTATCTTTAAATCTTTAATGTCTTTTATATCTTCTATACATTTAATATTGGGCCTTATCCCTTTTTGTAGAAACCACATTAAGTCAAAATAGTCTCTTCCTTTTACATTTGCTAATATTTCACCTTCTTTATTAGCTTCTTCCCATTTCCTTAAAAAGATCGCTCTTATCTTCGTTGACATCAATGTTGATAAATCCAAAGTTCTAATCAATATTGTTTTGTTAAATTTAAAAAGAGGAACAGTTTCAATCTCAAATTTATTACAAAAATCAAAATGAGAGAAAATCTCTACTTTTAGAATAAGGTGATCTGATTCTCCTATCGTAGCTAGCTCTAGTTCTTTAAGAATTGGAAATTTAAGACTGATGCGGAATTTCTGACAAGTAGCTTTTGCTGTAATATCTATATTCTTCTGGAAATATATTTCTAAATCTTTGGCTAAATTCTCAATATTGATTTTCTTGTTTAGATCAATAAAATCTAAATCCTCGGAAAGACGTGGCAAGCCATAGCAATGAGCTAGACAGGAACCCCCATAGAATACAAGCTGGCTGTAATCCTTATGGGAATAGATAAAATCCAAAACTAAAACCTGGAAATATTCTTTTAATAAATTCCGCTTAAAAATTTTGTTTTTAGTAGAAGTATTAGCTAGCAAATTCTTTAAGAAATTCTTTGTTTCTTCCATGGTATTTTATTTAAAAAGATAGGTATAAATTCTTTTCATTGCCTTTGATCCTTCTAGCTCTATGTATCCCATTAATTCTTTCCTATCTTTATCATCAAATTCTCCTAGATTGAGTCTTAATTCTTTAGCTGCTTCATCGCTAGCAATATAATCCTTTCTTAAATACAAAAAATCAAACAAAGCCTTAGCTTTAGTTGCTTCAAAAATTGAGAATTCACCCTTTTTAATAATCTTGTAACCACAAAACAAAGAAGGTTTCACGCTATGGTAAACGAATTTTCCTAGTTCGTTTACAAAAGATGTAGTTTTCTTTTTGGTTATAGCTGTAAAATTAACAGGCATTTCTGTAATAACATTATGTTTATGCAAGACATAATCCAAACTAAGATAGGAAGGGCAAATGGTTCCTGTTAGAAATTCAACATAATCAACCACAGAACCAGCTTTTTCTATTCCATCAACATACGATTTAGCAACATAGATTCCCTTTTTTAAACGAATAGTTTTGCCAGATTTTTTATAGCGCGAAAAAAGTGTCCTCAAATAATTCTTGTCTTTCTCTAAGCTAGTTAAATTGTCCAAACTAAAAAACGGCAATTTCTCTGCTTTAGAAAAAATAGTCCGTATTTTGCTTTCTCCCTTGTTTCTCATAATGTACTATTATAGTACATTATCGGAAACAGGCTGTCAATTGCGTGTTCGGCTTCAAACGGGAATTTGCCAATTAAATTACCTGTCCAATTATTTGTATTACCCAATTATTAAAGAATAAATCTCCGGCTATTACCACGATGATAAACAAACCGTTTACTATCAATGACGGAAAATGGATTTTTACCTTTGTAATTATCTCAAATATTAGAGCCAAACCAATAATAATGACAAAGAAGAATAGTATGTAGCTAATTATTCTTTCCGGAGATGAAAATATTCTGCTCCATAAAGAGGAATAGGCCTTAAAATTATACTCTGTTTCTATTATCGTATCTGTCCCATTTCTTTGAATAGAAATAAAGGAATTATCCTGGGTTGTTTCTCCCAAAACAACTGGCTGTTCTTCATTTAGAACAACTGCTGGCTCTGTTTCTTCTACGATTATGCTAGTTGAAACAGGAGCAATACTTCCTTGTCTTCCGAATAGCTGTACGACAAATACTGCTTCTTTCTCCTTGTAAACCCCTGTGGCTGTTCCTACCCCTATCTCTGTAAAATTAGCATTCACGATATTTGCCCTATGGCTGGGCGAATCAAGCCAGGCCCGATGCAATACTCCAGAATCAGAGAAATTAACAGCTAAGTTCTCCCCTGCGTATGTGTATGGATATCCCACCTGATCAAACCAATACCATGGAGTTATCCCTTCCGGGCTATTATGGGAGAAATATCCTTTCTGAGCCATATCATTGGCTTTCAATTGAGCTGCCTGTTCTAATAGATTGTTAGGTTTCAAAACATGCAAGCTTTGTTCATGTCTTGCAGTATTGGTTAAATCAACCAATACATTTGGGAATATCGTAGCTAGAAATTTGGAAAAAGGAATTATATTAAAGATTCCCAAGATGAATAATAATTCCACTAAAGATACAACCAGAAATACAATAATGACTGTTTTCTTTCTTAACAAATACGGTCTTAACTGATTTTTATCATCAGGAATGAAATAGTCCTTTAATCTATCAAATATTTTCATAGATTGATTATGCAACTAATCCAATAAAAAAGCAACCCCTTTGGTAAGGGGTACTTTTAATTCTCTATTTCTTTAGCGTTGCTAATTGCTCCAATAATTGAGCAAGGGCGGCATAAAGATATGATAGATCATTACTACTTGTCTTTTCCCCTGTACAGCAACAAGTATCTAAAACTCCCTGCTCATTAGCCACACAATATGATCCTCCCAAGGGATATCCTTTGTCTATACATTCTTGGCTGCAAATAGCATCCAGCGATGCCTGGCAAGCGGTCTTAGAGGAAAAGGTTTTCAATCCATAATACATGTATGTGCCGCAAAACTGCTTGTATCCGCACACTCTAGTAGTATTATCGTGCCAGTAAAGATAAACACAGTTTGAATCAAATGATTTACAGGCCCCGTTTTCGCAGCCATAAGGACAAGTATAATAAACAAACTTATCGCTCCCTATCGTGGTGCAATAATGTTCTATCAAAGTATTTTTATCCTGAATCAATGGATTAAATCCAATGCCTGAATTCACGCAAGCGTCGACATAGGTTTTTCCAGTATTGTCTATCACGGTACCAAATTTGTAATATTCCTTTCCTCCATCAGAATCAGTACAAGTGTATTGATCGGCAATAACACTAAAGAATCCATCTCCATCATCATAAAGATAGGTTGTGTATCCTGTGTAATAGGCGGCATCAATCCTAATCTTGTATTTCTGGCCCACTACCAAACTCGTTGGCAGGGTCCAGGAATATCTGCCTAGGGAAGCTGATATATCTGAAGCTATCTTGGTATATTCGCAGGGAGCGCAGTATGTGCCTTCAACGCAAGGATCGCAGGCAATCTCCGGTAGTACTCCGTATCCCTTATAATCTTGTATAAAATATATATTCACCTTGCTTATGCCGGTAGATTTCCAGGTGATAGGATAAGTGTATCCCCTCTTCCATTGTTCTCCTCCGTTGGGAGAGAGAACGGTGATGGATTTTTTAGATGGACATAGGCTACATAATTCAGAGTCCATTAAACTAAGACAATATTTAGAGTAACCATTTTGACAAAATTCATTAACAGTTTTATATGTTGATTTGCCAATGCCAACACAATCAGCCGGACAGTTGCATGGGTTCTCTATACTTTCGCAAACCTTATTCCCACAGTTAATACAGGTACCAACCGGATACCCTGCTAATAACTCGGTAGCATAACATTTGTCTGCAACAGATATACTTGTATCCATTCCTGAATTCCATTCTGTTAAACCAGTACAGCAATGTTCCGGATATTGATCTTTGAATACTGAAGAGAAATATTCACCCTCTTTAGCGCAAGAGGAATCAGTACTTGTAATAATACTAAAATAGTTATCGCTTGAATCACTCCATGGTTCATCAATAGCAACCTGACCTAATGTAGCCTCAGTAATCCTTATCTTATATCGATCCCCCGCAACTACAGTATTTACTCCCGTGACCTTGCCTACCGACCAAGAGTATGTTCCAAGAGAGGCAGAAACACCGGTAGCTATGGTATAGGTAAATGGACCGCCTGCAAAAATAATTCCATCACTCCCCGCCCATTTTTCTAGATAGATATTAACTTTTCCCGTATGAGCAAAACTCCAAACAATATTAGAAGTACTGCCATATGTTAATTTTTCTCCTCCATTAGGAGAGATTACTTTAATAATTGGTGGAGCACCGATTAAACAAGCGCCATTACTGCAACCATTAGGACAAGCCAAGATTTGTCCGTAACCACTGCAAACTGCATCAACCCAATATTCGTTGACATAGCAAGTTGTCCCGGTACAAGAACTTACGCTTGTAAAATTATTCGGACTTATCTCAATATCTTGTCTTGCGCAATAATCCTGGCGGGTTTCGAATTTGCCGACTTCAAAATATGCACTTGTTGTACCTTTCATGTAGATATTTTTTCCTCCATCAGAATCAGTACAAGTGTATTGACCCTCAATAACATTAAAGAATCCATCTCCATCATCATAAAGATAGGTTGTGTACCCTGTGTAATAGGCAGCATCAACTCTAACCTTGTATTTTTGGCCCACTACCAAACTCGTTGGCAGGGCCCAGGAATATCTGCCTAGGGAAGCTGATATATCTGAAGCTATCTTGGTATATCCGCAAGGAGCGCAGTATGTGCCTTCTGCACAAGGGACACAGCTAATAGCGGGCATCACTTCTGGAGCAAAATATATATTAACCTTCTCTATCCCTGTAGATTTCCAGGTGATAGGATAAGTGTATCCCCTCATCCATTGCTCTCCTCCGTTGGGAGAAACAACTGTGAGGGATTTATCTTTTTTAGGATAGCAATAACAACTATAATTTACGCCTACCATCCCCGAAGGCAAAGAACAATCTGTTGTTTCTCCGATCTTGTCATAATATTTTAAGAATGTTTGTTCGTCTGTATATCCAGATGGCGTGACTGAAAATGTCTTACACATGCCTAAACTATATCCCAATGATTTACATTTTTGGCTACAGCCAAAACCGCTTATTGCACAAATCCCATTGGAGCAAGTACTTCCTGTAGGACAGTTAGTTATGCTTCCCCATTCTGAGCAGGTATCATTATCATAGTTTCCGCATGTTTGATATCCATTACCGCTACATTTTCTTGATCCTAAAATGCATTCATTAGTGCAAGTAGAACAGCTGTTTACTACAGTCCATCCAGCTGGAACATCGCAAGGGGTTGAATATTGTTTGCATTCTCCAGTTAAAGGATTCTTAGCATAGGTAATCACCTGAATGCATATGGGAGTTATGGTGCAACCATATATTTTATTCAATTTCGTTCTGGTCAATTTTCCTACAAAACCATTCCCATGAGTTAATCTCACTGGTGTTAATATTTCAGAAGCATATTTTTCCTGAAATGCTACTACAGCAGAAGCTGTTGTCTCATCAAACTCATTAGTATCCCCAACAGAAAAACCTTCTTTTTGCAATGCAGTCTTTAAAAATCCTACTTCTGTACCAGTATCTCCAATCTTTAAACTGGTATTGAATGTATGGCACCAAGCAACTGTAGTAGTTGATTGGGATTGCAGTTGCAATAACTGCTGCTGGAGCTGGGCTAACTGCTGTTGCAGTTGAGAAATCATTGTTTGAAGCTCGCCAGTAGTCAGGGCATTGGCATTTTGAACATTAAAATTAAACAAAAAGCCAAAAACAGTTAGAATGCTAACTAAGAAAACAATTTTTTTGTAGGACATTATTTTTGCTCGGATTTTCCGAACTATTAATTGTATTTTTATATTATACCAGAAAATGAAGATTGAACAATATCGTCCACAAGAAGAAATCCACCCCTTAGGGTAGATTCTTTTATCCTACTGGTTTTGAAATAAAGGGTTGTTGGGGTGGTTCTTTCTTTTTTCTTTTCTTTAATATAAAGAACCAGATTAAGAAATATACTATTCCGATAAAAATTAAGACTAAGATGACAATCAACCAAGCCCTGCTTCCAACAAAGCTCATAATATTACCTAGTGCTGCTGCAAATGTTGGAGGTGTTGATGTTGTAGTTGTTGTTCCTTCTCCGCTTTGTCCGGAAGGAATTACCTCTCCGCTTATTCCCCCTGGTTTATTTTGATTTCCTTGTTGGCTTGAAGTAGATTCTCCAGCAATTTCTCCTTGTCCTCCTGTGGTTTCTCCTGTTTCAATATTGCCAATGTTAATTATGGCAAGCTCTATTGTTTTAAATGTTCTTTCTCCGCTAATTGCTAAAGATCCATGAGATACAGCTCTGAAATAATATGTGGTATTGGGAGTTAAGCCAGTAACAGTAACACTATGATGAGTAACTTTTGGAGTTATATCAAATTCATCAGTTGTATGCGCATATCCATATTTTGGAGGAGTATTCCCTGTATCAGAAAGATTTAATGTATGGGCTTCGGTATCTGATCCATAGATTATTTGGCTTGTTGAAAAATGAGAAGTAACCCATACAAAGGTAGCAGTTGTCTGAGCAACACCAGTCAAGGTCACCTGATCATTGATAATCACTAAACCTTGAGGAGGAACATATCCACCACCTGAACTTTGTTGTTCTCCATTTCCTTGTCCTTCCGTTCCTTGGAACCCAATCAATATATCGAATCTTGTCGTACTAGCTTGCCATTCATCTATTTTGTCCTCCGGAAATATTATTACAATATTATATTGAGTGGTTGCTCCGCTTGCTAAAGAGGATAATAGTATTTCTCCAGCATCGTAGAAATCATATAGTGTTTTGTTTCCTTTTGTTCCTCCGTATAAATCTGCGGATCCTTGTTTGATAACAATATCTAGGGCTCTGGATAAATCATATTCTGGGATTGGATTTGGGTGATTTATTGCTTCAATTGCAATATTTTGGGCTGATCCGCTATTATTAGTGACTTTGATCCATTTATCTATGCTCGTTCCGGGATTGAAATTGCCCTCATCAAATAATGGAGTGCTTTGGAATTGAACAACCAGATTATCAACAGCCAAAGCATTGGATTGCGCAAACAATCCAAAAATCACTGCTAGGATTCCCGTTATTAATATTTTATACAAGGTTTTCATAGTTATAAAATGGTTTCTGTTGATTGTTCTACAGTAGTTTGCTCTGTAACAATGCTTTCTTCTGCTATAACTGTTTCTACCACGACAACTTCTTCAACAATAGTTTCGGGGATGATGATTTCTATATTTTCTGTCTGCTTTTCAATAATCTCAGCGTTATCTTCCGGAACAGTTTCTTCTATATTTTCTGTATTGTCCTGAGTCTCATCATCTATATTCTCAATAGTTTTATTATCGTCTTCTGGTAAAATAACTGGCTCATTGGGAATAATCACTTCCTCTGTTGGAATGCTTTCTTCCGTAACTACCGGCGTTTGTTCAATAATCTCTTCTGTAATTGGTTCTATCATTGGATCAGTTGATTCGCTGTTTTCAATTGACTCTTCTAATTCGATCTCAACTGAAGTTACAATCTCTTCAACTATATTCTCTTGTAATATATTTGGCGCGCCAGGAGTTGGAATTGGATCAATCCAATTTGAGCTACCATCTGGAATCCTTGCATATGATTTATCTAATGGTATAGTACCGCCAACACCAGTTGCATTATAGTGGTCAAGAACTTCTGCGCTGTCTAGCGCACGACTGTAGATTTTAACTTCATCGATAGAACCATTGAAAAACATGTTTGTAGGAACATTACTCACAGCTCTAGTCCCCAAGAAAAGTTTGTAGTCGCTGGTTCCTATGTTTCCCGTCATTGGTTTTGAATTTTCTAGTGTTCCATTAACATAAATTCTCATGGTCGAGCCATCATAGGTCCCAACAATATGATACCATTGTCCAGCATTCCATGTAGCTGTTACGGAAGCTACGTTAACCCAAGTTCCACCAATTTTTAAAACTAACTTTAATTTTCCGTTTGTAGAAGGGTAATCGAAAAGTAGATAATATGCATTTTGTTTATCAACTATTCTGGCATTAGAATTCGTGGAATTTATTGTCGTAGTTGGACTAAACCAGGATTCCATTGTTAAATTGTTTGTAATGTCCAAACTGGCCGAATCTACCACTTCTATATAATCATCAATTCCATCAAAACTCATTCCTTGGTTAATTTTACCAGAAACTGTTGAAAGCGCTCCATAACTTGTTCCATCGTTTCCGTTTCCGCTTTTATCTGATAAATCTCCGTCAAATGGTAAATATGCAATTAAATTATTTGTCCAATCTGGAGTATTGTTTATATTATTATCCGCAGCTCCATAAGTATATGTATCTACAACCACATTGTTTGGATTGTATAAAGTGATTACCCCTCCACCATTACTTATTAAATCTCCTCCTGTTGTAACAACCAACCAGCCATTTGCCGGTATTATTGTTGAACCGCCAGAATAAGTAGCAGTCGTTGTAGTATCAATTGGAATATTATTAGCATCTGCTTTAATGTAAAATCCAGCTAAATCAATTGCTGATCCTGTTTGATTATAAATTTCAATAAATTCCGGATATTCTCCAGTATTTGGCAAAAATTCATTTAATACAACTGGGGGATTCCAGTATCCTGCACTAATCTGATTATTTACCTCTTCTTCATCATTAAAACCCTCTCCCCAAATTAAATTAGCTTGCCAACCATCAAAATCAAGCTTGAATTGACAAATTTCCCCCTGCAGAAAATCTGGAGCAGTTGTTGAGAGAGTTACGGCGAAAGATAGATTTTCTGGGGTTCCTGGATAGATGATGGGCGAAAGCCCAAAACCCATTAATAAGTTATTGTATAAGATATTTGCACCATTTTTGACTTGTAGCATCAATTCATTGTATAAAAGAGTATTTCCTCCTGTTTGCATTATTCCTGCATCGTATTTAAATTCTAAACTTCCTTCATCTGCCAAGGTAATATTTCTATTCGTTGTTTCTCCCTTTAATATCGGAGATGGTAAAAAATCATTAGGAGAATTTAATGAAAAATCTAAAGTTCCAGAAATCATTTCATTGTCTATTGAAGTTTCTATATCGCAGAAATATCCATCAGGACATCCTGAATCTGACCCAGACCCTGGATCTGGTGGTTCTCCTCCAGGAAATTCTCCTGCACCCTGATCAGCCCAAACATTTCCAACCATACTAAAAACCATCGTAGAAATAATCAATCCCGAAAAGATAGTTTTAATTACTTGGCTTTTCATTATTTTCTTCTGGTTTTATTGGTTTCTTCTTTTTTACTTCTCCAATTATCTTTTTAACCTCATCTATCACAATTGCTAACGCAGGAACAATAATTAAGATCATGAATCCTATAGGTTTCCTTACAAAAGATACTACATATCCGAATAAAGGAACTGACAACCATACTTTTCCAATAATATCTTTCTTTGTAATCTCTTTGTTATCTGGAGAATCGTTTGCATCTCCTTTTGTAATGTATATTTCTTGTCCACCCTGTACCTTTATATCTTTCACCCTATGTGTAGTTGGTGTCTGTGTCTTTGTATATGGTCCGAAAGTAATGACGTCCCCTATCTTGTAATCTTTCACTGACTTTACTACTACTACACTCCCTGTATGTATATTCGGCTCCATAGAACCAGATAACACGGTCAAGACTTTAAAGTTCCCCGTTATCGGTAGAATTGAGATTATCAAGAGAACAGCAATCAAGCAAAGTATTCCGACAAAACAATAATAAATAATCTTAAGATTTTTCATCTATTTATTCTCAAGGGTTTTTTAAAACCTTTAGCAGTTGCCCCATTATAAAATGAGGCAACTGGAAAGATTTCAATTGTAGCGCCTTATTGATTCACTAAATTACCCTCGTAAAGCGTGTTGACATCACTTGATGAACTCCACGGTACTGGTCTCAGCCAATATTTAGCAGCCACATTTGTATTAAATGCTGCATAAGTACCGGTCAGTGTCAGTTTTCCACCGCTAGGAGTTCCTGTTCCTCCAATTACATTTTCTGGCGGCGTTCCATCCCAATACTTTAATTGATAAACTAAACTGTCGTTTAAACCAAATCCTTTAAAGTTGTAATTGCCAGAAGTATCCCATGTTAATATTCCCCATGTTCCATCAATAATAACATCCCAAGTAGTAGTATCCTTATTTTCCATTATAAGACCCGTTTTAGTTCCGGGACCAGGACCCCCTACCTGTTCCGCATACAAATTGATATCAAAGGTCAATGAATCTCCTTGATATTTATTGTCTGTTGATGAATCTAATCTATAGCTTTGTTTAACTATTAAAGATTCATTAGGATCAAGAGTTCCCAACTGCATCCAGAGTGCGTTAACATCAGACAATCTTATATTCCAATCTTCTGGGATTATAATAATTGGTGTCCCCGGATTCCCCAGTGCGTCAACCGGAGTAATAGTCATATCATAGATTATCTTTCCAGTGAAATCGGTTGGGATCGTGCTCCCACCGGTACAGGCGCCACCACTCCAAGTACCTTCTAAATCAGAACATTTCGGCTCATTCATAAAATCGCTGTTGACTACAATATCATCAAGCATTTTTCTTAATACGACAGGGTTCTTTCCCTCATTTTTGACTGTGAAGTCTATGTATTGAACGACACCTGGCTTAAAGTCTGTCCATGCTGTGGTGTATGAACCACTCCAAGGATTCTTCCCATCAACAGATATATCAATTGTCCCTGCAGAAATTGTATTCCCTGTTGAAGTCTCTGTATCTGAGAAATAGGCAACAGTTGCACCAACTGCTATCGCTGCAACTACACCTATTATTGCTAAACTAATTAATATTTTTTTCATATTTATATTTTAATTATTTTTTTTCTTTCAACTATCATTCCGACCTTTAAGTGTTTTAAATGATTCTTGATTTAAAATAAAAAGACGAAGCATTGCTTCGCTAAAAGATAACAAACATATTATTTAATTGATCAAAGAAACGACCGCGAATAGATTGTACTCTATTGCAATTCATATTCTTATTGACTTTGTCTATATTACTCAAGGCAAAACTATTGTCAATACCCTATTGTTCTATGGTCACTATTAAGGGATAAAATCTTTAATAAATAAATTTCGGGTTTCTTTGACCAGTTACTCTTTCCTTGTCATTAATTTGTTCTGACTAGGCCTTTTGCAAGAAACAAAATGACCGCTTTCTATAATAACGGACATTCCATATTTTAGAAAACGGACAAGATGTTTTAAATTTATCGGGAAATTATGGGAATCGGTCATAAGAATTATATGACCGTTTTCCTATAGATATAAACCGGACATCATATTTTTCTTCTTAACTTAGGGGAATATAACAGAGATAGCAAGAAGACTGGGAAGAAATCCTTCTACAGGTAATGAAAAGGGAGCGCTCATACCAGGCAGTGAAAGCCCAATCAAGGGCAGATAAAAGAAGATTTTTGATTAAGTTTAAAAATTAGTTTGTTTTATTTCAAAAAGGAAGCAATGTTAGAGGCGAAAACAATAAACCGCTTCCTAAGAAGCGGCGCTCACAGTGAGCATAAAACGCACAAGAAAGTGCTATTTTCCGGGGTGGGGAGAAGCGGTGCAGCCTGCCGCCCCTCCCCCGCTGGCTTCCGCAAGGAGGCTTAGCGGAAGAGTATTTCTATTATATCCCTAGACAATGGGCTGTCAACCAAAAGTCGCCCCTAGGGGCGACTTCCAGCGCTAATCACTTCTCTGAGATAGGATTATAATAACTTAAAATTATTGATAACTAAGCCAAATTTATACCCTAAAAACTTAGCTGCATTTAGACAGAATATCATTCTGTTGGTAAATATCTGGAAATATTCTATTACTGGTACAAAGTTAGTATCTATCTTCAGTTTTAAGTTAATATTCTTTTTCTGCTTGTTTACAACAATATCAGATTCTTTTGTGGCATAATTTACCCTATCATGTATGTCATTTTTTATCTTATCTATTTGTTTTAATAGCACTCTAGACCTACGTACATCGGATTTATCAGCCAAGATTAAAACTGCTGCAATGGAATTACAAATGCTCATCTCCTCTTTATCATGAGTTGATATTGCTTGAGTAATAGAACAAAGCTCTTTAGGGGAAATCTTTTCATGAAAAATCTGATGGAATAGTAGGGCACCGAAATAGTGATGATGGCTACGGCTTAAAAAACTCCCCATATCATGGCAATATCCGGCAATTGCGCATAATTCCTGATCCCTTGCGCTCATTCCTATCTGTCTAGCTATATTCCTGGCCCTTTCAGCAACTAAATTAACATGGTCAATTCCGTGATCAGTATATCCTGAAGCCAACAAAGCAGTTTGGCTTTGTTTGATAAACTCGTTTATCTCACTATTCTTTTTGATTTCATCTAAAGTAATCATGTTTTTATTATATAATAATTGTTTAAATATTAATATTATTTACTTACTATCAATTAAACGACTCTTCTGCTTCTATACGATTGAGTTTTTTAATCATATTGTTAAAAAAGTGAATTCCCTAATTTTAAGAGAATCCCCTGCGTAGGTAACTGTTTTATACGCCAGTTCTAGAAACTAACGCAAAAAACCAATTGCAATCAAAATCAAGCACATTCAATCCTTACAATCTCCTTAAAATATTTTGAAATAGTTAGAAATAACCTCGACTTTATCCGTAATCTTCTTATTAACCCGATGTCATTTCCCTATTTTAATTGTTGCAAGAATTGTTGCATTTTGAACAACTTTTGCAACAATTAAAGAGACTACTTCTTAATCTTCCTCACCAAGAATACAACGCCAATCAAAACTCCTTGGATTAATATATTGATCAAAATCAAAAGAATGGCTAACAAGCTCAAATTGATCAAATCCTGCCATTGAATAAATAGGAGAAGAATGAGGATAAACCAAATATTCTTTAAATCCTGCAAAGATGGGCCCAACATTGCTCCCATATTAAAGGATAACAAGATCATCACCCATAATTGCCAATCAAGTATGCCTATCCCAGAAAAGATAGTTAAAAAGTCTTTAAAATTAGAAGGTATTGTAAAATAGTTAGACAAACAAAACCTGTTAATAACATAGAGGAATGCCAACCCTCCTATTATCGGAGCCAAAGATATTAATGCTTGCCCTATTATTGGTATTCTTGATTTAGAATGAATAATCTTTGGTTGTTTTGAAAAAATACTGATTTTAGATATTTTAGCTCCAGTTAAAATACAGAATATTATATGGGAAACCTCATGGATAAAAGTCCCGATGTAATACAGGAACCTAATTACAAAATTGTTTAAATATTTCCAATTTAACCAATTGCTGATATATCCTAATATAGCAATCAGGATAATCAGTATTCCTAGATTTATCTTATCAATTATCATACTAGATCGGCTATTGATTTAGCGATTATTAATTTGCCTGCCTTATAATCTTCTCTGGCATCTTCTATTAAATCTAATAGCTCTATCTCTGAAATTATATCTTTTTCCATTAAATTATATTACAAAAACTATTATTAATATTGGGCTTGAAAAATATTTTATATCTGCTATCTTTAACATAGATCCTCGGCCAGGAGTTCATACACTTCACATCGGCGGAGGATTTCTATTTTTAAAGAAAGGATGATAATATATAGATACTAAACCTGGAACGGATATCTTGCATGTCCGTTCCGTTTATTTTTTATCGACATATCCTCATTCTAACAAAAATATCCCTTAAGACGAAATTAAAAGTACAACAGGGACGACAATAGTCGTCCTCTTATTGAGTCATAGACTCCTCCTTTTGAGCCTCCTGTGGCTCAACCTCGGAAAGAACTTCCAGTCTCACAAGCCACCTCCCACTAGTCGGATGGTACTTCCACAGCTCCGGCGAGAGAGTGACTCGTCCATCTGCCCCAATTATCCAAGCTCTACAACCAGGCCTCATGCAATGCGTTCCGAAAGAGCCTGTTTCTACCAAATTGGAACCGCATTTCGGGCAGTGCCTAAACCTACTTATCTCCTCCTCGATTCTGAGCACTCCCTTTGAGTCGTATACGAAGGTCAGAACCAAACCCTTTTTGTAGACAAGTCTGCATCCCGGCATTGGCCCAACCTCCTTACGGTGAGATACAAATACTATATAATATTATATTTAATTGGTCAAATACAAAACCGCCCTTACGGGCGGACTTTTTCTTTTTTAGTATTCTAACTTTACTCTTAGTTTATCAGCCATTATATGAATCCGTTTTATCTATTTCCCCTCCATAATCAAAATCAGCTTATCCAATTCTAATATTCTTAACCTCTTAGCATCTAATAATTTCTTTGGAAATAGTTTTACATATTCACTCAATTCTCCTCGTTTTTTTCTATCAAGATGTTTTGACTCAAATTCTTCCTTGCACCAGCAAGAATTTTTCCCGACCGGCTTTTTATTGAGAATCATTATTAACAAAAACTCCAGGCAAGGAGTATTTTCAATAATTTCAATGTTTCTATTTTTTGCCTCCTGTCTAGCCTTAATCATTTCTATCTTCGCCTTATCATTATCCAGAACAACTATTTTTTTATCAAAAGCGCCAGGTGTTCTATCTGCATCAATGATAATACCCTGAGCGTTTCCTCCCCTCCCCTTTCTAATGGTTATCGCGACATTACTTTTGTAAGAGTATAAGCTCTTCAAGTATTTTAAAAATATCTCCTCGCCAAGACCCTCTCCAAACACTAGGAGGGTTTTATTTGCTTGGCGTCTTTTTTTCTTGTATGGATTCGTCCTCGACATGTTTATTTTGATGGTTTATATCCTAGGAACCGCTCCATACGCTCCAGCAATATATTTTGTATAATAATTATCGTCAGCCCGAACGCCAGACATATCATCTAATCGCCAAGAGTCACTTTCCCCTTTTTCATTCTTCTCGGTAAGAATTATTTGATACTTATCTAGTTTACTCAGCACTTGATGACTATGAGAGCTGAACAACAGTTGAGCATTGTTAGGATTAGTTTCGGGCTGGACGAATAATTCAAGTAATGACAAAACCATTTCTGGATGTAAATTTACATCAAGTTCATCAAGAACGGCAATTCCGCCATTAGCCAATACTGACAGGATAGTTTTTAACAAGACAAAAAGTTGCCTAGTGCCAGAAGATTCATATTGTATTGGTAGATATTCTTTTTGTTTACTGAAGGAATGGGCAACCTTTACATCTATCGAAAGACTATTTTCTTTCTTTTTCTTATTAATTTCAAACGATTCTAGCCCGAGATCAAAGCGTGATAAGAGTTTTTCTGCTTCTTCTTTTATCTTTGTATTGTTATCCTCGCTGTAAAAATCTAGAGCATCAATTAATTGCTGGCTGGCATTCGGCATGAACTGATCTCCAATCCAACCAGCTTCTATAACGTTTGTTTCAACTTTCTGCCAATAATCAAATATTGCCTGACTCTCTTTATGATTAAACCGAACTGCAACACTTATAATACTAGCATTGAGCCGCATAGAATTTTCGAATTCCTTGGGGAAGTTAAAACGCTTGCTATTTAATTCATATTTTCCATTTTCGCTATTCCACTGACGAGAAAAAACCTTTTTGCTTGTTTCCTTCCGATTGGTTTTGTTTTTAATCTTCAACTCTTCTGATATAATTTTTTCTTCGTCAAGAATAAAAGAATAAGTATATATGTCATCTTCAATTTCAAAATCAACCGAAAGCTCAATCGGTTTATTTTTTTGCCCGCCGAACATAAAAGGTTTTACCGGCAATTGGGCAGTAGGATTGATGTTAAATGAATCTGTAATCAGCCATTTTAAAAATGGCAAAACTTTTAATAGATTAGTTTTACCAGAAGCATTGGGCCCAACCACAGTTTCAATTTTAGAAAGGCGGCTTCCGAGTGAAGTTGTAAAATAGCCATTATTAATTGGGGCCTTATTATTCACGACAAAATTAACGACTGTAAGATTGCTAAAGGAATAAAAATTCTTACATGAAAATGAGTGAATCATATATTTATTGTTTTACAGTTACATATTAGCAAAACCATAGTTATATGTCAATAACCTACAAGATTCCGTATATTATTGTGGTAGGATACCTATTTTAAGAGTTCTTAACCTAATATGTTGTAGCAACCTTCTTTTTTATCTAAATAATCTACTAGGATTATCTGTTTTTCCCATTATTCCTTGAGCAGCTATCAATCCATTTACTGCTGCTCCGGTAATGCTACCTGATAATCCTGCCCCATCCCCTGCTACAAAAAGATTCTCTATCTTTGTTTCCAGGTATTTGTTAGTTTTTACCTTGGAAGATCTTAATTTAACTTCCGGAGCATAGAGCAAGGTATTATCTGAATTAATACCTGGCATTACTTTTTCCAATATATCAAATGCCTCTTTTAAATCCTGAGTGATTCTTCCAGGAAGAGCCATAGAAATATCTCCTGGAACAACATCAGTAAGACTAGGAGTAATTCCGCTGCTCTTTAATCTTTCCCAGGTGCTTCTCTGCCCCTTTTTAAAACCGGTTAAGCTTTGTATCAAAGGTTTCCCTCCTCCAGCAATATTAACTAGCTTGGCAATAGCCAAAGCATAGTTGATGGTATTTTCAAAAGGCTCAGCAAGATTAATTTCCGCTGTAAAGGCAAAATTAGAATTAAGGGATTTATGATCTGAATTAGAATGCCCATTTACAGCTACAAAATCACCATATTCTTCTTGAGCTACAAATCCTCTCGGACAAGGACAAAAATTCCTTACTATATCTCCTGTTGTTGGAGCAGTAATTAGATATATTGATTCATAGGCAACATTAGAGAATTTATCCATGATAGTTGCCAATGTTTCCACCCTCACTCCCACTTCCACCTTATCAAAAGTAAATTCAATGCTGTATTTATTGCATAAATCTTGTAACCATTTAGCCCCTATTCTTCCAGGAGCTAAAAGAATATTTTCTCCTAAAATCCTTTGATTGTCAGTCAAAACTCCAATGCAATGATTATCCTCAAGCAGAATATCCTGAATTTCTGTTTTTGGCAGGAATTCAACTCCTTTTTTGATTAAAAACTCTTGAAAGTTAAGAATGACTTTGGGAAGCAGATCAGAACCAACATGTCTTACCTGCCTTACTAATAGTTTAATGCCGTTATCAGCGCATTCTTTCACCAACTTATCCGCTTCTGATATGTCTTTGGGGCTGATTGGAGTATCAACTCCGAATTGTAAAAAGATGTCATCCACTCTCTGAAGAATTGGGTTGTATTCTTCCACAGAGTAAAGATGAAACATTTTTTCATGAGACAATACCGGAGTGTAATGCAATTTTCCGTCAGAATATGTTCCAGCACCTCCTACTCCGGACATCATTTCATTTTTTCCCCTGTTTTGGATAAGGTTTCCTTTTTCGCAAATTAAAATCCTTAATTTAGGATTTTTAGAGATTAGTTCATATGCTGAAAAAAGTCCTGCCGGACCAGCTCCTACAATAATACAATCGTATGAATCTTTCATGATATGCAGATTTAAATTTAAACATGTTTATTCTAACAAAAAACTCGCAACTTGGCGAGAAATTCCAGGAGAGAGGGACCATCCAGCGACCGCCAAGGGTCCCTTTCTTCAGTCCGAACCGCGCGTGCGGTTTCTGGCCACAAGGCCTAGAAGACCGCGCTCTCCGCAGCCCAGGCTACTGCACAACGAACTCCTTCACCCGGTCCCGTCATGACTTGCTCCACCTCCAGGGAGCTATTCCCCTTACTTGGATTCTCTCCACCGTTAGGGGTTATTCCACTATGACTCAAGCATCTCAAAAGTCAACTATTGTATTTTATATACATCTATGCTATACTGTGAGTATAAAACTTTCTCAGTAAATTTTCTCTTTCCTTATACGAATTGGTTTTTAACCTTAAGAGTTTTTGAAAGTAGAAATCGTGCGAGAAAGAGGTCGATAAATAATTAAACAATTCATATAAGGAAAATATGGCTAAAAAACTATACGTTGGAGGATTACCATACACCACTACAGAAGATTCTTTAAAAGAAGCTTTTTCTCAAGCTGGAACTGTTGAATCCGCTATGATCATAATGGATAAAATGACTGGCAGATCAAAAGGGTTCGGATTTGTAGAAATGTCTACAGAGGAAGATGCTGCTAAAGCAATTGATATGTACAATGGAAAAGATTTCGAAGGAAGAAATCTCACTGTTGCTGAAGCAAGACCAATGGAAGATCGCCCACCTCGCAGAGATTTCAATGACAGAGGAAGAGGCAGATCAGATTTTGGAAAGCGCAGGAATACTTGGTAAATCAAAAACAAAAGACAGAGAGCAATCTCTGTTTTTTGTTTTAATTAATCTTTCTTCTTTTTCTTAAAATATTTCTTGAGAATTGGGATAACAAGAAGAAATATTATCAATATTATCGCTAGACCAATAAAAATATTTGCCGGGCTTAATTTATCAGCAACATCGCGCCATCTTGCCCCTATCAATCTTCCGGCAGTAACATATCCACCACTCCAGATGATGGCTGATACAATAACGGAAATAATAAACATCTTAGGGGGAATTCTCAAGAGTCCGGCTGCAATAGAAGCATATCCTCTGAAATATGGAAGTAATCTGCCAAGAAATACCCCCCAAATTCCTTTTTTCTTTATCCTCTGTTCTAGTTTTTCTATTTTCTCTACTGGCAGCCATTTAGGAGCGTGTTTTAATATTTTTTTTCCAAAATAGTAAAAAATTGAATACAGAGCTATTGTTCCGATAAAATCACCGGCTATTCCGGCTAAAAGAATCAAAGGGAAGCTTAATCTTCCTATTGAGGACAGATATCCGGCAAACAATAAGACAACTTCATTGGGAGCAGGAGATGGAACTCCAAGCTCTTGGATAAAAATCACGGAGAATACTGCCCAATAGCCATATTTTGCCAGAAAATCAAGAATTTCTGCTTGCATAATCTATTTTACAAAAAGGTTTTTTAATCCTATCCCCTTAAATGTTAATTTATCTCCGACTTTTAATCCGACAGAGTCGATCATCCTAGCATTAATCTCTAAAACATATTTTGCCTGAACAGATGGATTGATGTTTAAACAATCTCCTTGGCAAGGTTGTGAGTTTTCATTAATGTATGCAATGGTTTGATCTTCATCAATCCAGATGATATCTAAAGGAATATACGTATCCTTCATCCAAAAACTGTATTCTCCTGACTCCGGATAGACGAACAGCATCCCTTTATCCTGATCTAAAGATTGCCTAAACATCAATCCTTTTGCTCTCTGTTCGGGAGTTATTGCTGTTTCTACTCTAAAGCATTGGTTATTAAAACACACTTTTGAGGGAAGATAGAGGATAACAATTATTCCTATCAGGATAATTAAAAAAATGATTATTAGAAACCATTTTATAAAAAGTCTCTTATTGATACTTTTAAGTTCTACGGCTTCCATAAAGAAATCTTTAAATCTACCTTATCCCCTTTAAATTTCACTCCTTCTTCTATCAATCTTTCCTTTTTGCCCTGTACGCCTCCTGTTCCAGTATATCCTACCAATTTCCCATCAGAACCGACCACCCTATGACAAGATACCTTAGGATAATACGGATTATTCTTCATTAACATGCCAACAACTCTGGCAGCTTTCGGGTTGCCAGCCAATTTAGCTAATTGACCGTATGTAGCAACCTTTCCTTTTGGAACCTTGGCAGCATATTTGTAGACAAGATCTTTAAACATGTTTACAAATAATTATTGGATCTGTTGCAGTCCTTTATCTAATCCCTGTTCAACTCCAAATTTCAGAAGTGATTGAAAGATTAATGGATTTAATAGATATATCAGCACAAATGATCCTAAAAAGATTATGACTGAAAGCCATTTGGTGTATACTCCACGAGTTTTGACAAAAAGGATAACCGATAATATAGCAATGATAATCGGCCCCACTATTTTGATATCCCCTAGCGGGACATTATACCCAGCTACGGTTGTATCTGTTTTTCCAAGATATGCTCCTAGATCAAAATTAATTTTGAAAATGATGAATATTATTTCTAGGATAAAAATTGCTAATAAAACCCAGGAGGCCCATTTTGTTGATTTACCTTCTGTTCGGTAAACCTCATAAATAATCACTGGAAGCAAGAAAAGTGCTAAAATTAGCGGATTTTTTTGCCAAAAGCTCAACCCTGCCCCTATAATTGCCAATGCACTTAAAATTATACAGATGAGGGAAGCGTATTTTGTAGGTTTAGCCATGTTATTTTTATAAATTATTTAATTTCGAATGGTAAGACGATTGCCAAAACATCGTCTATGTAAATTTTAGATTCGTATTTACCAACTCCAAAGGCGAACGGCTCGCAACCTAATGTATTTCCTTGTTTTAATTCCATTGGAAAAACGCCTTTGGGCTCAACGTATTCTTGCGTATTTATATCATAGGTAGCGACAGCAAGACTCCCTTCGGCAATTGTCTTTTTTATATCTAAAGAGGTGCAGAATTGATCTGTAGTGATAAAAGCCTGTGTTTGCTCTACTGACGCGGGATTAAATTCTGTACCTTCTGGAAGTTTCCCTATCCAAGCATTGGTAAAATATTCATTAAATTTATCCAAGTCGGGCTGTTCTGATAAATCACTTGCTGGAGTATATTTCGGTTTATTTAGAAATTCTGAGGAAAAAGGCGGGCTATTATTTCTGCCGAAGAGGAAAAAAATTAAGACGCCTATGACTATGATTAATATTATAGTAATAATGATCCAAATTTTATTTTTCATATTTTTATTATATTTTAGCACGAAGACATGACTGGTTATAAATCTGCGGAGTGGATTATTCTTTTTTATCTAATTTATCCAGCTTTAACGCCTTGAAACCGAAATATACAACTAGGGCGATAACAAGAAAATCAATAATTACTGCAACGAAATCTCCCCAGAGTATTTTGACTGATCCTAAATTAATGCTTGCGGTTGATAAACTGCCGACTTTCCCAAGGGCTGCGCCTAAAAGCGGATTGATAATATCTGTAACTAAGGCAGATACTACCTTTGAAACCGCTCCCCCTAGAATAAAGCCTACTGCTAAGCCGACAACTCCCTGTTTTCGTATAAAGTCAACAAATCCGTTCATATATTTTGTTTAATTGTATTATTTTAGCAAAATATTCAATCTAATGGAATAAAAAAATAGCTATTGAATATCAATACTCTCTCAAGAAAGATTCATTTCTGTTTCTCCGCCTTGCTTTTATGAGCCAGATTAGCGCGATGGGCTCTTTCGTAAGTCTGGATATCTTTGAAGCGCCCCCTAGCATCTCTGACTGCATATAGTTTTTTCCCTGTAACGCTGCGATGAGTTGTACGTTTTGATTTTCCTGTCATATTACTGAAAATCAATTTTCTTCCTTAATGTTATAATCTGAACTATCTAAAGTCAATTTTAAAAACTAATTATGATAAACTGCTAGCAAAAAAGATCTCTTGCTTACCTCTTTTTTCTAATATTTTAAGGGCACTGCCTGCATACACCAGTCCAGCTTGAATAAATTTTGTCTGGATGCACTGGGAAGCATAATCCGGGAACCGTAATTTCCTGGTTTCCTATATAATAACTTCCCGAGCAATACCACATAGAGCCACATCCTGTAGATATACATCCATTATAATTGTTTCCAGTGCTGCAACAGTAAACCCCGGATGTACCGCTTGAACAATTATTATTTGTAGGGCTAGTAACTGCAACCCCATTGCCAGAACATGTATAGCAGATGCCATTTGTGCCATATAAACCTGTTTTTCCATCGCTATTCGTACAAGAGGTACCATATGTATGGTTTTTAGTAGTATTGTCTAGGTTTATCTTGGGTAATTTGATATATCCTGCCTGGGATAATGCAAAAATAGCAATAATAGCCAGGATAATTATAAGAGGAATTATTGATTGTATTACTTGGTTTTGTTTTGGTTTTACCAACTCCCCTCCATTGTCTCTTTTAATTCTATCGTCTTCCAATCCCCCAAATGCAATGTAAAGAATAATTTTCCAAGCAAGCCCCAAAACCAAGAAATACAGGACTAATCCTATTACAACGTAGACGATATAAGTAATATTATTCTGCAATACGCCCAGGATATCTTTGTGCGATATGTTGAAGATATCTGTTTTCTTAATTAAGAGAAAGATCGCTAACAAAAATGGAGCTATCAATAAGAATACTTTTATAACTCTGTAATACCATTTTTTCTCTAGGGTTGATTTTTTGATTGGCATAGATTTTAGTTATAAATTCTATATAATAATAACACGAAATCGCCCGCAAGGCGATTATATCAACTCTCGAGAACTAATAGCGTTAGATCTTCCTATCCTTTATGTAAAGAAGTGAGCCATAAAATAAAGGGCCTTCTGAGTTTATCTATAGACCAATTATCATTCTTAAAAAGCGATGCTTTTTCTATCTTAAAACGAGAAAGCAGAGAGGTAGTGGCTTTTAAGTTTTCAGGAGATAGTTTATTGTGCTCCTCTAAAAACTGCTCTTTGTTTTGGTGCAAAATTATAATTTTTGGAGTTTTTTTCAATCTTAGAATCATATTTTATAAATAAAACAACTTACAATATCGGTGAGTTGCAAATAGTATAATCAGATGTCTGACTATTTGTAGATCGGAACTCTCAGAGTATTCGTCTTTATCATACACTCATTCTTCTAAAAGATCAAGTTTAGTGAACTCTATGCCTTTAAACGCACGCGCCGGCTAAAGCCGGTGGTTTTTAGATATAAGAAAAAGAATCCCGAAGAAATGTTAAAACTGCTTTATTGTTTTGCCACTCTCTCAATCATAAATAATATATTTTCGTTTGCATTTTGATTCTCAATTTTTATACTCGGATGATTGTTTTTCCAAACCCTAAAGACCTCGTCTGCAAACCCTTGACCAACTGTTTCAACATTTTTGAAATCCAAAACTATCTCTTTAAATTTTTCTAATCCAGCCAAAACTCGCCTCGCTTGAGAGCGAGAAATAAAGGCATTATCGATCTCATATAAATCTATTTTTACCTTCGTTTTAGAGAATTCAAACGATTCGCCAGAATAATCCTTAAAAATATCATTAAGCTCCTTTTTTGAGGTAATAGATATGCTAAAATTTATTTTTGTTCCCTTTATTTTAAAAGAATCCTTTACAAAAACATCGTTTATGAGGTTGTTAAAAATAATCTTTTTCCCAAAGCTTTGGATCAAAAATTCATCAGCTATTTTTGAGGTGAAAAATATACCCTCACCGCTATGCTTATGCGGGGCAGTAGTTTGTTTTCCTTTCAGTAAATCTTGAATTGCTTCCATTTCATTATTTAGCTTCTTTTTAGACATAATATTATTGAATATCCCTATCCCATGATCTAATACCTCAAAAACTATCTTTCTCCCCTCTTGCGCGACAAAAACAGTTATTTTATCCGATTTTGAATGCTCAATTGCGTTATTAAGCATTTCAGAAAAGGCATAATCAATAATGCTGATTATATTTTTTGGCAAACTCATAAAGATTCCGCTTTGTTCTTTTATCTCACTTAAAATTACGTCTTCTGAAAGATTAGTGTTAGACATAATTTTATTTATAGAAAGAATGTCTTTTTTAGCTTTTTCAGCTTTCTCCGACAAAATGTAACGAGCTGCATTCGCCTTTCCGATTAAAACAATTTTTCCTTCTTTTTTAAGCTCTTGTAAAAATCTGTTTATATATGCGCGCGAAAAACCAGTTGCCTTAATAACATCGGCAACCTTGATTTCTCCTTTTTTTGTTAATTGCTCTAATATTATTTTTTTAATGTCTTTTTTCATATATTTGTTAACAACTTCATTGTATTATTAATAAATAGAGTTGTCAACAAGTCGTCAACTTAAAAATAAACCCGCCTCAAAATGAAGTGGCTATATTAAGGTCGGATTGGCTCCGGAGAGTGAATGATGTTCAGGCCTGTTTTATTGAAATTTCTTAGGGATAAAATAGATAAACCATACAAACTAAATAGCTTCCGAAGAATTTCCGCTTAAAAAACCTTGTATCCCTTTTATTCCCATAAACCCAAGAAATCCTAATATCCAATTTCCTTGCATTATAAGGGTTTTAAAATTATTTAATGGGAGGTTCATTTTTGACCTTTTTTATTCAAGTAAAAATAGATTTTATTATTTTATGAGCCTATATCGTGAACCCGCTATTAATCCTGTCCCCATTATCCAAATAGGAACAGTCCATATCTTATTCTCAAATTCTTCTTTCGCTGTTAAGAAAAATATCACTGCTATTGCTACTACTGCTATTCCAATCCAGAACATTAGTTTATTTTCTTTTTTCGTATCTTGCTCTATATGTCTCATCCTGCTTTTTGCTAAATAAATTACGACTACCATAATAATGGCTAATACGACGATAGATATTGCTATGTATAGCATATTTTTATTTAATATATTTCTCTATTCTATCAAAAATATATCAAAAGTTCTACGTCCACGTCTCCCTAATTCAAAAACCCTCGTAAATAGATGGCTCTTGAAATTGCTCCGTAGAGTGAACGATGTTCAGACCTGTTTATTAATATTTCACCCCACATACCGATAATAAGCTTACAGTAAATAAAATCAAAACTATCAAGACGAAAAATAATAATAGTTTAATATCTTTTTTGGTTGAAGTTATAAATTTTCTTAGTTTATCATTCATAGTTTTATTCTACAACAAAATCGCCCAGATTGTTAAGGCGATTATTGACAAAAACTTTCGACTTGCTATAATGACAATATCACGATGAGAGGATTACCAAAGGGTTTCGTCCCGAGGGAATGCCTCTTCTTTTTATTTCCTTAATTTATTTTGAAATAATTGGATATTTACGATAAAATTACTGAATTTCCGCAACAATGAAGAATGTTTCTTATTCGGAACAATAATTTTTAATAATTTGCTATTCTTCGCCAGGTGCTCCACCAGACAATAAAAGTCTCCGTCTCCAGAAACAATTACCGCCTTATCATAATTTGCATACTCTATCATTGTATGTAAAACTAATTCCGCATCAACATTGCCTTTTATTTTTATTTTGCCATGTTCTTTTATCTCCATTGTCGGCTTGAAAATACAGATGTATCCAGATTTCTGTAATTCCGTATATAAAGATTGATTATTGGGAACATAGCCAATAAATATAAAAGCTTTTTTAACCTTATATTTGTCTTCAAGAAAAATCCTGAAACGAGAAAAGTTTAATTTCCATCCCTGACTTTTTACTCCCAAATTTAGATTTTGGCTATCTATAAAAGCGTAATTATTTCCCATATAATTTATTCTATCAAAAATATATCAAAAGTTCTACGTCCTACTCCCAGTAATTTAAGAACCCTCATAAATAGAGGGCTCTTGGAATGACTCCGTAGAGTGGACGCTGTTCAGACCTGCTTGGGATAAGCCATACTAACAGATAATATTAAAGAAGGATGGGTCGCCACAATCCCATTGCAGCGACCCAAGGCTAGAGCTCTTACCTACTCGTGCTATTCGAACACAGGTGAAGCTAGCATTTCTCGATGTAGATATCGATAATGCCTTCTTCAACTATGTTTACCGACTTTAGGACGAACTTACTGCTGACGAGCAGCAGAAGTGTCAATTCCTCGACGATCAACTGCGCCCAATCGGCAGCAGATACACCCTTCGGCACTTCCTCCTCTTGAAAGTGAGGAAACCACCCTACAGAAGCCTCTATTCCCGAGCTTATCGTAGCGTCGTCCTTGTTCACGACAAACCTTACTTCGTACGATCTGCTTGGAAGAGGTTGAAGATCTTGGAAGATCTTCTTGATGAAACGCTTCAACTGCAACGTGTCTGCGAAGTTCATTGCCACTACAGTCAACACCTGTCGCATATGATGCCTCCTTTGAGATGCCCTCTATAGAGGGAAAGCCCCACAACGTGGGAGAAGTCAAAGAACTCCAGCCTAATTTAATCATCTCACGGTAAAATAATTATTGTCAACTAAAAATCGCCATTAAGGCGACTTTACTTTTGCTACGAAGAGTGGACGCTATTCAGACCTGCTTCTAGTCAGCTTAGCCTATTCTGGTTT
>CAZTRD010000011.1:0-29215 GCA_964616145.1 uncultured Candidatus Saccharibacteria bacterium | reverse complement strand
TCTGGTACAATTTCTACTACTAGTGCTGTGGTTGCTGTAGATACTACCGCTCCAACAGATGTAAGCATATCTATCACTGGGGGAGCTCAATATGCAACAGCATCATCTACAACAATAACAGTTGCTGCTAATGGTGTTACTAACATGCAATTTAGCTGCGATGGAGATAACTATACTGTGGCTGAAGCATATGCAACCTCAAAGACATTCAACTTAAGAACAGAAACAGGTGCTGGATGTACTGATGCAGATGGTTCAAAGATAGTCTATGTAAAAATGCTTGATACCGCTGGAAATTACACAATAGCATCAGATGAAATTATTCTAGATACGACAGTACCAGTTGTTGCTACACCTAGCATATCTGTAAGCGGAGGATTAGTAACTGTGACCTGGGAGGCAGCAACAGATAGCACAGCCGGCATTGATTCATATGCTGTGTATAGAAAGACAAGTTCTCCTGTTGCAACAACTGATACAAAAGTGGTATCTGGATTAACAGCTGTAGGATTTGTTGATACTTTTAGTGCTGATGGAACATATTACTATGGTATAACTGCAACAGACAAAGCAGGTAATACTTCTGTAATCTCAACAACAAGTGCAGTTGCTACCATTGATGTTACAGGGCCTACTCCAGTGGCGATAACAATCAATAGTAATATGCAATATGCAAATAATGCGACATTTACCCTCACCTTATTTGCAGGAGGAACCCCAAGCACAATGGCCTTCAGTTGTGATGGATCAACATTCGGGACTCCTGAAGCATATGCAACAAGCAAGAGTTTGGTATTGGAATCATATGGAGGCGGTTGTACGACTACAGATGGATTAAAATCGGTCTATGTGAAAATGATAGATGCTAGCAGTAACGCTACCTATGCTTTTGATTACATAACCCTAGATACTACTGTACCAAATGTAACCCTGCAAGCGCCGCTAGATAATGCTACAAGCGTTGCTATAGCTGTAGCTCCTACAGTTACATTTGACTCTGTGATAGATATTAGTACTATTACTTCTTCGATACAGTTGAGAAAATATAGTGATGATTCAGCAGTTTCTGCGACGTTAGGATATAATTCTACTACCAATGTAGTAACAATTGTTCCTCTGTCATCATTATCCTATGCCACTCAATACTACATCTATGTTTCTGGAGTTAAAGATATTGCTGGAAATTCTGTAACTGCCTATACAACAAAGGCATCTCAAGAATTTACAACAGTAAGTGCTCCAACAGGATCATTGGCTGTAACAAGTATTTATCAGACCAGATCATATGGAACTAATGATAATTCTTGGACAAATGGATGGCAATGGATAATCAATGCTACAATCCCGACAGGCGAACTATCCACATCATTGAAATTCGATGATTGGACAGGAGTTGGAAGCGCTACGATTGCTGCCGCAAGCAATATTAGATATTATTGC
Source organism: uncultured Candidatus Saccharibacteria bacterium (assembly GCA_964616145.1). Classification (GTDB taxonomy): domain Bacteria; phylum Patescibacteriota; class Minisyncoccia; order Minisyncoccales; family PEYH01; genus JAQTNP01. Next base: position 27,775 of record CAZTRD010000011.1, on the reverse strand, counting down.
GCTCAGTCTAGTGACCATGCTGATACTGATAATGCAGTAACGATAAGTGCATCTGCTATATATGGAACAGCGATGACAATTGTTGCTGCTTCAGATCTTGATACTTCAACAGTTGGAATTCAAGTCCAGATATATGTTGAAACCAAGATCCCTGTTAGTTCAACAGCAGGTTCTTATTCAACAAGTTACGGATTGAGAAGCTTGTAATAGTTGGTTTACTAATCCTGCATGTGCAATTAAAGCACATGCAGGAAGGTAAGCTAATTATTAAATTAAAAATATAACTTCATGATTAAAAAGTTTTTCGCTATATTTGCATTAATATCTTTAATACCTTGTGTTGCTGTTTTTGGTTCAGAGGTGACTGGAAATATTGATAGTGGTTTAAATTCTGGAATGGATGGTGTTACCATGGCTACTGTTACAGCTAATCCTGAAGCTGGTACATATACTTCAGCTCAAAGCGTAACCCTGACTGCTACAGGATCAAGGGGTATTTGCTACACTACTAGCGGAACTACTCCTGTTTGCGCCTATGCTGGAACAAGCTGTACTACAGGAACCATATACAGCTCAGCTGTATCGGTTAGTCAAAGTTTAACTCTTAAAGCAATTTCTTGCTATGCTAATGGCAATTCTCCGGCAGTAGCAAACCATGTATACACAATTAACCTTTACTCTGGCGGAGGGTCTGGCGGAGGAGGTGGAGCTACGATGACAGTTCCATCTTTAAGTAATATCTCAATTGCGCCAGATACTACTTCTGCAATTGTTTCTTGGACTACGAATATAACAGCCACTTCAAGAGTAGAATATGGCTTAACCTCAAATCTTGGCCAGAATGTTACTCTTTCTAGCTATTCGGCCGCTCATTCAATTACTATTACAGGATTAACCCCAGCCACAACCTATTACTATATCATCAAATCTGTAAGTTCTGATGGGGGAATGGGATATACCACTACCAAAACATTTACAACTCTAGCTGAGAAGCAATTAGTGGCTGGATCTGGGACTGTTGGCGGTTCAGGAGGAATAGTTACAGGAACTACAGAGACCGGAGCTATAGCCAAGGTAACAGTTCCAGCAGGAGCTGTTACTTCTGACACCTCATTTACTGTAACTCCGCTAGGAACTGCCGGTGCAGGGGTTGGCAATCCTCCTACAGGCAGCTTTATGGTAGGTAACTATGTATACAGCTTTAGTGCTACCAGTGGGGGAATTAATGTAACGTCATTTTCTTCTCCTGTTACTTTAACTTTTGTATATACTGATTCTCAAGTTTCCGGATTGGATGAAGCAACTCTAAAGGTAAATTATTGGGATGGAACTAAATGGGTAGAATTAGTAACTACAGTTGATTCAATCAGCAATACTTTAACTGTAAGCGTTACTCACTTTACCAACTTTGCCATCTTTGGTCAGAAAGCTACTGTAACTACAACATCAAATGCACAGCTAATAGCTCAATTGCAAGCTCAATTAGCTCAATTACAAGCATTGCTGCTCCAATTATTAGCTGCTCAAGGAGGAACGACTAGCGCTATTGTAGGCATTCCTTCTACCTTTACATTCACTAAATATCTGTATGTTGGAAAAACAGGCATTGATGTAAAGTATCTCCAGATTGTTCTCAATTCTGATTCAACAACCAAAGTAGCTTTAACAGGAGCTGGATCTCCAGGAAAAGAAACTACAGTATTCGGTAATGCAACTAAAGCTGCTTTAATAAAATTCCAAGCCAAATATGGAATTACCGGAGGAACAGGGGCTACGGGACCACTTACCAGAGCCAAATTGAATGCTTTGCTGGGGAAGTAGATAAACACTGATTAAAACAAAGAAACTGGGGAATTATCCCCAGTTTTGGTTTTAGATAGATAGACTGTAAATTATGTTCCGTAGCTTGAACGATCGTTAGAATGTGCCGACCAATGAGTTAACCCGATTAAAATGAAACTTGACTTCTATTTTAATCGGACTAAAATGAAAGTATAGTATTAACCATTAATTCTATGACTATAATCAAAAGAAAGTTATTTAATGAGATTAAAGAGCATCTAAACAAAAAAGAAATTTCTTTGATAGTCGGGCCACGTCAAGTTGGGAAAACGACGATAATGAAGGAATTAAAAAATTATTTGGAAGGAGAAAAGAAGAAAGTACTTTTTTTAAGCCTTGATTACGAAGCAGACAGCATCTTCTTTAATTCTCAAGAAGATCTCTTGAGAAAGATAAAGCTTGAGCTGGGGAATGAGGGGGGATTTATTTTTATAGATGAAATACAAAGAAAAGAAGATGCAGGAATTTTTCTCAAGGGTATATATGATTTAGGCCTTCCCTATAAGTTTGTTGTTTCCGGCTCTGGCAGCCTAGAGCTAAAAGAAAAAATAAATGAATCTCTCGCTGGAAGGAAAAGAGACTTTTTTATGGACCCAGTTGATTTTGAAGAATTTGTTGATTTTAGAACAGAATATAAATATCAAGGGAAGCTTAAAGAATTCTTTAAGATAGAAAAACAAAGATCTTTTAGCCTGTTAAAAGAATACATGAACTTTGGAGGGTATCCTATGGTGATACTTGAAGAGAAAGAAGAAGAAAAAAGAAAAACCATAGATCAGATATTTAGAAGTTGTATAGAAAAAGACATATCTTATCTTTTGAAATTAGATAGAATAGACGCCTTTGTCTTAATGATTAAGATATTAGCTAGTCAGACAGGACAGCTCATCAATTATTCAAATTTAGCAACACAAACCGGGCTTTCTGTGCCGTCTCTTAAAAAATATCTATGGTATGCCGAGAAGGTATTTATTATAAGAACAGTACAACCATTTTTTACAAATAAACAAAAAGAAATTATCAAATCCCCAATTGTATATTTTATTGATTTGGGTTTGAGAAACTTCTCTTTAAATATGTTTGGGAGAATAGAGAATAACGAACAAATGGGATTAATCTTCCAGAATTTCGTATATAACAGGATAAATAAAGAAACCACGGAAACATTGAAGAGTATTAATTTTTGGAGAACCAAAGAAGGCGCGGAGGTTGATTTTATAATCAGAGATGGCCTATCTCTAATGCCTATTGAGGTTAAGTTCTCTAATCTTTTAAGGCCAGAAATTACAAGATCATTAAGGAATTTTATCAGTGAATATAAAATTAAGGAAGCCGAGGTTGTTAATTTAAGCTTAGACGCTACCAAAAGAATTGAGACCGCAAACGTTAAATTTACACCCTACTACGACCGTTTGATTATTTAAGTTGTTGGCCCTAGCTCAGTCCAATTTTTTGGACTCTTGTCCAATATTTTGGACTGGGCTTCATTGTTTTTGCCCTTATTAGTTCGTTATGCTATAAAGAAACTATGAAAAAGCCTAGTATTAAAAAAGTGAAAACCGCAGAAGATATTCAAGACAATATATTTAAGAAGATGTCTGCTCAAAAAAAGATTCATCTTGTTTCTGAACTTTCTGCTTTTTGTTTGAAATTAAATTCTTTAAATGGAAACATCAAATCAAGAAAAACTTCTTGTAAACATAGTTAAAATACTGGATAAGCTTAATATCCAATATTTTATAACTGGCGGTTTTGCTGTTTCCGTGTGGGGTCGTCCCAGAGCAACTTTTGATATAGATATTGTTGTAAAAATCATTGAATTACAAGTAAATAAATTAGCTAAGACATGGAAAAACCTATCTAATGCTGGTTATGCTGATGAGAATATGATGAAGAAAGCCATTGAACTTAGCGGAGAATTTAATTTTATCGATCCTGACAGCGGTTTAAAGGTAGATTTTTGGGTAAATAAAACAGGAAGTGTTAATCCCCCAGAATTTGAGAATAGAAGATTTAAGAAAATAAATAATCAAAAAGTATTCTTTGTTTCTCCAGAAGATTTAATTTTAAGCAAACTGCAATGGTATAAATTATCTGAATCGGATAGACACATAAATGATATAAAGTCCGTGTTCAAAATTTCCGGAGACAAGTTAGATAAAAAATATCTTAAATGCTGGATAAATAAGCTAAATCTTGAATATATTTTGAAAGAAAAGAATATTAAATTTTAATATTCTTATGTTTGGATGAAAATTCCACGAAAGGGATTTTTTTATTCTTATCAATACTTATTGCGAGTGATATAATGTATCAATAGCCTGAAGAGGTGATATTTATGTTATCTGAAAATAAAAAGCGATTATTAATTGGCACGCCATTCTTTTTATTTATCTTATCATTCTGTTTTGTCGCCTTTGCCCAAGATACGATTAGGAGTTATAGGTGGAGGATGGAGGACTTGACGATCAAGATAGAAAAAAAGGAAATACCAATCAAACTAGGAGAAGAGATAGTAAGCAAAAGAACCATTAATTCTAAAAGTTTTTTAGGAATTAATGGCAGCATTAAAAAAGAAATTTATGCTTCTGTAATCCATTATCTTGATCCAGAAACAAATGAATTTAAAGATATAGATAATAAGATCGTAAAATCTGACAAAGATGGTTGGGAGTGGATGAATACTACTAATCAATTCAAGACATATTTTAAATCCGACCCTTTCTCTAATAATGGTAATGTGAGATTAGAATATAATGACTCTTGGATACAAATCGGGTCGTTGGAAGAGATATATAATAAAGATAGCAAAACCTTAAAGAGCAATAAATTAGATTCTGAAACATTAAAAGCGCAATATAAAAAAGATAAAACCACAAAACTGTTGGGAATTTTGACGATTCTTGATGAAAAGAAAACTGGGAAACCGCAAACTGATAAAAGTAAATTTGTTTACGAAAAAATAATTAATAAAAATAACGCTTCTTCTTCGGAGAATATGAATATTTTGTATTCTGTTTCTCCGACAGAATTATTAGAGGAAATAATAATAGATAAACAAGGAGCAATTCCGAAACTTATTAAACAAGAAATTAGTTTTGATAATTCCGTTCCCAGGCTAAACGAAAATGGGGGTGTAGATTTCTTTGATGAAAAAGACAATAAACTGTCCTGGTTTATTCCCAAACCTGTGATGTATGAATTAAATAATAAGGACAATAAAAATTTTGGTATTTTTTACAACCTAGAATTTGATGCAAAAAACAATCAGAAGGTAAAATTAAATAAGATTATTGATCAAGAAGGAGAGAAATGGTTAACCGATCCAAAGCGCAATTATCCAATAGTAATAGATGCTACGGTAACGATATATCCAGGAACACAGTATTGGGCATGGAAAAATAGCACGGCATATGATAGTTGGGCTGCAGCAGCAGCTGCTACATCAACTATATTTTCTAGTACTGACTATACTAACGTAGGAACGTCTGATAATAATAGGGTTAATGTTGCGCTTAAGCCACCCAGCACAAAATATATATCCATGCAATATTCTTTCGATCTTTCTGGGGTTTTAGACTTTTCGACATCAACCTTGCCTCAGGCAGTAAAAGATTCTGCTGCGTGCTATGATTCTACTTCTGGTAAAATATACATTTTTGGAGGATATTATGACAATCCAGATGCCACTTATTCTTCCAGTACAGTACAATATAATCCGACAACAGGAACGGCTACTACTACAAATATTGGAGTTTTGCCTGTTAAATTAAGAGGACACTCCTGCGCTTCTAAAGATAATGATGAGATGTATATTTTCGGAGGATATAATGGTACCAATAGTCAATTTAACCAGACAATTTATAAATTCAATCCATCTTCCCCCAGCACAGCAGCTACGACTACCGGCCATAGTTTACCTGTTGGCTTAGAATATGCCCCTGCCGTTTATGATTCCGTTGGTGGCAAATTTTATATCTTTGGAGGATATTACACTAATCCTAATGCTGTTTATTCTTCAGGTATTGTCCAATATAATCCTGTTACAGGAGTAGCTACCACTACAGGGATAGGGGCGTTACCAAAAGCTTTAGGAGGAGCCTCAGCTGCTTACAAAGATTCAAATGAAATATATATCTTCGGGGGCTATAACGATACAAACAGTATATTCAATGCGAATATTTATTCTTTTGATCCCTCTTCTCCGTCTACCGCAGCAGCAGATACAACCCATGATTTACCGTCCCCCGGTGGCAGGAGAGACGCTGCTGCAGTATATGATTCTAATGCTTCTAAATTCTATATCTTTGGAGGCTATTATGGAACTACTACGGTTTCATATGTAAGTGATATAGTTGAATATTCTCCGGGCTCAAATGGAACAGTAAAAGATAATTTTCCATATGAATTAAGAGGATCAGCTGTGACTTTCAATAGTTCAGATAATAAAGCGTACATTTTTGGAGGATATGATAATAAAAACTCATCGTATTCTGATGATATATTGATATATGATTCAGATGGGGGGTATGATGTAGATGCTATAACAGATATTACCTTTACTAATGAGGGATATTATAGTACCGGAACATCTGCCAAGCTTTATTATTACGCAGATACTGGATGGAATGCAGATAAAAGCATTGGTACTTCAGAAAGCTCTACTTCTACCTCTATAGCTACAACAACAATGGCTTCATATCTTGATGCTAATAACAGATTCAGTTTTTCTGCTGTTCTTGAGGCAACATCGACTGCTACCAGTACGATATACACCGACTTGGCCAAGATAGTTGTAACATATACTCCGCCAAATGATGCCCCTGCTTTTACAGCTGGCCCATCAGACAATGGTTCTGTTGGAACAATACCTACAAATGTTGGAGCTGTTACTACATTTTCTGCTACTTCTTCTGATGCCCAAAGTGATAGTTGGAAATTACTTGTTTGTTCTACGTCTACTGCCCCTACGGCTTCTACAACAACTCCTACATGCGCAGGAGGGGACGGGAATAAATATTGCGTATCTTCTGGTTGGGTTGTTGCTGATGCAGAAAATACTTGCACTAGAACTGCTGTTGGCGGAGATGCAGAATCTAATGCATGGTATGCGTTTGCTTGTGATAACAATTCCGGGAATCCTTTGTGCTCTTCATCCTCTCAAGGAGCGGGAGATAATGGATCGCCTTTTATGGTAAATCATGTCCCAGGATTTACTAATATTGCAGATACCCCAGATCCATTAAATCCCGGAGCAACAGTAACGTTTTATGCTACTTCCTCTGATACGGATACAAATACTACTGCAGACACAGTAAGACTATTAGTATGTAAAACTTCAGGAGTATCTAGCACTGCTTGCGATGGAGGAGCGGGAGATACTTGGTGCGGATTAACTACGGCTACATCGTCTAATCCTAATTGCACTTCTACAGTTCCTACGCTGGCAGGAAGTAATAACTATTACGCATATATTTTTGATAATCATGATTTAACATCAACAGATAACCCCAGATCCTCAACATTCACTGTTAATAATACTACGCCAACAGTGGGGACTATTTCTCCTACAGCAGTATCTTTGATAGAAAGCGCCACCACTGCTGCATCAGCTACAAGCACAGTTGCAGATAGTAATGGATATGGAGATATCACTTCAGTTATAGCTGTTTTTTATGACTCTGTTGCCCAAACTCCTGTTTGTTCTTCTGATAACAATGATTGTTATGCTGATATTTCTTGTTCTACTTCTTCATGTAACGATACTCAATGTACAGCTACCTGTTCAACAGATGTTTGGTACTATGCTAATGCTTCTGATTGGAAATGGCAGATTAAAGCGATAGATGCCGCCTCTGCCTCTTCTACAACCATATCCTCTGTGGTTACCATAGCTGATTTAATAGCCATAGATGTATCTGAAGCCAACATTGACTATGATAGCTTAAATCTGGGAGATACATCTGCCCAAGCTACGACTACTGTGGAAAACACAGGGAATACCAATCTTGATGTAGGAGTATATGGTACAGCTATGAGCTGTAGCATAGGAAGTATTGCTGTAGGCCAGCAGAAGTTTAATATTGGAGGAGGGGAGACTGCCTTAACGGGAATATCTCAGCCAATAGATCTTAATGTTCCCCAAAGAACAACCACTCCTCCCACAGACAGCATCTATTGGAAACTATATGTCCCTTCTGAGGGAGCAGGGGGAACTTGTTCTGGAATAAATACTTTTGAGGCTCAAGATGGAGGGTAGATTTGAAATTAAAACGAGTTTCTAGTAGAATAGGTAGAAGTATGAAGAGGAAAATTATACCAATCCTTATCCTTTTTGTTCTGTGTGCGTCTATGGCGCCGTTTTTTGCTTTTGCCGATGTTCACGGGCAAAAAATCAATTTCTTTGTTGAAAAAGAATACGATAAAGCAGATAGAACCAATATCTCTGCCACATTAAGGTTGATAGGGATAAGGAGCTACATATATTTTGAAGATGCTTGGTGGGATTCGTTAACTGACGTAGAAAGGCAAGATATTTTAGAAAATGTTTCTGAGCTATCTCAAGAGTTTGATAACCGGATATATCCCGTTTTGACTCAATTCTACGGATCTGAGAACAATCCTGGAATTGATGATGATGCTAAAATAACGATAGTTTTAGAGCAGATGAAAGAACGTATCGGAGGGTATGACAGGCAAATAGATGGCTATTACAAAGCCCAGGCGCCAAGCTCTAACCAAAGAGAAATGGTATATCTAGCCACGGAATATGTTTCTACTAAAAATATCAGAGATTATCTGGCTCATGAATTTACTCACCTGATCATTTTCAATCAAAAAGGAAGAATACTGAATGTAGAGGAAGAGATCTGGTTGACAGAGGCAATAGCTGATTATTCTCCAACTCTTTTGGGGTATGATGCTGAATATCAGGGAAGCAATCTGCAAAGCAGAGTAAACGAATTCATTGACAGTCCAAGCGACTCTTTGCTTGAATGGAAAAGCGCCCAAGCTGATTATGCGGTTGTTGATTTACTTACCCAATATATTGCAGATCAATACGGGATAGATGTATTAAGCAGCATAGTGAAATCTTCAAAAACAGGGATTAGTGCTATAGAGGATGTTTTGTCTAAAAAGGGGATTAACAAGCCATTTTCAGAGATATTTCAGGACTGGGTAATTGCCATATACCTTAATGATTGTAATATTGGGCAATATTACTGCTTTAAGAATAATAATCTGGCTAATTTCCATTTAACTCCTTCATTAATCTTTCTACCGGCAACCAGTCAGACCAATATACAATTAACATATGAAATACAGAATTGGTCTGCTAAGTGGTTTAAGATAATCGGAGGGGATAAAGGGCTGGAAGTAACATTAAAGAATGCGGATTCCTCTAATTTAGTCATCCCATATATATTAAAAAGAAACGGGACAGAATTAACGATAAAAAAACTGGAGAATCTAAACATTTCTCAGAAGATTATCTTGCCGGAATTTGCTAAAGAAAACATTTCTTTGGTTTTAATGCCAGTGATGCAAGAAACAGATCTAGCAAAACAGAAATCTTCGTATAGCTTTAATATAGGGATAAAGACATTAGTAGATACAACATCCAATGATGCTTTAATTGCCCAATTGCAGCAGCAGATAGTTGAATTGCAAAAGATATTAAATGAACTATTAACTAAGCAGGGGAGTTGCTTATCTATTACAAAAAACCTGTATTACGGAATGAGGAATGATTCTCAGGTAAAATGCCTTCAGTCGTTTCTCTCAAAACAAGGTGTTTATTCCCAGGGTCTGGTAACCGGGAATTTTGGATCTTTGACAAGAGAAGCCGTGATTAAATTTCAGGAGAAGTACAAAACCGACATCCTTATTCCATTAGGACTTGCTAATGGAACCGGCAATGTTGGTCCATCAACCAGAAGTAAGATTAATCAACTCTTAGGCAATCTGTGAAAATACTAAAAAATATACAAGAGTTTTTGGGAGAAGGAGAAAGCCAAGAAAAAACTATAGCCAAGAATACCGGATGGCTGATTTTTGGTGAAATTTTAAGCTATGCCATACGTTTTGTTTGGATAATATATGTGGCTAGAATTCTGGGCGCCTATGAGTATGGGAAATTTACCTTCGCGATTGGTTTTGTTTCTTTATTCATCATTTTCTCTGATTTGGGATTATCTTTGATTATTACAAGGGAATTTGCTCAGGATAAAGAAAAGGAAAAGAATTTCTCTTCAATTTTAGCTTTAAAAATCGTATTAAGCATTTTAACCTTGGGAGTTATGGTGATCGGGGCGTTTTTGATCACCAAAGATTCATTTTTAAGGCAAATGATGTTTATTCTAGGCATAGTCGCAATCCTAGATTATTTTCCAGACATTTTTTATTCTTTTTTACGCGCCCGCCAGCAGATGAAATATGAATTCTTCGGGAAAATCATCAGATCATTAAGCTTAGCCGTGATAGGTTTTGCAATAATCTTTGCTTTTCCAAATGTGAAAGGAGTAAGTTTCGCCTATCTTTTGGCTTGTATATTAACAGTTGCTGTCATCTGGATATTTTTCCATTTAAAGTTTCACAATATTAAATTGACTTGGGATGTTAAGAAATGGAAACAGATTTTAATTCTATCCTGGCCCTTGGCAATGGTTGGAATTTTCAGCACTATTTACAGCCAATTGGACTCGTCAATAATGGGATATTTAGGTCAGATTATACAGGTTGGTTGGTATAATGCCGCGTATAGGATAATTGCGGTTTTAATGGTTCCAATCACCCTTATTGCTTTTAGTTTTTTTCCGGCCTTGAGCGTTGCCCTTAAAGAATCTCAGGAAAAACTGAAAAAAATCTATACTAAATTCGTGCAAGTTATGGTTTTTGCATCTATTCCTATGATGGCCTGCGGAATAGCTTTAGCTCCAAAGATTATTAATTGGTTATATGGAGAGCCATTTATGCCAGGAGTATTTGCCTTTCAGATACTACTTATAACAGTAGCTATTTCTTATCTGATTTCTCCCTTAATGATGACATTTACGGCCATAAATCAACAGAAAAAGATATTTTGGTTTACATTTATTGGGGCCTTGGCCAATTTTATCTTAAATATCATATTCATCCCAAAATACAGTTTAAATGCAGCTAGTATTACTACCTTAGTCAGTGTTTTGATAGTGTTTATCCTTTTAATGGCATTTGGAATCAAGAAGAAATATTTTTCTGTCATGAATAAAAAAATATTATTAATCCTGATAAATGTATCTTTAGCTTCCGGGATAATGTTTTTCATCCTTAAAATACCTTTCATATACGATCTGCATGTTTTGATTGGTTGTCTGATCGGAGCGATAATATATTTATCTCTTTTCGTGTTTTTTTGGAAGATTTTCCATCCATTGCTTAAAAAACCTAACTGAATTAGAATTCAATATATGAAGGAGAATAGGCAAAAGGTATTGATTTTAGGAGCTTCAGGAATGCTCGGGAGCGGTATTTATTCTGTCTTAAAGGATAAATACGATTTAGTTTTGAGTTTTCATAATTTAGGACAGGTAAAACTTTTAGATGATAAATATGGAGGAGTTAAGGATCATAAAACAGTGGAATTTGATTTGAAACTACTTTACCAGGATTTTGCTAAAAATCTGGGACACAAAAGTCCATATTTGGAGAATTTTTTGAAATCAGCAGGAGAAATAAATTATGCTATCAATGCCATCGGAATAATTACTCCATATTCCTTGGTTGATCCAACAATGACATTTTTCATTAACAGCGCTTTTCCGCATATTTTGGCTAATGTATTTGGTTCTAGATTAATACATATCACTACAGATTGCGCTTTTGATGGAGAAAAAGGATTTCCTTACAATGAAAAATCTTTGAAAACGCCGGTAGATATATATGGTATTTCAAAGGTTTTAGGAGAACCATTCAACTGTCTGAATTTAAGAACCTCTATTATTGGCAGGGAACTAACCGGATTCAAGGGATTATTAGAATGGTTTTTACAGCAGAATGGAAAGGTTATCAATGGATTTACTCAGCATTTTTGGAATGGAGTAACTACCAAAGAATTTGGTAATATTTGCTCAAGAATATTTGAAGAAAGGAATAAATATCCAAAGACGGGAATCTATCATATTTTTTCTACAACCCTTTCTAAATATGAGATGTTGATTAAATTCAAAGAAAAATATAGGATTGAATGTGAAATCAAGCCAGACGGTTCTCATGGAGTTAATCGCACTCTATCTACAATTTATCCTTTATGCTCTCAATTAAACATCCCAAGTTTTGATGAGATGCTAAAAGAGCTATAATTAAAAAAAATTATGAAAGTAGCAACAATATTTGGTACTAGGCCGGAACTTATCAGATTATCAGAAATTATCAAGAAACTTGATAAATTTACTGATCACATTTTAATTAACACCGGGCAGAACTTTGACTATGAATTAAGCGAGGTGTTTTTTAAAGATCTGGACATCAGAAAACCTGATTATGTGATGAATTCCCAAGCAGATTCTGTTTTCAAGCAGATTGCCATTATGTTGCAGGAAGTAGAAAAAATATTATTTAAAGAAAGACCGGATGCGGTATTGATATTAGGAGATACTAATTCCTGTTTGAGCGCCATAGTTGCTAAACGTATGCATATCCCTGTTTTTCATATGGAAGCAGGTAACAGGTGCTATTCTGATAAAACGCCAGAAGAGATAAACAGAAGAATAATAGATAGCTGTTCCGATGTTTTGTTACCCTATACTCAAAGGAGTAGGGAACAATTGTTAATGGAAGGATATCACCCAGGAAAGATATTTGTGACTGGGAATCCAATAGTAGAGATTATCAGGGAAAATAAAGAAAAGGCAGAAAAAAGTAAAATTCTTGATGAACTGGGAATTAAGAAAAACGAACAGTATATTTTAGCAACGATGCACAGGGAAGAGAATGTGGATGATCCAAAAGTATTTGTCGGATTATGCGAAGCATTGATACAAATATCAAAGAAATACAGGGTGATTTTTAGCACTCATCCAAGAACCATGAGAAAACTAGATGAGGATTTGAAGAAAAAACATAACTTGCAATTCTTAAAACCATTTGGATTACTTGATTTTATGAAGTTGGAAATTAATGCGGCTTGCATGATTACAGATTCAGGAACAATTCCAGAAGAGGCCGCTATCTTTAAAAAACCCTGTGTATTTACAAGAATATCTACGGAAAGGCCGGAATTAACAGATTCAGGAAAAACAATAGTTGCAGGAGTTGATAAAAAGGATATTTTAGATAGTTTTAATATAGCAATGAATATTCCAAATGATGAAGAGACAAGAATTCCCTTGGACTATAATGATAATGTTTCAGACAAGATATTAAAAGTATTAATGAGATACAAAAATGTTTAATAATCAAAGAATCCTAATTACAGGTGGGACCGGATCTTGGGGACAGGAGATTACAAGGCAACTTTTGGAAAAATACGATCCAAAAGAAATAACTATCTACTCCCGCGGAGAATTCGCCCAAGTAACAATGGACAGGTTGTTTAAAAATCCGAAATTGAAGTTTGTTATCGGAGATGTTGTAAATCTAGAAACATTAAGCTTTGCCATGAGAGATATAGATATAGTTTTTCACTTGGCCGCTTTGAAACACGTTCCTATCTGCGAAGATAATCCCTGGCAATCAATAAATACCAATATTTTAGGGACTCACAATGTTGTAAAAGCCGCTATTAGCCATGGAGTAAAATTGGTAATTGACTGTTCCAGCGATAAGGCTTGCGCCCCAGTAAATATGTATGGAATGTGTAAGGCAATAGGGGAAAAACTGATGATTCATGGAAACCTGGAAAGCAGTAATACTAAATTTGTATGTACCAGGGCTGGTAACGTAATGGGCACAAGGGGAAGCATAATCCCGTTTTTTAAGGAATTAATAGAAAAAGGAGAAGATCTTCCAATTACTGATTTTAATATGACAAGATACTATATGAGGATTGATGAAGCTATAGGTTTGCTGTTCGGAGCAGCTGAAAGATGTATGGGCGGAGAAATCTTTGTTACCAAAATGCCAGCTTGCAAAATCACTGATTTAGCAGAAGTTATGATTAAAGAATTAGGCGGAAAGAGCAAATTAAAAGAAATTGGTATCAGACCTGGAGAAAAACTTCATGAAGATTTGATATCCGAATTTGAAGCCAAAGATACAATAATCTTTGATGAAAACTATTATTTAATTCTTCCCCAGCAGAATATAAATGGATTGAGAGATAAGTATAAAGATTTCAAGAAATTTGAAGGAGAGAAATATTCATCAAATTATAAATCGATGAATAAAGATGAAATTAAGGATAAATTAAAACAAGGGGGATTTATCTAATATGGAAGATTATTCCCAAGAGATAATTTTTGCTTTGAAGAATAGAAATAAACAAAGATTGTTGGAAAATAGTCTTTATTCCAAACTATTAAGAAAAAAACTCATTCTGCAATACCTTATTTCTGGGAAAGTAAAATTATCAGAAGCGTTTTGGAATCTTTTACCAGATAAATTAAGAATTAAAAAGACAGCTGATTTAGACGCGGAAATAATATCTAGATATATATTGGGAGATAAAATAGAGGATTCTATTAATCTTTTTGGTAAAAAGATATATTTTTGTTCGGAGAATACAGAAAACAAATATCCATATCTTTTTGCCTTGATGGCGACAATAAATCAAATAGTTAACCTTGATTAATATAAAACATCAGATTTGATCAAGGACGGCTTTAATATCATTGATGCGGGTTGCAATATAGGGGTATTCTCCATATTTGCAAATCATAATTTTCCCAATAGCAATATTTATGCTTTTGAGCCAAATAACGTTAATTTCGGAATATTTAAAAAGACAATAGACATTAATCATTTGGCAGATCGTATTCATGTGTTTAATCAAGCATTGGGGGATATAAAATGCAATAAACAACTAAAATTATCAAAAGATCCGTTAGCTAGCGGAAGTGCTATAGAAGATAGTCAGATAATACAGAATAAAGACTATTTTACTTCCTCATTTATTAATGTTGATGTGGTAGCAATAGACGATTTTGTTAAAGGAAACAATATATCAAAAATTGATTTTATCAAAATTGATTCAGAAGGATACGAAAAAAACATATTGCTGGGAGCAAGAAATACCATCCAAAGATTTTCTCCTATTATTGTATGTTCGGCATATCACTTAAAAAACGATAAAGTAGAGATTCCTAATCTGATAAGATCAATTTCAGGCAATTATCAATTTAAAATAGATGATAAAGCAGAGGAAATTTTGATAGCGAGAACTAATCAAAAAGAGATCTAAAAATCTTTATATTTTTATTTATATCATGGTTCTCAAAGAATAATCTTTGAGCGTTTCTTATAATCTCTTGAGAAAAAACTACATCTTTCACAACTTTCTTTATCGTATTCTTTAAATCCTGAATGTTCTCTTGATCGACAATTGCTGCAACATTATTTTCCCTGGCATATTTTACAAGATAGGAACTGGCTGGCGCATGGATAAGCATAGGTCTTCCAGCAATAAGGTAATCGGTAAATTTACCAGGGGTGGCTGTATCTATTATCGCCTGACTTTTAGTTTTCCAGGAAAGAGGCAGAAATAGAATATCTGCCTGGCTTTGTATCTTTGGTATATCTTGTGGCGAGGCCACAGATATTTTTATCTTATCATTTTCAACAATCCCTATCTTTTTTAAATAATCACTGGCATTTGGACAATATATATCTAGTTTTATATCCAAATCATTAATTTCATTCACCGCTTTGACTAGATTTTGCAAGCTTCTAATCTGAGGCCAATATATTCTTCCGGTAAAAAGAATCTTATACGGCGGTTTCGGTTGATAGGGGGTAATCAGTGGTAAATATGGTTCTGGGAATATTGAATTATGGACTACAAATATCTTTTCAGAAAATATATTTCCATATCTTTTAATATAGAAATCTTTTGCTCCCTGGTTTGTAACTATGATCTTCTCCGCTTCTTTAAGAATTCTTTTTTCAAAGATATCTGCTAAAATATTTCCTGGAAAAGGATAAAAACTTCCTCTGTACAGGTCAAATAGAAATACCGTATATGGTTTTTTTGTGGTTTTTGAAAGGAAATATGTTGAAATCATCGCTGGTCCGTAATCAGAAATGGACAATAGCATATCTGGATTATTCTTTTTGATTACTGACTTGCCGCTTTTAATTATCCAGAAGATTTGCACAAATATCACTGGAATTCCAATAATGTTTCTAACCAAAGAATTTCTTCTGACAAAATTCTTTAATCGTAAAAGCAAAGATGACTTCTTTTGGTCTATCGTATTAACTTGGGATGCTTTTATTCTATCATCTTTGGTTTTTTTAAGATTATCATAGAAAAAATATTGGCAGGGGAGCCAAGTGCCTTTTTGGGCAGAAAGATTGTCTATGTTATAAAAGCTTGTTAAGATGCTATAATTATCTATAGGTAAATCCTTTAACAGATTATATAGGATTTGTGGACCTCCTATAGCTGGAGGGGCGTAGGATGATATTATAAGGAGTTTTTTCATATGAAAGATATAATTTTTGTTTTAAATAATTTTTTAGTGGGCGGAACAGAAAGATTTCTATTGCAGCTTATCAATAATCTTGATAAAGGAGTTTTTAATGTTAAGGTCGTTACTATATTCGGAGCAGGACCATTAATGGAAGAATTTCAACGAAGCGGCGCTAATGTTGTGATTCTAGGTCCTTCCTCATATCCAACATCTCTTAAAAAACCTTTATGGCTTTTTCTGTCTTTCTTTAAATTAGCAGGATTTATGCTTAAAAACAAGCCGGACATTGTAGTAACTTCTCTATGGCAATCTGATATCCTGGGAATTTTCTGGGCTAAATTATGCGGGATAGAAAAAAGAATATTCATTCAACACGATGTATATGAATTAAGCCCTATTATCAGATTCTTAAAAAAGAATTTGGCTGTTAGATTTTCTACTAATATTGTAGCTATTTCAGATTCGGTAAAAGAATTTTTGATTTCATATTTTAATGCACCTGAGAAAAAAATTGTAAAAATTAATAATGGAATAGACTTTAATGCTTTTCAACAATGTTTTAACAACAATCAAGAAATGGTCTTTGGCTCAGTTGCCAGGATTGAACCAGTAAAAGGGCACGAATATATTCTTGAAGCGGCAAAGATATTAAAAGAACAAGGGTTAACTCCTAAGATTCTTATCTACGGAGAGGGGAGTATTTCTGATGGGATAATAAAGAAAGCCAAAGATTTGGGTTTAGATAATATTCAATTCCTAGGAGAAGAGCTTGATCAGATAAAGACATTTAAAAGTATAGATGTGCTTTTAGCTCCATCATTGTCAGAAGGTTTCGGTTTAACTGTATTAGAGGCCTTGGCTGCCGGGAAAATTGTCATCAGCTCGGATCTTTTGGCAATCAAGGAATTTATTAATGATAACAATGGGATTTTAATTCCTCAAAAGGACTCAAAAGCCTTAGCTTTTGCAATGAAAAGAATAATGGATGATAGAGAATATGCAGAGAAGTTAAGAGGGGGAGTCAATGAGTGGTTGCAAGGAGAAGGGAAAAGTTTTGATATTAAAAATATATCAAAAGAATATTCTAAATTATTTTTAGATTAACTTCTCTGTTTTCTTAAGACAACATCAATTGTTTTGGCAAAGATTATAAGATCAAAGATGAATGATCTGTTTTTGATATAATACAAATCGTGTTCTATCTTTCGAAAGTCATATTGAATCTTGCTTTCCTGATCTTTTAAATGATCTATTTCCTTAGCATCGGATAATGCCACCTGAGCCCAACCGGTAAAACCAGGCTTAATCAGATGCCTTAAATGATAGAAGGGGATTTCTTTTTCAAGAAATGATATTGTATCTATGCTTTCCGGCCTTGGCCCGATCAAAGACATTTCTCCCTTGATAATGTTTATCATCTGGGGCAATTCATCTAAATGAATTGCTCTTAAAAATCTGCCAACTTTTGTAATCCTGTAATCCTGACTTCCCAATGTCCAAGGAATCTGTTCATGATTTTCTTTCATTGTCCGGAATTTATAGTTAACGAATGGCTTAAAATTCTTGCCCATTCTTTTTTGCTTGAAAATGATACTTCCTTTGTCATTTAATTTAATGAATAGGGATATCAGAGGCCACAATGGCAGAGTGACTATGAATATTAAGGAGGCGATAAGAAAATCAGCAACTCTTTTTGCTTTGTCATATATCTGTTTTTTGCCTTCTTTAAAATGAGCCAGAAACCATTTTGGATCTACTGAATTAATCGGTATTTTCTTAAGGATTATCTCGTAAGCGGAAGGAAGATCTAAGAAATTTACCTTTAAAGGAAATAGCTTATGGAAAAACTCTTCTTTCTGGGAGTTTAAAAGATCTTCCTGAACAATTACAAGAACATCTGTCTGGATATTTTGTATTTCATTTAAGGTATTTTCATCTAAAGATTTTACATATGTCCATCCAATTAAGGGATTTTCCTGGATTGTTTTGATCAATAACTGGGCTTCTTCTGAATCTCCAACAAAGGCAATCTTTCTTTTCAGATATCCGGAAAAAATATTGACTATAGATTGCCTTTCAAGGAATAGAAGGAAGCAGAATAACAGGGAGAAAATGGCCAAATTGGTCTTAGGGGTAATGCCAAAGAATATGAAGATATAGAAGAAAAGAATGGATATCAAGGCCCCAGATATGCCCAATAATACCGTTTTTATGCCCAAAATCTGCTTTTCTTTGAGAGTCTTCAAGTCATAGCCGTCTAGGAGCGCTAAAAGGCCTATCCAGACGGGTAATAGGCAGGAAAAGGGTATTAGGTGTTTAAAGATAAGGTCGTGCGTAAGGCCATTGCCAAACCTTATTATCAGGGTTATTATCAGGGCTAAATAGTAGAGAATAACATCCCCTAAAAGCAGTATTATTCTTCTTAAAAAGGTAGGAAAAATCATTATCCTAATCTTATATTAATACCCTTTTAAAATCAACATATCTGGTAAACCATGCTAACACTATCCAATTGTTTCTGCGGCGACTCTTGACAATTATTAGATCTTCGAATATTATTGTAAATGAAGTCACCTGTGCCTGCCGCAAGGCAGTGTGCAGGTTTTTTGTTAAATGATATACTACATGTATGGATATTCAGAAAGTTAGTATATTTATTGATGGTGGAAATTTTTATCACTTAGTTCTAAAGAAGCTTGAACTAACTGAATTAGATTTTGATTTTGAAAAATTCGTTGAATTTATTGCAAGTGATAGAAAAATTGTTGCAATGGGAAAAAGATTTTATATAGGTGCCGTTCCTGAAAAAGAAGGAGATTTAAGAAGTAAAGAAGCAATGTCAAAACAAACCGCACTATTCACGAGATTAAGAAACAATAACTGGGAGATTAAACCAGTAAATTAAGAAAAAGGATGGAAGAGATACCGGTAGATAATAGAGTGGTGGACTATAACAAACTTCTACATTTAGGCATAGAGAAGATCCAATACGAAAAATTTCGGGAAAAGGGTATAGACGTTAAACTTGCTACCGATTTAATCGTTGGTGCGATTGATAATAAATATGATATTGCTATTGTGGTAAGTTCTGATACAGACATAATTCCTGCTATTGATTGGGTTCGGCATAGAATAAAAAAATCGATAGAATATATAGGATTTTCAATAGTAGATGAGAATAATGACAAAAGATCTACTAAGCCATCAATCACGCTTATTAGTAAAACAGATAGTCAAAGAGTTTTGACGCCATATGATCTAGAACCATTTATTATTAAACAGAAGACAATTCCAGTTCATCCGAAACGCACCGTGAAATATTTTATTAGTTATTAACACATTACCCCAGGTTCTTGACATTTTTAATACTATTTGCTAAGATGTAGTCAGGTGGGTGAAAACCCGACAAAAGTCAGCGAAAGGCCTCCGGTTTCTGGGGGCTTTTTGCTTCTTGCCATAATGGTATGTTTTGCTATACTATAACTGGGTTCCGGTGTACGCACCCACCAATGACTTTGTCGGGGTCAACTGCCGGGACCCATTAATTTAAATCAATGGATAAGTTGGAGAATATTCTCTTGGGAGTTAAAAGGAATGTTTCTTTAAAGGATCATTCCACCTTCAGAATAGGAGGAGCAGCCAGTTATCTTTTTGAAGCCGATAGCGCAAAAAATATATTGAAAGCTGTCAAAACGGCAAAAGATTTCCATTTGCCTTTTTTTATCCTTGGTTCAGGAAGCAATGTTCTTTTTTCTGATAAAAGATTTAACGGGTTGATTGTTAAAATCAATGATCAAGGATTAGAGATTAAAAAGAATAGAATAATCGCTGGAGCTGGGATTAATCTATCCAGATTGGTTTCAGAATCGGTAAAAAACAATCTATCAGGACTAGAATGGGCAATAGGCATTCCCGGAACTTTAGGGGGAGCAATATATGGAAATGCAGGAGCATTTTCTAAATCAATTCAGGATTCAATAAAATCGGTTAAAGTTTTTGATTCAAAAGCTTTAAAGATTAAAAAACTGTCTTTAAAGGAATGCAGATTTGGATATAAGGAAAGTATTTTTAAAAAGAATAAAAATTTAGTTATTCTTTCTTGCGAAATAATCTTAAAAAAAGGAAATTCCAGAAAATCAAAAGAAGAAATGCAAAAAATCATTTCTCAGAGAAAAAAATCTCAACCATTAAATTTTCCTTCAGCCGGTTGCATATTTAAGAACTATTTTGGCCAGATAAAGAACAAGAAAATAATTATAAAATATCCAGAATTAAAGATATTTAATCAAAAAAAGATCATTCCCGCCGGATTTTTGATAGAAAAATGCAAATTGAAAGGAAAAACAGTCGGAGGCGCAAAAATTTCTGAATTGCACGCTAATTTTATCCTCAACATCAATAAAGCTAAAGCCAGAGATGTCTTGCAGCTCATTGATTTGATAGAAAAGAATGTAAAAAAGGAATTTAAAGTAAAATTGGAGAAAGAAATTCAAATTTTTAATTGACTCTCTTCAATATATTTGAGAAAATATATTAAAGGAGGCCGAAAAAATAAAAAAGAAAATAAAAATAAAATGCCAGCAAAAAAGAAAGCTAAAAAAACTGCTAAAAAGAAAGTCAAAAAAGCTACAAAGAAAAGAAAGAGATAGGATTGATTAATTGAATATTCCAAGATGAAGATAAATATCAAAACAACCAATATCAGATTAGATGAGGCTTTGAGAATTTGGACAGAAGATAAAATGAATGAGTTGGAAAAGTTTCTAGGTGGTTTTGGCCCCGGCGATTTTTCTAAAAAAGGACTGAAGACCAAAGGAGAGATCTGGGTAGAGATAGGAAAAACTACCAGGCATCACCTTAAGGGAGACATATTCAGAGCAGAGGCTCAAATATATGTTCCTAATAAAAGTCTGCGGGCCGAAGCGATTCATGAAGATTTGAGGACAGCTATTATCCTGACGAGAGATGAACTGGAGAATGAAATAAAAAAATATAGGGGCAGAAGAATCGCCAGAGCCAGAGGTTGGGCTCGAAAAACCAAAGGATGGTTGAGAGATTCAGAAACATTTCTCAATGAAAAGAAGATTAAGGCCTTGCGGATTCTTGGGATAAACAAAAGGTAATCAATTAGTAGAAATTAAGAAGGCGGACTCAATCAAATGAGCCCGCCTTTCTTTTGATGTCTTTTTATGCTAGATTGATTAGAAATTAAGAAATATTCATGTCATTTCTTTCAAAAATCTTAGGCGATGACAGCCAAAAATTCGTAAAGCAAATTGATCCGATAATAGAAAAGGTCAATGGTTTAGAAAAAGAAACCTCTCTTTTATCCAATGATCAATTAAAAGAGAAATCTTTAAGCTTAATTGAAATTGTTAAGAATGGTAAAACATTAGACGATGTTTTGCCAGAAGCATTTGCTTTAATCAGGGAAAGCGCCAAAAGAACCCTAAATCAAAGACATTTTGATGTGCAATTGGTTGGAGGAATAGTTCTGCACAAAGGAAAGATTGCAGAGATGAGAACGGGAGAAGGTAAAACATTGGCTGCAACTGCTCCGGCATATCTTAATGCTTTATCTAAAAAAGGCGTTCATATAGTAACTGTAAATGACTATCTGGCAAAAAGAGATGCTGTCTGGATGGGCCAGATTTATCATCTCTTAGGATTAAGTGTTGGCTGTATTGCCCATGAGTCGGCCTTCATATACGATCCTGAATACAAGGCAGAGAATAATGAGGAAATAGACGAGATAAGAGATCAGATAGGAAGTTTTAAGGTAATGGAGGACTATTTAAGGCCTGTTTCTAGAAAAGAGGCGTATTCAGCTGACATTACCTATGGCACTAATCATGAATTCGGCTTTGATTATCTCAGAGATAATATGGTATATGAGCAAAGCCAGAAATCTCAAAGAGAGCTATCTTTTGCCATTATTGATGAAGTTGATTCCATATTAATAGACGAAGCAAGGACCCCTTTGATAATTTCCGCTCCAGATACTGAAAGCTCAGCAATGTACAGGGACTTTGCAAAGATAATTCCGCATCTTAAAGCTGAATCTGATTATCAGATGTTTGAAAAGGAAAAAGCAGTCACTTTAACAGAAGATGGAATTTTAAAAATTGAGAAGATTTTAGGGACAGATAATATATATGAAGACAAAGGAGTAAGATATCTCCATTATCTTGAGCAGGCCTTAAGAGCAGAAGTATTGTTTAAAAAAGATCGCGACTATGTTGTTAAAGACGGCCAGATTATCATCATTGATGAATTCACCGGAAGATTGATGCACGGCCGCAGATGGTCAGGAGGTCTGCATCAGGCAGTAGAAGCCAAAGAAGGTCTTAATGTGCAAGCAGAATCAATCACTTTGGCTACAATTTCCATCCAGAACTATTTCAGGATGTATTCCAAACTAGCGGGAATGACCGGAACCGCTTTAACTTCTGCTGAGGAGTTTGTTAAGGTATATAACTTGGATGTAATTGTTGTTCCTACCAACAGGCCAATGATCAGGAATGATTCCAAGGATGCGATATACAAAACAGAAAAAGCCAAACTGGAGGCAATAGTAAAAAGAATTAAGGAATGTCATGAAAAGGGCCAGCCAGTATTGGTAGGTACTCGTTCTATTGAGAAAAACGAACATATTGGAAGATTATTGGATGTGGAAGGGATACCTCATAATATTTTAAATGCTAAAAACCATCAAAAAGAAGGAGAAATTATCGCTCAAGCAGGAAAATTAGGTGCTGTGACTGTCGCTACCAATATGGCTGGCAGGGGAGTTGATATTGTTCTTGGAGGAAATCCTTTAGATGAAAAAGAAGCACAAAAGGTAAAAGAATTTGGAGGATTATTGGTGATAGGAACAGAAAGGCATGAGGCAAGAAGAATAGATAATCAATTGAGGGGAAGATCTGGAAGACAGGGAGATCCGGGAGAAAGCCAGTTCTACCTTTCTTTGGAAGATGATTTGATGAGGATATTTGCCAAGGATAGGATAAGCGCAATAATGGAAAGATTTAATTTCCCCGAAGATCAGCCGATTGAATCAATGATCATCAGTAAAGCCATAGAATCGGCTCAGAGCCAGATTGAAGGAATGAATTTTGATGTAAGAAAGCATCTTCTTGAGTATGATGACGTCATGAATGTTCACAGAGACACTTTCTATAAAAAAAGGAATGCAATTCTCTTGGATTCTTTGGATGATTTAAAGAAAAAGGTCAATGAATCATTTAAAGATGATAAAGAAAAGCTTTTGGAAAAAGAAAAAGAAATAGGGGAAAAAGATTTTTGGCCTGTTGCCAGGTTTATGACTTTAAGATCAATGGATAATCTCTGGATCGGTCATTTGGAAGAAATGGAATATTTAAGAGATCAGGTCAGATTAAGATCCTATGGGCAGCTAGATCCGGTTATTGAGTATAAAAACGAGGGATACAAAATGTTTAATCAGCTGTTAAAAATGATTGATGATTTTATCGTAAAATCAATTTCCAATATTGCCGTTAAAACAGAATATCAGAAACCAAAAGAAGTTGTGAATATAGGGGATAAGAAAGTTGGAAGAAATGATCCATGTCCTTGCGGAAGCGGGAAGAAATATAAAAAATGTTGTGGAAAGAATGTTTAAAATATGTTATAATAATGATATGAGAAACTGGTCTACGGATACAGAAAAATTAAAAAGAAACAAAGAAAAATTTGCTATTTGGAAGTTGGAACAAATGGTGAATTTTGGTTTGGGCGGAGAAAGGATTAAAAAAAGCGAACTTAAAAAATATTGGAAAGTCTTAAACATAGATCCTGCTAAAAGAAAATTTTTGTCTTTAATTTTAAAATAATGAAAGACATTTTATCTGAAAACCAGCAGAACATTTTAAATATAATAAACAAAGATAAACTTATTTGTGATAATTTTTATTTGACCGGGGGAACCGCCCTGGCCGAATTTTATTTAAAGCACCGCTTGTCGGAAGATTTGGATTTCTTTTCTGAGAAAGAATTTGATCCGCAAAGCATTTCCATTTTTCTGGAGAAGATAAGGGAAAAAGCAAAAATTAAAAAGATAGAATATCACCAAAGTTTTAATCGCAATTTGTTTTTTTTGGATTTAATAGATGGCGATACAGTGAAAATGGAATTCACTTATTTTCCATTTGAAAGAATTGATAAAAAAAAGAAGATGAGTGAATTATATATAGACAGCCTTTTGGACATTGCAGTAAATAAAATTTTTACCGTTTATCAAAGCCCAAGAAGCAGGGATTTTATAGATTTGTATTTTATCTTGCAAAAGGATAAAAATTTGTCACTTGACGATTTGATTAAAAAAGCGCAGATAAAATTTGGAAATTACATTGATCCGATTCAACTTGGGACTCAATACATGAAGGCAAAGGAATTGAAAGATTTCCCGAAGATGCTGGTAGATATTAAAGAAAATGTATGGCAAGATTTTTTTATTTCAGAAGCCGGAAAACTGTCTGGCAAGATTATGCAATAGTTATGAAAAAGAGAAATAAAAAATCGGAAAAATGAAAATAAAAATTAAAAAAGGAAATTTTAAGGAATCTATAAATAAAGCTATTACAAAAATAGACATATTGTTTAAAATTAATATTTAAAAATATGAAAAGAAACAATTGGTTAGGATTTCTAGGATTTCTCGGCTTTCTTGGATTCTTGGGATTCTTGGGAAAATATAATAAATGGAGTTATTTTAATTTTCTCCATTTTTTACATTTTCTCCATTTCTTAAGATTTTTGCCAAGGAAGGAAGATAAAGAGAAATAATGCTAAATCGTGTCTAATTTTAAACCAAAACCAGGACAGGTAGATTTTACTAATGTCCGTTGGGCACCAGTAATAAATTGCGTTTTGAAATATAAAAATAAGATCTTGATAGTGCAAAGAAGCAAAGAATTAAATTTTTATCCTGATTATTGGAATGGGATCTCTGGATTTTTAGATGATAAGAGAAGTTTGAAAGAGAAAGTTACAGATGAAATAAGAGAAGAGTTGGGATTATCAAAAAATAATATCAGTAAAATCATCTTGGGAGAAATATTTCATCAAGAAGAGCCGAAATATCAAAAGACCTGGATAGTGCATCCGGTGTTGGTAAGGATAAATACAGATAAAATAAAGCTTGATTGGGAAGCTCAGGATTATAAATGGATTTCTTTCAAAGAGGCTAAAAAGTTAAAGTTGTTGCCAGGATTTGAAAAGGTCTTGGAAAATTTATCGAAGATATGAAATTGAATCCGAAATTGCAGAAATTATATAAGCAAATAGATAATTGTAAATTCTGCAAAGCAGATAAAAATCCATTACAGCATATCCATGGATTCGGAAGCATAGAACCAGATTTTATGCTTATTTTAATAAATCCTACTTATAGGAATTTAAGCTCTGACCAAGAATATAAAGGGATGAGATTTCCATTTATTGGCGTTAGACAATTTTGGAAAGTTTTAGCTGATGGGGGAATGATTGATAAAAAAGTAGCTTATCAGCTTCCTTTGAAAAAAGATTGGAATAATAATAATACAAAACAGATTCAGCAAGAATTGATAAAAAATAAACTATTTTTAACAAATATAGTAAAATGTTGTTATAAAAACAGTTCATATCCTGATAAGAAAGTAATCCAAGATCAATTAAAAATTCTGTCCGAAGAGATAAAAATAGTTCAGCCCAAGAGAATAATTACATTTAGTAGTTTGGTTTTCAAAATTTTAACAGGAAAGAATGTAAAATTCTATCAATATTGGAATCATCAAAAAATCCATAAAAACCATGAAATAATCTCTGGCTTGAACATTCCAGTCATTCCGTGCTATTTTCCAATAGGGAGGGGGAATCCTAAAAAAGCAGCAGAAATATTAAATAGAATAAAACTATGAAAAATCATGCAGCAATTATTTTAAAAAATAAAGATAAAATATTATTTGTTCAAAGATCTGCTACGAAAAAATCACTACCAAATATTTGGGCCTTTCCATCTGGTACAATGGAAGAAGGGGAGAGTCCAGAAAAAACTGTAGAGCGTGAATCAATTGAAGAATTGGGTATTAGGGTTGAGGTCGAACAAATCTTAGCCACAGCAGAATTGCCCGAACTAGATGCAAAACTGTATTTCGTCGTTTGTTTATCCAAGGATGGTGAGCCTAAGAAAATAGATCCAAATGAAATTCAAGCCATAAGATGGATGACATTTAATGAGTTTTTTAATGAATACTCCGATGACCAAATTGGTCATGGTTTGATCTATTTAAGGAAACACCCAGAAATTTGGGAGAAGGTATAATTATTTTAAAACTATGCCAGCTAAAAGAATCAGCCTAGATAATGCTAAAGAGAACAAACTATTCTACTTTGTAGCTAATGTTGTCATTTATCGCGAAAGAGATAAAAAATGCTTAATTCTCAAAAGAGATCCTAGAGAAATAGTCCATCCTAATAAATATGCCGTTCCCGGAGGAAAACTAGAATGGAATCAAATGGATATTAATAAACCAACTAGAGTCAATGGTGAAGTATTAGATTTCCAAGATGCTGTAGAAGAATTACTAGCAAGAGAGGCAAAAGAAGAAGCAGGAGTAGATATAGAAAAAGAATTGAAATATATTAATAGTGTTTCTTTTGTGAGACCAGACGAGATTCCTGTAATCCTTATCAAATTTGCAGCTAAGTATAAAGGAGGGGAAGTTATTCCAGAAGTGGGTTCATTTGTAGATTACGCCTGGGTAGACGAAAATGAAGTAAAGGATTATGATTGTATTCTGGGTATTCCAGAAGAAGTTAAAAAAGCAATAGAGTTATTTCAATGAAAAAAATAGGAGTTTCTCAAAAAATCATTATTCTTAATAAGGAAAATAAATTTCTTGTTTTGCATAGATCTAATACTGCTTCTTCCAGGCCATTAGCATGGGATCTCCCAGGCGGAGATTTAGATTTTGGAGAAGACCCAATGCAAGGAATTATCAGAGAAACGAAGGAAGAAACCGGACTGGATATTCCAAACATTGTTCCTTTTGATGTAGAGGGCCATATTACGCCAGATGGAAGCTTCTGGGTCACTATTGCTTACAAAGCAGAATGTGGCAGTAAAGATGTAGTTTTGAGCTATGAACATGATAAATTTGAATGGTTAAACAAAGAAGAATTTCTTTGTTTAGAATCAGCGCCCAAACTGAAAAGATTTGTAGAAAGGTTGACTTAAAACACATTTATCACTATACTCAATAAAATGCATACAAGAATATACAAGTTATTATCATTGTTAGTAATAGTAGTCATCATCGCTCTGG
>CAZTRD010000010.1:24090-31268 GCA_964616145.1 uncultured Candidatus Saccharibacteria bacterium | reverse complement strand
TTGCCAAATCGCAAGATGGAGCTAATCCTTCAAAACCGGTCTCAGTTCGGATCGGGGTCTGAAACTCGACCCCGTGAAGCTGGAATCGCTAGTAATCGCAAATCAGCTATATTGCGATGAATATGTTCTTAGTCCTTGTACTCACCTAAAAATGCGCCTGGCAGATATATTTACTAAAGAGTTAAAATCTCTTCCTCCACCACCCGTGTGGAGAGTAGGCTAGAATAATCTTTTTCTGTGAAGAAAAAGGTGAAGGATTCGATGCCAAATAATAGCCCATATTAGTTTCGAAAGAAACAAAAGCTAATCGACCTACGAATGGCGGTGAGCTTAGGGAAGATTCAATGCAAAAGCTTAATGTGGGATGTTAGGAAAAGTAGATATATTGACCCAGGGAGATCTGACGTTGTATAATGAAACTGGACGCAGCGTCAGAAGTCAGCTGAATCATAGTATCTGTTTATACAGAGAAGGATTCTTCCTAATTACCTATGCTTGGTTTGAATAAAAACTACATAATTGGATTAGTAGACGGAGAAGGAAGCTTTACTGTCTATGTTCAAGATCCAAATTCCAAAGAGAAAAGAAAAAGAAGAGTAGTAGTCGAACCTAAATTCTACGTAAAGTTAATAGAAAAGGATAAAACTATACTATATTCTTTGCAAAAATTCTTTGGATGCGGAAATATTTATGAACAAAAAGATAAGAGAGCAAATCATCAAAATTGCTACAGATACGAAGTAGGAAAGAGAGATGATTTGATAAATATTATCATCCCATTTTTCAAAACTAACCAGTTAAAATTTCCATCTAAATCAAAAGATTTTCAGATTTTCTGTAAAATCATGAAAATGATTCAAAAAAATGAACATTTAGAGGAGGATGGATTAAAGAAAATATTCAAATCAAAGCAGGGAATGCATTAGGACTCGCCCGATGCGGGAAATCCGCACGTCGGGTGGGAACGTCAACTCTATGTTTCTAGAGGACAATCGCCCGTCAACTCAAGCGAGCTGGGAATAGCCCAAGCTCCGCCGCAAGGCGGAATCAAGCTAGGCTCAGTGAGAGGGAGTAAGTCGTAACAAGGCACGGCTAGGGGAACCTGGTCGTAGACTAAATCATTCTTTTTAAATGGTTGACTGGGTTGAAGATTGAGAATTCTATCTTCAACCTTAACAGATGTTGATCGAATCATCTAAACATTCGATCATTCTGGGACAACTCTGAAAGATTATCTCAACAAACAAAAAGCGCGAAGGCGCTTTTTAGTGTTAAGAAATATGTTGTTTATCAACTATATTTTGCTTTCTAACATACTTACTCTTTTTTCAAGGATAGAAAATTCATTACGAGAAACCTTTTGTATTAGGTCATTTTTCATTGTTTCCATATCAAGTTTGATGATATTTAAATCTGCACTAACTTCATCAAATCGTTGATCTATTTTATCAAATCTCTGATCATGCTCCTCTAGTTTCTCAGTATTTGCAGCTACTTGTTCTGCTAATATTTTAATGTTGTCTTTTAGATCTTCTGCTACAACATCAAAATGTCGCGTTATTGTTTTTACATCCTCTTTTTCCATAATGTTCTTATTATATTCGTCGTAGATATCTATGTCAACTGCGTCGATTTTTTAGGTCAGAGCAGTTGACAGTTCATTTTCGATAGTATACTATAACAGTATACTATGAGAAACGAATACAATTCTAAAATTCAGAAAATTCTAGGTTTAGGAAAGAGATTTCCTCTATTTAGTTTTGATACTTTTTCCTCTATTGAAAAAAATAGAGTTTATCTTAAAATTCTATTCGCTAGAGCCGTTAAGTCAGGCAAAATAATCCGTCTAAAGAAAGGTTTTTATGTTACTAGAGAATATATAGAAAATATCAGAAAAAATCAGAGGCTTAGCGCTTATATAGAATTTTTAGCTAATGATATCAATCCACATTCATATTTAAGCTTAGAATATGTATTGTATAGATATAATATTTTAACAGAGATTCCTGTAAACTATACTTCTATTACTGAAAATAAAACAAAAAGCTTTAGTAATGATTTAGGGGTATTCTTATACCATAAGATAAAAAAGGAATTATTCTGCGGATATTCTATTAAAAAAGAAGGAGATTATTCAATAGCAGAGGCTAGTAAAAGCAAAGCGCTATTTGATTTTCTGTACCTTAGAAAAAATTCTTTGATGGATATAAGCGCAATTAAAGAATTAAGGCTTAATCTTGAAGGATTTTCTTCTAAAGATATATTAGAATTTAAAAACTATATTAATATCGAAGGTTCTAAAAAAATGAAACAAATTTTCGTATGGCTTTTTAAATAATATGAAGTTAACTGAAGAAATTTTAAAAAAAATAATAGAAGAAACAGATTCGGATAATAAATTATTTAGAAGGAATATATTAAAAGAATATCTTCAGGTTTTTGTTTTAGATTTCATATATTCTCATCCAGAGTATAGTAATCTTGTTTTTTACGGAGGATCTTGTTTATCGCATTGTTTTGGATTGCCAAGACTGTCTGAAGATTTAGATTTTGTAGATTTAAAAAAGAATGTTGATAAAGATCAGCTTATTAAAGATCTTAAAACATATTTTGAGAAAAATACCGATTTAAAAGTTAATTTTAAATCTCAAAAATTCAGAATTAATCTACTTTTTCCAATATTGAAAGAATTGTCTTTATCTAGTTCTGACGAGACTGATAATCTGTTGTTGAAATTAGAAATTTTTACTGGTTTTAATTTTTGTTCTGATTATAAAATGGAATTTAAACCTCTTTTTAAATATAATAAGTCTATTCTGGTGAAAACCTTTGATTTAAGCACCCTTATGTCTACCAAAATTAGAGCAGTATTATACAGACAATGGCGTAAGACTGACAAGGATAAAAACGTTCTAATCCATGTGAAAGGAAGGGACTATTTTGATCTATTTTGGTACTTAGACCAGAATATTAAGCCTAACCTTAACTGTTTTCCGGAACTTAAAAATTCTATTTTAAAAGAGGAATTATTAAAAATTATACAGAAAGTTGATAAAAAAAGCATCCAGCTAGATTTAGAACCCCTTATTAGAGATAATAATTTCGTTAAGAATTTTAGTAATAATTTTAAAAATATTATAACTAAAAAAATAGAAGAAAGCTCGTTTTGAGCGGATTACTTCCTAAAAAGCGGAAGTAATATGCTTAAAATGACTGCAAAACGTATCTCTAATGATTTTGATCTTTTTGCCTAAAACTTAATTCAAAATAATTGAAAACAGACATTAAAAATTTAATTTTTGTAGATTGTGAAGCTAATGGCAAATCTCCTAGTACCGGAATACTAACAGAATTCGGCGCTGTTGCCTATCACTCAAGAGCTACTTTTCATGGAATATTGGTAGAAAAGGGTACTAACAAAGTAGTCAATGAAAAAGAAGTCTTTGAAAACTTTGAACGATGGATTTTACAGATTACAAACAATCAAAAACCTTTGTTTATCAGTGATAATCCTGCTTTTGATTGGCAATGGATTAACGATGGTTTTTGGAAGACAATAGGGAGAAATCCTTTTGGTCATTCAGCCAGAAGGATAGGGGATTTCTATTCTGGACTGAAACAAGATTTTACAGATGCTTCTTCTTGGAAGAAGCTACGGATTACGCCTCATGATCATAATCCGGTACATGATGCCATGGGTAATCTTGAAGCATTTGAAAGGCTTTTGAATGGAGAATATTAAAAGATGTTTTTTAATCTTTTTTTGAGATTGCTGAAAAATAGAGAAATATGTGAAGCAGAACAGATACGAAATATTAGTTAGTAGATTTAAGGAGATCTTAGAATAAAAAAACGATACCATAAAGGATTCGGCGATAAAACGTTTTGAATTTACCCTTGATTTATCTTGGAAACTTACACTTATAGGTGGATAGAGAAAACAGATTTGGTACGATTTATCTTTTAAGCTCTTAGGTATGAATATATGGATCAGTACATGCGCTTGACATGTTATATAATGTACGCTATTGTGTACATATAATAACCTTAATAAATATATGAGCACAAAAACCACTATCCCAATTTCAGAAGCAAGGAAAAAGATTTTTCAACTTGCCAAAGAAGTGCAAAGACCATCAGTGTTTTACACTTTAACTGACTCGGGTAGACCAAAAGCAGTTATAATGTCTGCTCGGGATTTTGAATCTTGGCAGGAGACCCTGGAAGTAATGAATATTTTCCCAAACTGGAAAAAAGACATAGAAAAGGCAAGAGATGATTATAAGAAAGGCAAAACTATTTCTTTAGAAAATTTACTTTTAAAAGAAGGTTTTGTATTACAGAAAAAAGTAAGCAAAAGACCAAGGCGTGTATAAAACATGTATAAAGTAGAAATTTCCAGAATAGCGCAAAAAGATTTGAATAAGATAGATTTTAAATATCGCCCGCATATTTGGGCAGCCATGTATGATCTGCAAAAAAATCCTTTTCTTGGCAAAAGATTAAGCGGTGATTTAAAGAGTTGTTATTCTTTAAGAGTGGGCGATTATAGGATTTTATACGAGGTTTCCCATAAAATTTTAATGATTTTGGTAATTCGGATCGGTCACCGCCAGGGTATATATAAATAGTCCGACTGCAAATCCGCCCCATCTGATATAATTATTCCGTCCTTCAAGTAGCGTTGTTTGTTGACACCTAAAATAGTAATGCTAAAATAGGTATGTATGCTAAAAATAGAAAATAAAAATTTAATAGAAAGAGAGATTTTTCCCGAAATAGTAGCTCATCTTAATGAAAGAGAGATTACCTTAATTGTTGGCGCAAGACAGGTTGGCAAAACAGTGCTTTTAGGAATGTTGGAAAACGAATTAGTCAATAACCGGAAAATAAATCAAGATAACATTCTGTATTTTAACTTAGATATTGTAAAAGACTGGGAGCTTTTTCAAAGCCAAAGCGAGCTTATCGAATTCCTCAAGGAAAAATCCTATAGAGATAAAATTTATCTTATAGTTGATGAAGCTCAGAGGGTGCCGGAATGCGGGCGGTTTTTCAAGGGCGTTTATGATGCTAATTTGAATGTCAAATTAATTTTGAGTGGCTCCTCTTCTCTAGAATTAAAAACTCAATTTAAAGAATCTCTGACCGGCAGGAAGCGGGTATTTTATGTATCCTCGTTTTCATTTTTTGAGTTTTTGAGAGTAAAAAACAAAAATTTAGTTAAAGTTTTAGAAGAGGGGAGAGAAGTTTCTTCCTTATCTCAAAAAAAGTTAAATTTGCTTTTTGAAGAATATGCTGTTTGGGGTGGTTATCCCAGGGTAGTTCTTTCTAATACTAAAGAAGAGAAACAAGCAACCTTAGCCGAACTTTACACTTCATACATTGAGAGGGATATCGTTGGATTTTTAGAGATTAAAAATAGGCTTGGTTTTTCAAAATTGGTTAAGCTTTTAGCTGGACAAACCGGTCAGTTAATCAACATAAGCGAACTTTCTAATTCTTTAAGCTTAGATAGGGGAACAATTGAAAGATATATAAAGGCCCTAGAGGATACCTTTGTAATTACCCCTCTTCTTCCCTTTTTTAAAAACTCTCGCCAGGAAATAATTAAACAAAACAAAATATATTTTAATGATTCTGGCTTACGGAATTATGCCTTAGAGAATTTTTCTCTAATGGAAGAAAGACCCGACAGCGGTTTTGTATTGGAAAACGCGGTTTTTAAAGAAATTTTGCTTTACCTAACCCCTTTTAAGAGAATCCGTTTTTGGCGGACCAAGCAGGGCAGCGAAATTGATTTTTTAATTTTGGAAGGGGAAAAAATGGTACCGATTGAAGTAAAATCAAGCATCAAAAAAGCAATTATTCCCTTAGGTCTCCGTAATTTTATAAAAGCATATTCGCCAAAGAGTGCCATAGTAGTTAATTTGTCCACGGAATCAAAAGCACGCCTAATGGAAACCACTATTCAATATCTTTACCCTTTTAGGCTGAAGTCTATCTAAATAATTTAAATAGAGCGTAGATTTGATTTGCAGAAGTAGGATTTCGAAATGCTTAGAGGTTGAATCTCAAAATACTTTTTCGATTTATTAAAACTGCTTGCTTCTCAAGTTGGCGATGAGGTTTCTCTCAATGAATTGGCTACGCAAGTAAGATTAGATGTTAAAACAGTAGGGAGATACTTGGATATTTTAGAGAAAGCGTTTGTTATAAAACGAGTGGGAGGATTTAATAGGAATTTGCGAAAAGAAATTTCTGGCAAGGGAAAATACTATTTTTATGATAATGGAATCCGTAATGCAGTTATTTCTCAATTTAATAATTTAAAAGATCGTGATGATATAGGTGCTTTATTTGAGAATTTTGTTGTCATGGAAAGATCAAAAAAGAATAGTTATGAAATGATATCTGAAACCAGCTATTTTTGGCGAACTTACGATGGACAGGAAATCGATTTAGTAGAAGAGAAAAACGGCACATTTTATGGATTCGAAATTAAATGGTCGCCTAAATCAAAAATAAAAAAACCTAAGGATTGGTTTGGAAGCTATAAGAATGCCAAATATCAGGTTATCAGTAAGGAGAATTACTTAGATTTTATCGGGGTAAAGTAATTTTGTTTCTTGGATGGGCTCTGAAAGTATACTGTTTGAGTATACTTTCAGAGATGAGCGGAAATAAAGTTTATTCACAGCTTATGCTTGATATCTTTTCTTGCAATGTTAGAATGTATTAATATAATTAATTATTTTTAAAATATATGAAGATGTTAAATAGACAGGGATTGTATACGTTTATCGTAGGCATATGCGTAGGAATTACTGCATTAATGCTCTATATCGTATTTTCAGGGCAAGTGCCATTCTTAAAAGCTGCTGGATTAAACACCGGAGCTGCAGATGTTAATGCCAGATACCTTGATGGATATGGAACTGCAACAGCAACAGGGACAACAAAAATATATATCTCAGATGCGTCTGGATATCTTCCAGATGGGAGCGTGGATACGGGAGCGATACTAAATGGAACTATTGCCACTGCTGATATGGCCGCAGGATCTGTTACCAGCACTGTTATTGGTACAGGGGCGGTCACTAGCACTCATATTGCTGATGGTACTATTGCCACTGCTGATATGGCCGCAGGATCTGTTACCAGCACTGTTATTGGTA
>CAZTRD010000010.1:0-23990 GCA_964616145.1 uncultured Candidatus Saccharibacteria bacterium | reverse complement strand
TGGCCGCAGGATCTGTTACCAGCACTGTTATTGGTACAGGGGCGGTCACTAGCACCCATATTGCTGATGGTACTATTGCTAGTGCTGATATCGCGAATGAGACAATAGTAAGTGCTGATATTGATGATGGAACTATTGCCACTGCTGATATGGCCGCAGGATCTGTTACCAGCACTGTTATTGGTACAGGGGCGGTCACTAGCACCCATATTGCTGATGGTGCAATTATGAATGCGGATATAAATGCTTCTGCTGCTATTGCTGCAAGTAAGATAAGTGGTACTGCATGGACAGGAAGCAATGATGGATCAGGGAGTGGATTGGATGCGGACGTTATAGATGGCCTCCCGGTTAACATCACCTCTGACATCAGTTATTGCAAAACTAGTAGTACTTATACCGGAAATCTGGGAGGGATTAGCGGCGCCAATGCAAAATGCGTTACGGGATGCGGGGCGGGATACGTCTTTGCATCCCTTAACACAGCGTGTGCACCTTCTGCCGCGTCTAACGCGACATACTACAGCTGGGACGTTGGCTGGACCAACACAAGCCTGGGTTTGAGACGGGCCGTACTCGAAGCTACTTGCGACGACGGCGCGGCTTGGGGCTGCAGCAAAGGCACGGACTGCGCATCCTGGACTTCGGCCAACGGCATGACGGAGGGGGGTACATCGGCTCCTACCACCTGCATGACGGAGTCTAATGCACCTTGCAACTCCTCTAAGCGCATACTGTGTCGAAAAGTAACAATATGATCATCTTCCCAAACCCTTGTCCATGGGTAAACCCTTAGACGTTTTCTTATATCTTTCAAGAAAAAACATTCTGTTTTTCCTCATTTCTTCTCCTGCAAGCTCTTTTCCGTTTTCTTCAATCTTTCTTCTATTCTTTTTATCGTAGTGCTTAAGAATTGAATCTGTTTGATAATATAGTCAATCTTGTATTTAATGCTTGCATCCTCTATACTTTTCCATGGAAAAGAACTATTTGTTCTTTTCTTTGGTTTTAATGGTCTTTTCTCTTTAATTCTGCTTTTTATCCTTTCCAATGATTTTAAACCAATCTGTTTTAAATATTCATTTGTCAAAACAAGATTTCCTTGTTTTGGAAGTAAATTCCTCTGTTTTAACAGATATCTTCTTAAGCGCATTCTGATAAAAGAATCCAGATCTTTAAAATCAGTCTTGCAAGACGCAAGCTTGTAATAATGACCAAATCCTTTGATTTTGTTATTGAACGATTTAATAATTGCTTCTTTGGATTTGTTTCTGTTTAATCTGGTAATTTCTGTAATCTTTCTTTTAAATTCTTCCAGTTTTTCTTTTTGGATAAGGAGATGCCCCGAAAAGAATTCAAAACCGATAAAATTAACCTTATCCTTATGAAATCTTCCAGAATTTAACTTTTTGTAATTTAATTCCAAATCCAATTCATTTAATGTAGGAACAATTGTATTTTTAAGGATTAATTCTGGTTCTTTTGCAGTTTTGCAAAAGATTAGATAGTCATCATTAAATCTCAAAAAAGGATTTTTTATTCTTAAATCCAGAAATAGCAGAAAAATGCCGGCTAGTATGTGAGAAAGGGAAGAGCCGATAGGCAAACCTTTCTGATATGGTGATTTCTGTAAAAATACGGGAATATCATCTTTAAAATATTTATATAATCTTTTTGAAATCGGTTTATCTGAAATCTTTTTATATATTTCCGGAAGTTTTTCAATCAGAATTCTATGATTAATTGAAGGATAATACATAGAAATATCTAAACGCAGAAAATAAGGATATTTATCAGAAAGCAATTTTATCCCTTTTAAGATTTTAGAATGATTTGCTTGTATTAAATAGTGATATGGAAATATATTTTTAATCCTTGCCAGAAATTTCTTTTTTAAAAACCTTGATATTTCTGTATTGTTGTTAGTTGTTCTAAAGTAAGGAAGATTATATTTTGAAATCATATGTTTTAAAATACAATTGTTGACAGCATATTTCTATGTAATATAGCCATTGTATATGGCAGAAGAGAATATCAAGCAATTATTAAAAGAACACTAGGAGCAAACAATGCGCCATTTTGACGTTGTTGCAGAAGATTTAAAGGGAAGTATTCAAATCTTGGCAAAACAAGTAGCTTCTAACACTGAAAAGCTTGAAGAGCATGATCAGAGATTTGATAAAGTAGATGAAAAATTTGAAAAAATAGATAATGATTTAAATATGATTAAACTTGATTTAGGGATAATAAAAAACGAATTATCTCAAAAGGTTTCCCGCGGAGGATCTAGTGTCTTAGAAAGAAGAGTGGTTATACTGGAAAACAAAGCTTTTTAATTTTATATTTTTTATAAAAAATATTATTTTAAAAACATTTGTTAAAAATAACCCTCCTGATAGACATCTTTTATATCAATATTATCAAACAGGGATGATAAAAGAATCTCCAAAAAGAATTGTCTAGCTATCTGAAAGCAAAACCCAGCTAGAGTTTCAAAAACATCTGGTTCTTTTTTGATTAATAAACAATGGAAGCATTGATAGGAGAGTGATTGCAGAAGAGATTATTACTAATACAGATCTTAATACTTCTTAGCCATGAATAATATCAAATTTACTGGAATCAGGTTGATAGCGCTTCAGCAAGGCATAGGTGCCGTCATTATGGAATAGGGGATACGATTTCAAATTGCGAGGTTTCATCAACGATGGATATACCGATACCACACTGCTAATGTCGGCATATATTCCCCTAATTTTATCCACATAAAAGCGTTACTTTGCAACGCTTTTTATGGTAAAATTGATAGAATAAATAACATAAATCTAAATTGCAGCATCTGGATTTTAAATCTGAATTTAATGCTTTTACCGAGAAGAAAAAAAACATCTTCTTTAACATTTTTGATTTCTTCAAAAACCATAGATTTATTACTTTTGGAACTATTTTTTTAATTATTCTGGCAGTATCAATATATTTTACTGCCCAGGTTTCCGGTCTTTCATATATCTGGACCCAAACTGACTGGTCTGGGGGACAGAGCGCAGAATACCCAAGGCATGATAACTATCAAAATGGATGGACCAAATGGCTGACCAATGAAGGAAATTTAAATACCGGAGCCAGTATTACAATACCTACTTCAGCAACTGTTCCTACTTCCACAGCAGTTCTTTCTTCCGGAAGAGAAGATACTGCTGCTGCATATGATGCCACAACAAGTAAGGCATATATCATTGGAGGATATTACCAAGATGTATCATCACATGATCCAACATACTTAACTCAGATTACTCAATATGATCCAGTAGCGGATACTGCTACTACTACAGGGATTGGAGTATTACCAATACAATTAAGAGGGCATAGCGCTGATATTGCCGGCACTGTTGATGGGAAAATATATATCTTTGGAGGATATAACAACAGTGGAAGTACTTTTAATGCTGATATATATTCTTTTAATCCGGCCAGCCCTTCAAGTAATGCTGCTGATACTGGATACAATTTGCCATCAAGTATTGGCAGAGAATATGCTCCAGCAGTTTTTGCCCCCAATGTAAACAAGTTCTATATCTTCGGAGGATTCTATTTGGATGGTTCGAATAATCCTCAATACTTGAATACAATTGTTCAATTTAATCCAGCAACAGGGGCTGTCTCTAATACGACATCTGGTTTGCCAGTACATTTAAAAGGAGCATCTGCCGCATATTATCCTGTTGATGGGAAGATATATATATTTGGAGGATACGATTCTGATGCAGCTGACTTTACAAATAAGATATATGTTTTTGATCCCCAGAGCCC
Organism: uncultured Candidatus Saccharibacteria bacterium; assembly: GCA_964616145.1. GTDB lineage: Bacteria > Patescibacteriota > Minisyncoccia > Minisyncoccales > PEYH01 > JAQTNP01. The sequence goes on along the minus strand of CAZTRD010000010.1, from coordinate 20,180 downwards.
GAATTCCGGGGCAAGCGAATTGGCAGGAATTACCTTGCCTACAAAAAGAGCATATACCAGTGCGGCTTACTATCAGAGCATGGGAGCTGGAACAATCCAAAAGATTATGATTTTTGGAGGGTATTACTTGAGTGGAGATACATCTGTATATTTAGATAAGGTAGTCAATTTTGATGTAACTAGCGCTACTACCCAAACAGAAATATTTGAAAAAACATTAAGAGGGACAAGCGCGATATTTGATTCTTCTAATAACACAATATATGTATTCGGAGGATATTCAGACAGTGCTTCTGCTTTTTCAGATACGATTAATAGGTATCAGCTGTATCCTCCATATCCTTTGTATTCGTCTCAATACCATACTACAGACACAACAACAATATTAAGCTCTATCAAATGGACAGAATCTTTGAATATAGATACTGATATTCTGTTCCAGATCAGGACTGCTTCAAATAATGATAATGGAACGCCTGTTGATCCCAGCGATGATAGCCCTAATGTCTGGACTGACTGGTGCGGTCCAGATAATGGCGGAGAAGGTTGCTCCACAACAACATACTTCACAGATCCGACAGGAGAGAATATAGATGCAATGTTAAAAGACGGTATAGATGATGTATGGGTGCAATACAGGGTATACATGGTTACCGATTCTTTGAGCAACACTCCTACTTTAGAAGAGGTACAGATAACGTATGTTGTAAATACGGAACCGACAGTAAGCTCTGCTTCTGCATCCCAAGGGACAGATGGAATAGTCACAGTTACATATGATTTTGATGAAAATGAAGAAGCAACAGGGACAATATATCTGCTATACGACTTAGGAGTTACTCTTAATTCAGAGCAAACTATTGGTGCTACTTCGGTAACATTGGCAGGAACAAATGCCAGCTATTTCAATGCTACAGGGACAATACAGATAGAAAATGAAATGATGACCTATTCTAATAAAGATGGAAATACTTTATCAGGGATAGCTAGAGGCGCTAACAATACCTTGTTTTACAAAAAAGCTCATGCTGCCAGCCAGACAGTTTGGGTTTTGGCTGTGGCAACCACAGGAGATGTTGGTTCTGTGGCAACCGGTACAAGCAAATCAATATCCTGGGATGCGGATCAAGATGTTATAGGATTATGGGCATCAAATGATACCGTAAAAGTCAGAGTAGTTGCTAATGATGGAAATGCTGCTCGTCAGGTAGGAAGCTCTGATTCCTCTACATTTGAATTTGATACGAAAGATCCTGTTGTCGGTACACCAACAGGAGGAGGATCAGGATTTAATATTAATGGAAATGCCACTACCACTATCTATGTGGATGATAAGGCAAAGGATATAGCGGTGACTCTTAATCTTTCTTGTACAGACAATACAGACATCTATTTCATGGCTTCAAACGATGGAGTATTTGATACAGAAGAATGGCAGGCATATGCGACATCGTTTGCTTGGAATCTTAATGCCTATTGCGCTGATCAGGAATATGGTTGCGAGAAAACAGTCTATCTTAAATTTAAAGATGCTCATGCTAATGAAGTTACAGGATATACCGATACAATCACCCTAGATAATAATGCGCCTGCTGTACCTGGAAATATGTATATTCAGGACGTATCTAATCCTAATACCGGAGAATATAGAATATTTACCACTTGGGATAAAGCAACAGAATCTGATTGGATTCGATACGAAATATTCAGATCAACAGATGGGATTGATTTTAGCGCTTTTGCTACTATCACTGATACCAATTTAAATTATTTACTAGATACTGGTTTGGCTTCAAGCACTACTTACTATTACAAAACAAAATCAGTTGACGATATCATTAATAATTCCGATTACTCCTCCACGGTTTCTCAAACAGCAGGAGGAAATCCAGAAGACTATATTTCTCCAACCATTTCTTCCGTAAGCAATGGAACGCCGACAATCAATTCAGTTGTCGTAACTTGGTCAACTGATGAAATTTCTTCTTCCAATGTATATTATTCAACTACCTCTACTGTTCCAGATGGTTCTCCGAGCCAGGGAGTAAGCGGATATACTAATTCTCATTCGGTAACATTAAGAGGATTGAATTCCAGCACTCAATACTACTACAAAGCCAGATCTTGCGATGCTTCAGATAATTGCAGCGAATCATTAATATATGATTTTATAACTGATACGCCTGACAGCAGCGGCCCCGGGATTTCAAGTGTTTCCTCATTTGATTTAAAAGAAAATTCAGCTACCATTACCTGGACAACAGATGAAGCAGCTGACTCATTTGTTGAATTTTCCACCAGCACAGGATTCATTACTGGAACCTTGCAGGGGAAATTCGTTTTTGAAACTTCCCATTCAATCATTCTATCGGGGCTAACCAGTGAAACAACATATTATTACAAAGTTAGATCAAGCGATAGCTCTGGAAACGTTTCCGTATCTGATGAGTATAATTTTTCAACAATAGCTTCCAGCGCCGATGTTACGCCGCCAGTAATATCAAATATCGGTTCTTCCAATTTGGCATATAATACAGCCACCATTACATGGACAACAGATGAAAATTCATCATCTTTTGTTGAATTCGGCCCGACAACCAGTTATGGAAGAATATATGGACAGAATGATTCTGTTCAATCCCATACTGTTAATTTACCCCACGATCTAGATCCAGCTACCACATATCATTACAGGGTTCGTTCAAAAGATGCGGTAGGTAATGAAGGGATTTCTTCGGATAATAATTTTACTACTTCCGCAGATCCCAATGATGTTACTGCTCCCGTAATTTCTCTTGTTTCTGTAGGAGATCCTGGAAAAGATCAAATCACCATCACCTGGACCACAGATGAAGAATCCAATTCATATGTTGGCTATTCTTTGGCAACTACAACATACAATCTGGAACAGGGAGATCCGACAATGGCTACCAGCCACTCAATCACTTTAGTGGGATTAGTTCCTAATTCAACATATTATGCCAGAGTCAAATCAACCGATCCTTCTGGCAATATTGCCGTAGATAACAACAGCGGAACAGGATATTCTTTTACAACCTTAGCTTCTTCTTCCAATCCGCCAACGATTTCTAATATCCAATTCTCAAATGTGACGCATAATGCAGCAACAGTTGCCTGGACAACAGATATTTCTTCTACTTCTTTTGTGGAATATGGTTTAGATACTTCCTATGGAAGTTCTCAAGGAAGTTTTACAATGACTACTAGCCATTCTGTTGGTTTAACCGGACTGTTATCAGATGCAACGTATCATTTCAGAGTCCGTTCTTCTAACTCTGAAGGAGTGGAAGCAGTATCTCAAGACTATACTTTTACAACCGAAACCGCTCCGGATATTACTCCGCCTGTCATCTCAAGCATTCAGACATCAAATATTGATATGGATTCAGCAGACATCACTTGGACGACAAGCGAAGATGCCAATTCCATTGTTGAATACGGAACTTCAACAGAAAACTTGAATTATCTGGCAGGGGATGAAGGAATATATACTACAAGCCATACGGTTTCATTGATAAATCTCACAGTAGATACTACATATTACTATCAGGTCAAGTCCAGAGATAGAGCAGGGAATTTAACAACTGATAACAACAGCGAGGTGTATTATAGTTTTATAACTGTTGCTGATGAAACTCCGCCAGTTATCAGCAACGTTACAGTTCCAGTAAAAGATAGAAACTCTGCCACTGTTATCTGGGATACAGATGAAGATGCCACTAGCCAGGTAGTATATTCCATCAATGAGGATATGTCTGGTTCTTCTGAAACTACTCAAGTTTTAGATTTAAGAAAAGAACATAGCGTATTACTATCGTCGTTAACCGCAGACACGATCTATTACTTTTACGTCAGATCTCAGGACGCATATAACAATGAGGCGACATCTAGCGTTGGATCATTCGAAACTTCTACTGCTAAAGAAGATGTAGTTGCTCCAGTGATCAGCGCTGTTGCTACATCAAGTATTACTCTCTCAGGAGCTACAATTACCTGGACAACAGATGAAAATTCTGATTCCATTGTTGATTACGGAATAACAGTAGCTTTAGGTCAGCTAGCCGGCAGTACCAGCGATGCAACAACTACTCATACAGTCAGTTTAACTAGCTTGACTTCTAATACTCTTTACTATTTCCAAGTCAGATCTCAAGATTCTTCCGGAAACACTGCTACGGATAATAACGGAGGGGATTACTATACCTTTACCACTACGGCAGACGGTACCAATCCGGTGATTTCTGATGTTGATGCCCCTGTTATTGATAGAAATTCTGCTACCATTACCTGGGATACAGATGAAGATGCCACTAGCCAGGTGGAATATTCTACTAGCCATGATTTGTCAGGCTCCACTAACACTACTTTGGTAACTGATTTACGCCAAGAGCATAGCGTAATTCTTTCAAGTCTCACTTCAAGCACCACCTACTATTACCGGGTAAAGTCAAAGGATGCAGCAAACAACTTGGCTACATCTAGCATATATGATTTCACTACCGCTCAAGCCAAGGCTGATTCTACCGCCCCCATCATCAGCAGTGTTGCCACCTCAAGCATCACTCTTTCAGGAGCAACCATCACCTGGACTACCAATGAGGATTCCGACTCCATTGTTGATTACGGATTAACAACCGCCCTTGGCTCTATGACTGGCAACATTGATGATTCTACTACCAGCCACAGTATATCTCTTACAGGACTTTCTCAAAACACCCTTTACTATTTCCAAGTCAGATCATCTGATTCTTCTGGTAACAGGAGAACAGACAACAATGGAGGTGAATACTATACCTTTACTACTACGGCAGATACAACTGCTCCTGTAATATCTGATGTTGATACTTCTGTTATCGACAGGAATTCCGTCACCATTACCTGGACAACAGATGAAGCTGGAACAAGCCAAGTAGAATATGCAACCACTTCCAATCTATCCGGATCTACCAGCACCACTCTTGTTACAGATCTGACTCTCCAGCACAGTGTCGTTATCTCCAGCCTTACAGCCAACACCACCTACTATTACCGGGTAAAGTCAAAGGATGCAGCCAACAACTTGGCTACATCTAGTATATATGATTTCACTACCGCTCAAGCCAAGGCTGATTCTACCGCCCCCATCATCAGCAGTGTTGCCACCTCAAGCATCACTCTTTCAGGAGCAACCATCACCTGGACTACCAATGAGGATTCCGACTCCATTGTTGATTACGGATTAACAACCGCCCTTGGCTCTATGACTGGCAACATTGATGATTCTACTACCAGCCACAGTATATCTCTTACAGGACTTTCTCAAAACACCCTTTACTATTTCCAAGTCAGATCATCTGATTCTTCTGGTAACAGGAGAACAGACAACAATGGAGGTGAATACTATACCTTTACTACTACGGCAGATACAACTGCTCCTGTAATATCTGATGTTGATACTTCTGTTATCGACAGGAATTCCGTCACCATTACCTGGACAACAGATGAAGCTGGAACAAGCCAAGTAGAATATGCAACCACTTCCAATCTATCCGGATCTACCAGCACCACTCTTGTTACAGATCTGACTCTCCAGCACAGTGTCGTTATCTCCAGCCTTACAGCCAACACCACCTACTATTACCGGGTAAAGTCAAAGGATGCAGTTGATAATGAAAGTGTTTCAAATATATATAATTTTACAACAGCCACTTCCAAAGAAGACAGCACTGAGCCGGTCATCTCAGGTGTTTCAATTTCCGGAATATCTTTAACAGGAGCAACTATTACTTGGACTACTAGCGAAGCGGCTAATTCAATAGTTGATTACGGGATCTCTATTGCTTTGGGTATCTTAAAAGGAGATATGGAGGAATTAGTAACCAGCCATAGCGTTTCTTTAACCAATCTTTCTCAAAACACCCTTTACTATTTACAGGTTAGATCACAAGATGAAGCCGGTAATACTACAACAGACAACAACGGGGGTGAGTACTATACCTTTACCACTACAGCCGATACAACCGCTCCAACAGTTACTTTAGGAACCCCGGTAGTTGACAGGAGTTCAGCTACCATTGTCTGGACGACAAATGAAGCTGGTACAAGCCAAGTAGAATATGCGACCAGCTCTGACTTATCTGGATCTGGCAGCACTGATTTGATTAGTGATTTAACAACATCGCATAGCGTTGTCATTTCCGGTCTTAACGCTAATACCAAATACTATTACCGAGCTAAATCAAAAGATGCGGCAAACAATGAAGGGATTTCTTCCATATCCAATTTCACTACAGCCGGTGCAAAAGCGGATTCAACTGCTCCTATAATCTCCAGCGTTGTTACATCAAATATTACCGGAACATCTGTTAGAATTACTTGGACAACAGATGAGTCAAGCAATTCTATCGTTGACTATGGCACAACTATATCTTTGGGATTGATGGCTGGCAATGTTGACGATGCGACAATTGCTCATTCGGTTACGATCGGCGGATTAACAGAAGGAACCACTTACTATTTCCAAGTCAGATCTCAGGATACTTCCGGAAATTCAACCCCGGATAATAATGAGGGGGAGTACTATTCTTTCACCACTACATCAGATACTACAGCCCCATTGATTTCCAATGTTAGCATCCCTTTGATCACCAGCAGTTCGGCTATAGTTGTCTGGACTACTGATGATAACAGTACTTCAAGAGTGTCATATGGAACAAGCGACAGCTTTGGGACTCTTTCAGATGAAGATACTACTTTGACTAAAGTTCATGCCGTAACAATTACCGGTCTTGCAGCTCAAACCCAATACTATTTGAAAGTCATTTCCAAAGATGCGGCAGATAATACGGCAGAAGACGATAATGATGGAGATGGATATTCTTTCAGAACTACAACTGCTTCTTCAGTTGTAGTTATAGGAGGGGGAGGCGGAGGTGCGGCTGCTCAGGTAGATGTTGACGCTCCGAATATTACTGGAATTAGTACAGCTGACATACAAGCGGATTCAATTAAAATCAGATGGACTACCAATGAGAACGCTAGTCAATTGGTAGAATACGGATTTACCAATGACTATGGATATATTTCCGGGTCATATGAGATAGGAGGAAGCGGACATGAAGTAGAATTGCAAGAACTATTCCCTGATACTGTGTATAATTTCAGGGTAATCTCTTTGGATTCCAAAGGGAACATGTCCAGGAGTGTAAATGATGTATTCAGAACCAAAGAAGGAGTGGGCGGACCAGAAAATCAAGAAAGCATAGTGAATACGGTTTTAGGAATGATTCAGAAGATGAGCAATCCGTATGATATCAGCCAAGTATCAAAAGCATTACAAGAAACAGCTGAAAAAAGAATTCAAGCGCCTTTAATTGCCGGAGAGCTTCCGAAGATTGAACCATATGAAGATTCTGCTAGAGTGTCTTGGATTACTGACAAAGAATCAAACTCTATCGTTGCCTATGCTAGCGCAGATGAATACAATGCTAATGCTTCAGAGCCGTATAAAAATGTGGTTGGCAATGCCGATGAATCAACTACATTCCATTCAGTTGATATCACGGGTTTGAAATCCTCTACAATGTATCATGTTCAGGTCCGTTCTAAGATATCTATCGGTCCGGAAGCAGAATCACTAGATATTACATTCTTTACCAAATCAGTAAATCTTGAAATTTCCAATTTCAGAATTACAAAGATTCAAAATAATGATGTTGAATTCGGTTGGGATACCAATGTTCCTTCAAATGCAATAATTGAATATACAGACTTTGAATCAGGAAAGACATTATCTCAAGGAGATCCTAACTTTGTAAAAAGACATGCTTTGAAATTGGAAAATTTAAAACAAAATATTACGTATTCGGTTCAGTTAATATCCAAAGATGAATATGATAACGAGGCAAAAAGCGATAAAGTGCAATTTACAACAGGGAAAGACGATATTCCTCCAGAGATGACTCAGGTGAGGGCTAATTCAACATTGTATCCAGGAAAAGAAGTGAAGATTCAAACAATTGTTACCTGGAATACCAATGAACAATCAACCAGCCAGGTATTCTGGCAAGAGGGGACTGCAACAAATGCCCTTACCTCCGATTCTCCCAAAGATTCTTCAATGGTAACAAAACATGTAGTCGTTCTGACTAAATTCAAGCCATCTACGGTTTATAAATTCTGGGTTGAATCGGAAGATTTATTCGGGAATAAGGCTAAATCAAGAGAATTTACGATATTGACTCCGAAGCAGACGGAAACCGTAGTTGAAGTAATTATCAAGAATTTTGAAGACATATTCGGCTGGACCAAGAAATTCTAATCTTTTAATGTTAAGATAGGTTTGCTAGAGTAATGTAAAGACCATGGAGCCGTTAATTAAAACCAAAGATCTTAAGGTCATATATAACCTGGGGAAATCCAACGAAGTGAGATCATTGGATGGTATAAACATGGAAATCTATCCACGTGAATTTGTTATTCTTTTTGGTCCGTCCGGATGTGGAAAATCAACCGTCCTTTATACTATTTTAGGACTTCAAAGACCAACAGACGGCCAGGTTCTAATTTCAGGGAAAGATCTAAAGACATTCAGCGAAAGGGATTTAACATATTACAGGTTAAAACAAGTAGGAATAATCTTTCAGGCATATTTCTTGATACCTAGCATTAATGTTATCAAAAACATTATGCTTCCAAAGATATTTTTGGAAGAAAGCATAGCTCGACGGACTATTAAAGCCAGAGAACTATTAGAAAGATTTGGCATATCGCCCCAGAAGGATCAATTTCCGATGGCTTTGTCTGGCGGCCAGCAACAAAGAGTAGCTATTGCCAGATCTTTAATAAATGATCCAGAAATTATTCTGGCTGATGAGCCAGTAGGAAACCTTGATACGAAATCAGCAGAAGTGGTATTGCAGACATTGTGCGATATCAATGAAAAGGATAAAAAGACGATAGTACTGGTTACCCATGACCCGAGATATTTAAGCTATGCTCATAGGGTGTATCATTTGAAAGACGGAAAGATTATCAGAGAAACGATAAACCCGGAGAAAAGACAAATCAAGGAGATTACTAGCGAAGATAGATTATTTACGGAAATTGACAGGATGGCCAGGACTTTTCCATATACTCCCCAAGAGGAATTAAAAGCCAAGGTTCTAACCGAATATTTAACTCATGATCTGACTGAAACACAGAATAAGGTGCTGGAAGAATCTATTGGGAAATATTTAAATGGAGAATTAGATCTTCAGGATTTATATAATATCTTGGATAAGCCGATAGAAGTTGGGGGAGTAGGATTATACAAGCAAACAGCCGACTTGTTTATCAGAAAGATTGAGGCGATAATAGAAGGAGTAGGAGTTTTAAGAGAGCAGATTCAGCCGGAAATTGATGTGATGAGAAAGATGGAATTGGCCAGCAAGTTCAGAGGATTCTTACTTGATGATTTCAGAGGAGAGCTTTCATATCTTCAGATTCAGAGATTAGACGAAGCGATAGAGGCGAGGATAAGCGGAGCTGATACGGTAGAAGTCTTTGAAAAATTTTTGGATAAATCATTTAAAGAGGGAGGGATCGGTCTTAACAGAACAACTGCCAGGAATTTTACGAGAAAATTAGAAGTTATCTTAAGCCAGCATAAAACAGATGAAACTGATTGATCTATTTGAGCTATCATCAAGAATGTTTAAGACCAGGCCAAGCAGAACTTGGCTTACGATTTTAGGCATGGGAGTAGGAAGCGGAGCAGTATTGTTTTTGATCGGATTGGGCTACGGATTGCAAAACCTTTTGCTGGAAAGAATAGTCGATAGCGATACGCTTTTAAGCTTAACCATTACCAGCGCTCAACCAGATACCATCATCTTAAATAATGAAAAGATCAGCGAATTAAGGCAAATCAAAGGAGTTAAAGATATAGCTCCGATGATTTCTTTTTCTTCGCAAGTATCTTTGGGAGATTTAGTGGGTAATGTAATTTTAAGGGGAGTAAGTAATAATTATTTGAAATATGATGGTATCCCTGCGCAAACGGGGAAGCTGATGGACGATGTAAAAAAAGAAATAATGGTTTCGGAGGCGGTTGTTCAATTATTTGGATTTACAGATAGTAAGGAGATAATAGGGAAAAAGGCTTCAATCCAGATATTTATCCTTCCAGAAGAGGATCTAGAGACAGATGTGATTACTGTTAATTTTGACGATCAGTATGAAATTGTCGGAGTGATAGAGGGAGCGGAATCAGTAACCATACTTTTTCCAATGCGCGATATAGCCAAAGAAGTTGAAACTTCTTTGGAATATGAAATAGCCAAGGTAAGAGTTTTGGAAAGCAGAGATATTGAAACAGTCAGAGCAGCATTATTAGATGGGGGATTTCAGGTATCTTCTTTGTCTGAAACGATTGACCAGGCTAATAAGATATTCAGGGGTATTCAGATAGCTTTAGGGTTTTTCGGGGCAGTAGCTTTGATGGTAGCTACAATAGGCATGGTTAATACTATGACTGTAACATTGCTTGAAAGGACCCAAGAAATTGGAATTATGAGAGCTATGGGCGCTTCAAAAAAAGACGTTTTGGTATTATTTTCCGTTGAAGCTACCATTATGGGATTTTTAGGAGGAGTCACGGGACTCTTGATTGGAATTTTAGGAGGCCAAGCATTTAATCTTATTATAAATATCTTAGCCAGGGCTTTTGGAGGACAGAGTATAAAACTATTTAAGTATCCCCTTTGGTTTATGGTAACCTTAATGGTCGTTTCCGGAGTCGTCGGATTTATTGCAGGATTTTTCCCGGGGAAAAGAGCAGCTAAGCTTGATCCTCTGGATGCTTTGAGGTACAAGTAAAAAAGATTGAAATTTTAAAGGTTTTTTGATAGAATACCTAACTATTGGGCGCGTAGCTCAGTTGGCTAGAGCGCAGCTCTGATAAAGCTGAGGTCCGTGGTTCGACTCCACGCGCGCCCACAAGAATTGACCTTGGGTTAATATCATATATAATAAAAAATATGAAAAAGAAAACTGTAACAATTGAAGATTTAGCATTAATGGTTCATGGAGAATTTGATTCTATGGGTAAAACTTTTGGAAAAAGATTAGATAGATTGGAAGGAAGCGTGAATAGATTAGAAGAAAACGACAAATTAATCTTAAAACGTTTGGAAGGAATGATTTATCGTACGGAATTTGAACAGTTAGAGATAAGAGTTTCTGAACTAGAGAATTTACTTGCTTTTGATAGTAAAAAACATTAATAGAAATGTATCTAACTTAATCACAAGAATTGAGTGATGATTCCACTCTTTTTTTATGAAAGCCAAAAAGATTATAATTTCATTGATAGTTTTGATTCTGATTTTTAACGTCACCATTTTTTGTTATTTCTTATTTTTTAAAAAAGAGAAAAAGATTGAAATTTCAGAAGAACAAATAATAACAGGCCAAAAAGCGGAACAGATATATTTAAAGATAATTCCGGATATTAAATCTGATTTAATATCTCAAAAGATTGATTTCATTGAGATAAATCTTTCTGAAATGAAAGCGAGATTGTATAAGAGTGGGGGAGTATCTTTGGAATTTCCAATTCTAGCCAAAGGAGATCTAAATAGTTGGGGAGGAACGGCTTCAGGACTATATTCCGTTCTGTCAAAAACAAAGGTATCTTGGTCTGGGGCTGCGGATGTATATATGCCATATGCCATTCATTTCTATGGCAAATATTACATTCATGGGGAACCATATTATCCTGATGGCACAAAAATGATTTCTGATTTTTCAGGTGGATGTGTAAGATTATCTGATCAAGATATTAAAAAACTGTATTCCTCTGTTAAAAAGGGAATGTCTGTTTTGGTGATTGATAAAGAGAAAGATAATTATCAGTATCCGTTAGAGGGATTAACTGATTTGCCAGAGATTGATGCAAAAGCATTCTTAGTGGCTGATATAGATAATGGATTTGTTTTAACCTCAAAAAAATGAAAAGGGAATTTTACCCATAGCATCTTTAACCAAATTAATGACTGCTACAGTTATTTCTGAGAATGTTAATTTAGAAAAATATATTACAGTAACACAACAAATATTAAAAGACGGATACGGAGTTACCACTAATCTATTTGCTGGTGAAAGCTATAGGATAGTGGAACTATTCTATCCCTTGCTGATAGAATCTTCTAATGATGCAGCTATGGCCTTAGCCGGCTATTTTGGGAAGAATAGCACTGTATCCAAGATGAATATTAAGGCAAAGATGATATTAATGAATAGCTCATCTTTTGCTGATGTGTCAGGATATGATCCTTTGAATACTTCTACTGCCATAGATTTATTTCAGCTAACCAGATACATATCTAATGTAAGGCCTTTATTCTGGGATATTACCAAAGGTAAAAAAGTTCTATCCTTTGGCTCAAATAGATTCCTGGATACTAAATTTTGGAACAAAAATATATTCTTTTTGGATGGAACTTTGATTGGAGGAAAAACCGGGTTTATCAAAGCAAGCAAATCAACCGGAATATTCGTATTTAATTTCAAAGATAATCAAGGTAATTCAAGAAGGTTGGCTTTTATCATTCTTAATACAGATTATCTTAAAAGAGATACCCAAAGGCTATATAGCTGGGTCTCAAAAAACTATTTTAATCCTTGATTTATGCCTTTTTGTCTGGTAATGTTGGAATATATGGGCTCGTAGCTTAGTCTGGTAGAGCGCCTCATTTGCAATGAGGAGGTCGGGAGTTCGAATCTCCCCGAGTCCACGAGTCAAGTCGCTGAAAAGCGATTTTTTGTTTCTAATAAGGATAAATTAGATTTTAGCTTACAAGAAGTAAAGTATTGTAATATTGATGATAATGTGATATAATATATATGGAGGATGAAAGTAATGTCTTCCAAGGAGGTGCTCATAATGGCGTTGACGGAACAGAGGAAGGGAGAGATCGCCTTGGCCGTTCTCGAGGACAAGGCAGATGAACATGGATTCACAGTCAGTAAGAATTCCCGTCGAGAACTTGGAGGCGTCTCCAAGAGAACGGGAATCAAGTTGGAAGAACTTCTCGAGCTGTCTCGAGAGTTCTCAATCAAGATGGCAACCAAGCATCTCACGTAGCACGTTAGTAGAAAATGACAAGGTTGGAGGTTATCCTCCTTAAAAGGGTAATTGTGCTTCCTCCACATCTGTGGAGCAAAGGCAGAACAAGAACCTATCCTCTCATTTTCTACGAACTCACCCTGGGGGTCCCTCGTTGGATCCCCAGTTTCTCTTTTTAATAATCAACATTTTAGTAACTCGGAATCAAAAATTTAACAGGACTATTTTCCCAATAGGTTTCAATATTATCCACTTAACCCTCCCAAAGTTAAAGTTAAATAATTTTTATAATAGAGTCTGATTAGAAGTCATAGAACATTTTTGGAATTGTTGCCATAACCTCAATTCTTGTAAGAGTTGGTTCCAACCGGCCCTCATATAGTCCACGAGTATGAAAATCACTAAAATGACAGCTTAATATTAATAAAATCCGATGCAAAAAGAAGAAATTAGATTAAAAATAGATGAATTAATAAAAGATTTGATTAGCTCTCTGGAAGAGCAATTATCACGTTCTCTGGAAAGTATAATCTTAGTGGGGAGTTATACAATTGGGAAGATCTCTCTAGAAAGACCAAATGTAAATATCTTAATTTTTGTTAATGAGAAGATGGGGGCAAAAGAATATTTGGAGATAGGTGATATTTTTTATAGAACGGGGGAGAAATACAAAGAATATTTTTCTCTTAAAATAGATTCACTGCCATTCAGGTTTGGCATTCCCAATATTAAAAAAGAACCACAACTTGTTTTAACGCCCAATATACTCTTAGTGGCTGAGAAAAACATTAATCCTCCTTTTGGTATCCCAAAGAACGTTTTAGAAGGTATGGCAGGGACTAGCAAGGTTGTATTCGGTTATAATTTTCTTTCCGATATTGATTTGACCTATTCCAAGCAAGAATTTTTGCATTGGGCGTTTTACGATATAGGGATTTTGTTTAAGAATCTTTTAACCAGAGCTCCTTTAAGTTTTGAAGTAAACAATAACCTTGATCTGTTAGCACACGAATCTGTGGAGTTAGGAAAAGTTGCCTTATATTGGGGGACAGAGGTATTCTTGGAGGAAAATGATATCAAAGCTGGTAAACACATAGAAATGATAAAGAATATTGACAGCATGGTTAATTTTTATAAAGGTATAGATAGTGATTTGGCCCATTCAGCAAAGATTATCTTGGAGGCTAGAGAATACTTTGATGAATACAAGGGAGACAAGAAGAAATCATATTTATTGTATGAAGCTGCCTTTACCGCAATTCAGAAGGTATTTCATGGAATCATGGCACAAATTAATACATGATCTAATTGATAAAAATCTTTTAATTCTTCTATAATCTGGTTCCAACTGGCTCTCATACAGTCCACCAAAGTTGATTAGTTGCTTCGCTCTGCGCTTCGCGCCCCGCTTTTACATAGATAAATCTCATTTTTTACTTGGCGAAAATTGACCAGGGGTCAAAAATCTCGTATATTGAACATAGATAATCAAACTAAAAACCTCTGCTAAATGACAAAGATAATGTTTTTAGATGAGTCAGGTGACCATAGCTTGGATAAAATAGATAAATCTTATCCTATGTTTGTGTTAGCTGGTTGTATTTTTGATTTTGATTATTATTATAAAATCGCCGAACCGAAAATAAATGAATTGAAAATTAAATACTTCAGCAAGGATGATATTATTCTTCGTTCGTATGATATAAGAAAACAAAAAGGAGATTTTGCCTGCTTAGTTGATAGAAGGAAGAGGGAAGATTTCTACAACAGTTTAGATATTCTAATTAAATCTTTGGATTTCAAAATTATCGCAGCGACAATTAATAAAACAAAACTGAAAAATCAATATAACAATCCGGATAATCCTTACGATCTCTGTTTTCGGTTTATATTGGAAAGATCAGTAATGTTTCTTGGTAGATCTAGCGATAAATTGATGTTTAAAATTGAATCAAGGGAAACACACAACGATAGAAAACTCGCCGAAGTTTATGAAACATTCAGGGCAAAAGACCATTTCAAATCAGATGGCCAAGTATTATTTAAAAAGAATGAGATACAATCGAAGTTTTTAGATCTATCTTTTAATCAAAAACTTCAAAATATTGTAGGGCATCAAATAGCTGATTTGGCCGCTTATCCTATCGGCGTATCTATTCTAGATAAAAAGAGGAAAAATAAAGCTTTTGCAATAATTGAAACTAAATTCCATAGTAAACATAAAGAATATCTAAATTGCGGATTAAAAGTTTTTCCCTAAAACAAAAGAGGGCCCAGGAAAGCCCTAGTCCCTCAATTGTCTATTTTGAGCTTAACATAAAGAATGTTGTCAAGTCAATAGTTTATTCACAGGTAGGTAAATTTTAAAAAATTAACATCAGGATTCTTGCTAGAAAAACCCCAAGCTTTTTATAGCAAACATTACCATATATGTATCGTAAAGACAGACAAAAAGAGCATTATACTGAAAAAGCGCATAAGGAAGGATATCCTGCCAGGTCTATTTATAAACTAAAAGAGATAAATGAAAAGTTTAAGGTAATAAAACCAGGAGATATTGTGCTTGATTTAGGCTGTGTCCCCGGTTCTTGGTTAATATATTGTTCTGATGTTGTGGGTTTTAAGGGGAAAGTATTGGGAATAGATATTGATGAATTAATAATTCCTCTACCGAAGAATTGTATTTTTTTAAAAGAAGATATTTTTGATCTAAAATCCTCAAAATTAAAAGAATATTTTAAAGGATATGATGTTGTAGCTTCTGATATGGCTCCTTCTACTTCCGGAGTTCCGTTTGTAGATGCCGGGAGATCTTTAGAACTGAGCCAAAGGGCTTTTGAAATATCTTTGGACGTTTTAAAACCAGGAGGAAATTTTATCTGCAAGGTTTTTGAGAGCCATGAAGCCAATCAGTTTATCAAAGAAGTGGGAAAACATTTTGAATTCTTAAAACATGCAAGACCGAAGGCAGTTTTTAAGAAAAGCAAGGAATTTTACATAGTAGCTAAAGGATTAAAATCATGAAAAACACATTATTATATGACGTTGCTGTAATTGGCGGCGGTCCTGCTGGAATAATGGCTGCAGGGAGAGCCGCTGAATTAGGAGCTAAGGTGATTTTAATAGAGAGAAACGATAAATTAGGGAGAAAACTGCTTTTAACCGGGAAAGGAAGATGTAACATTACTCACGCAGAGTTTGATAATAAACTATTTCTAAAAGGATTTGGAAAGAATGGGAGGTTTCTTTTTCCCGGTCTTTCTATTTTTGGCGTAAAAGAAACAATAGATTTTTTTGAGAATAGGGGAGTGAAAACGAATATTGAGAGAGGGAAAAGAATTTTTCCATTGCATGGATTCGCAGTTAATGTTTTAAATTGTCTGACTAATTATTTAAGAAAAGGAGGAGTGATTATCAAAAGAAATACAAGAATTATTGATGCGAAAATTGAAGAAGGAAGAATAAAAGAGATTATTACGGATGGAAAGGATAAAATTATTGCCAATAGCTACATCTTATCTACAGGAGGGAAAACCTTTCCTCAAACAGGATCTACTGGAGACGGATATATTCTGGCAAAAAAATTAGGCCATACTATTACTCCGCTTAATCCGGCAATAGTTCCATTGGTTGCTAAGGATAAATGGATTAAAAAACTTGCAGGATTGTCTCTAAAAAATGTGGAGATATCTATAATGCAGAACAATAAGAAGATCTCAAAAAGACTGGGAGAAATGTTATTCACCCATTTTGGCATCAGCGGTCCGATAGTAATGGACTTAAGCAAAGAAATCGGGGAGTTATTAAAAAATGGAAAAGTGGAGGCTATTTTAGATTTAAAGCCGGGCCTGGATGAGAAACAATTAGATGTGCGTTTACAAAAAGATTTTTCTAATAATCCTCAGAAATATTTTAAAAATATTTTACATGATTTATTGCCCCTAAAAATCATTAATCTGATAATTGAATTTTCCAATATTAAAGAAGGCAAAAAGGGGAGTGAGATTACAAAAGAAGAAAGAGAAAATCTTATTAAAACAATTAAAGGGTTGAGAATTAATGTAGAGAAGGTTTTAGGATTTGAGCATGCAGTAATCACTTCTGGTGGGATAGATTTGAAAGAAATAGATTCCAGAACTATGAGATCTAAGATAATCAGCAATTTATTCTTTGCTGGGGAAATAATAGATATTGATGGTCCAAGCGGAGGGTATAACCTCCAGAATTGCTGGACAACTGGATATCTAGCTGGGAATAACGCCTCTTGATTCAAAAATAGGGGATTTTATGGTAGAATATACTAATATTTTAAAAAGGTCGGCAGAAAATTAATCAATATATGTATCAATAATTATGATTATAAATGAATGGGCAGATACAGTTACTCAGGGATTTTCCCAATTTGGAGAAGGGTTTGTTAGATTTATCCCAAATTTTATCGCAGCCATTGTAATTTTTGTCATTGGCTGGTTCGTTGCCGTTGCGATAGGAAAACTGATCGTAGAAATCTTAAAGAAGTTAAAATTAGACAGCTTCTTAGAGAAAGCAGGATGGAAAGAGGCAATGGAAAAGGTTGATATAAAAATTACTGTATCAGAATTCATCGGCGCTCTATGCAAATGGATTTTGATCCTGGTTTTCTTGGGAATAGCAGCCAATATCTTAAACCTTTCCACATTCTCAATATTTGTTTTGGGAGTAGTGGCTTGGTTGCCAAAATTGATTGCAGCTGTCTTGATCTTCGTTGTTACAGTAGTTGTTGCCAGTTTTGCCGAGAAAGCTACAAAAGCAGCGATGAGCAAGGCTAAGGTTGACTATGTCGATGTAGCCGGAGCCATTGTTAAATGGGCTGTCTGGATTTTCGGACTCTTAGCTGTTCTAGTTCAGCTCGGAGTAATGACTGATTTAATAATGGTAATAGTTCAGGGTTTTATCTATATGCTAGCTGGTGCTGCTGCTTTGGCTTTTGGCTTGGGCGGCAAAGAAGTTGCTTCTGAATTATTGCATTCCTTAAAGAATAAACTGAGAAAATAGCGTATTTGCTTCCTTATCCCAATCAAGACGCTTGACAATGCTTTTGATTCTGCTAGAATGGGTTCAGCTATGGATATATTATCGGAATTAGATTGCGTCTTAAAAAAAGGAAGCGGTCGCTGGACGATTTAATCGTCTCTGATTGTGTATACAAAAGACCGCTTTCGCTGAAGCGGTCTTTGATTCCTTTGAAAGATTGAATGGATAGCTAATTGAAAAATTAATAGGTCTAAAGTCTAGACGAACAAAAAGAAAATAAAAGTGAGAGCCGAGCATATTTATGAGCAAATGGTGGATGCCTTGGGACTGATAGGCGATGAAGGACGTGGCGTGGCTGCGATAAGCCTCGGGAAGGTGCCTAGCAACCGTTGATCCGAGGATGTCCGAATGGGGGAACCCATCTACGCAAACCGTAGATACTGGATCAGAAAATTTCTGATTCGGTGCGATACCTGGGGAAGTGAAACATCTTAGTACCCAGAGGAAAAGAGAGAATAATCAATTCCCGTAGTAGCGGCGAGCGAAACGGGATGAGCCTAAACTGAATGCATAGCAATATGTGTTTAGGGTCATAGGGGGATTTCGTCAGAATGCTCCAGTTGCAAAATTGGAGTAATTGCTGAGGGAGAGCATTTAGAGAAGGTTGTTAATTGAACATCCTGGGAAGGATGGCCATAGAAGGTGAAAGCCCTGTAAGTGAAAACAATCTTACGCTCCTTGAAGTCTTTCCTGAGTACCATTGGGAACGGAAGCCCGGTGGGAAGTAAGCTGGACTACCAGCTAAGGCTAAATACTAATCAGTCACCGATAGTGAACTAAGTACCGCGAGGGAAAGGTGAAAAGCAGCCCGGGAGGGCAGTGAAATAGTACCTGAAATCATTTTGCTCACAATCAGTCGGAGTCTGACCGCAAGGTCGGATGACGGCGTACTTTTTGCACCACGAGCCAACGAGTTCAAATGCACAGCTTGTCTAATCTCGTAACAAGAGATGAGGCTTAGTGAAAGCGAGCGTTAAAAGCGCGCATATGGCTGTGTGTTTGAGACCCGAAGCCAAGTGATCTTGCCCTGGGCAGGGTGAATCTCGTATAACCTACGAGAAGAGGCCCGAACCCGTGAACCGTGCAATATTCTGGGATGACCTGGGGTAAGCGGTGAAACGCTAATCGAACTTGGTAATAGCTGGTTCTTCCCGAAATAGTTTTAGGACTAGCCTCAATACTTATCTTACAGGGGTAGAGCACTGAATGATCATTCTTGGGTTTACCCAGACTGATCAACCAAACTCCGAATACTGTAAGTTGATATTGGGAGTAAGACTGTGAGGGCTAAGCTTCATAGTCAAGAGGGAAACAGCCCAGACCCTAATATAAGGTCCCTAAATGTAAACTAAGTGTAAACCAAGGCAGTAAAATTCCTCAAACAGCTGGAAGGTTAGCTTAGAGGCAGCTATCCTTTAAAGAGTGCGTAACAGCTCACCAGTCGAGGGGTTTCGCGCCAAAGATATATCGGGGCTAAAGTTTACTACCGAAGATAGGGGTTTCTGTGATTTATCACAGGAGCTGTAGGGAAGCATTTCTATTGCAGTGAAGCTGACGCGTGAGCGTTGGTGGAGCGATAGGAAGTGAGAATGTTGGCATGAGTAACCGCCAATTCGGGTGAGATTCCCGAACACCGAAAACCTAAGGTTTCCTTGGCAATGGCGATCAGCCAAGGGTTAGGCGGTCCTAAGGCGAACCCAAATGGGGTAACCGACGGACAATTGGTTAATATTCCAATCCTCCGATTATTTTTCGAGGGGTACGCAGTTTAGTAATCTGAGCAAGTAATTGGTTCTTGTTCTTGGCCTGAATGGCTTGTCGCAAGACAAGTTGCAAGGGTCGAGGAAATATTCATCTTCGGATGGGTAAATTCAGACGAGCAAGCTGCCCAGAAAAACCCGCAGATTTAAATTAGTCGGATCCGTACCGAAAACCGAAACAGGTGGGTTAGTATTAGTGTACTAAGGTGAACGAGTGAGAGCTCCTAAAGGAACTC
>CAZTRD010000009.1:0-31342 GCA_964616145.1 uncultured Candidatus Saccharibacteria bacterium | reverse complement strand
TGGCAATAAAAACAGATGGTACGTTATGGTCTTGGGGATATAATACTACATACGGGGAGCTTGGTTTGGGTGATAAGACAAATCGTAGTTCTCCAGTACAGGTCGGAGCTTTAACAGACTGGGCTGATGTCAAAGGTTCATACGATTGTTTTTGGGCAATAAAGACAGATGGTACGTTATGGGCTTGGGGACGTAATCAGTTTGGTCAGTTGGGATTGGGTGATATCGTTGACCGGAGCTCTCCTGTACAGGTTGGATCATCGACTTCCTGGGTTTCTATGGCAGAAAATGCTGGTGGAACTAGTTTTTTTGGCTTTAAATAAAATCTATAGTTTTGTAGTGGTTATGGGCTAGGAAAATAAATGGCAACGATCCAGGAAATGTTGGAGTACTCCAACGGTTCATTTGAAAAAGCTGAAGAGATAGCTCTTAATTTTATTAGATCCGGAAAAAAGGAAATCATTCTTGATCTCCAGCTTCTTTATTGTGCCCAAGGAAAATACGATCTTGCTGAATACTGGGAAGTAGAGGCTGATAAATATCTTCCGATGAGTCCGGAAAGAGCTTTTAATAAAGCTTGGAAATATATGAAGGCCGGCGATTTGCAGAGGGGAATGCACAATCTCTATTTAAGTAGACCTAAAAGACTTTTTGGAAGTCCACGTCCACCTACTAAAACAGAGCAGTGGGACGGAAGCTCACTGTTTGGTAAGAAGCTTTTGCTTTATTCTGAAGGAGGTCTCGGGGATGAAATCATAAACGCCAGGTTTGCTAGAAATTTCAAACAAATGGGAGCCACTGTAATTTTATCATGCAATAAGGGACTTATGAATCTTTTTGATTCGGTAGTGGGTGTGGATACTGTAATAGATGTTAGGGCAGTCCCTTTGGTGAAACATGACTGTTGGGTTCCGGCAATGTCTGCCGCAATTTTTTGTAATACTAGTTACGTAACTCTTTTAAACGATCCCTACATTAGGATCCCCATCAATCCAGCTTGGGATTATGTAATAAAAAAGGACAAATTTAATATAGGAATTAGGTGGGCTGGAAATCCCAAATTCGAACATGAACAGTTGAGAAAATTTCCAGTAGAACCCTTATTTGAATTAGCAAATATTCCTGGAGTTCAGTTGTATTCTTTTCAAAGGGATAATGACATTCTGAATCTCCCTGAAGGGATAACAGATTTGTCTAATTTGATATATACTTGGGACGACACTGCGGCGGCAATTGGTAAAATGGATTTAATAATATCTTCCTGTACTTCTGTAGTTCATCTTGCTGGAGCTATGGGGAAGAAGACTTGGGTTATTGTTCCTATAATGCCTTATTATATTTGGGCACAGCCGGGGGATACATCGAGTTGGTATAAGACTGTGACAGTATTTAGGCAGACTAATTTTGGAAATTGGGATGAGCCTTTCATTAATCTCAGAAATAGTTTAGTAGAAAGTTTAGGATGATTGTGTGTTGCAAGGAGCTCTTTATGTACCTCTCTATATTTTTAAGAACCCACGATGGAAAAAACTTTCACGGGGGAAACAGGTTTGTCGATGTTGATAAAAAAGAGATTATGATAGTTAGTTTAAAATCTCTTGTATCTTCTATTAATAATTTCAACAAAGCTGAAGAAACTTTATTTACTATAATCGATGATCATTCGTCAGAAGAAACTCTGGAAAGAATGAAGAAGGAAACTGCTATATGTAAATGTGATGTGAATTACATTCATTTAGATAATACTGGAAATGGTGAGAGTTTAAAAAAGACATACGAGTTGGCTATGGCTAATGGAGCCAATCTTATTTATTTTGTCGAGGACGATCATCTCCATAAAGATACAGCTGTACAGTTTATGGTAAATGCTTGGGAACAGTTTTCCCCAAAGCTTTGTGAAAATCAAGTTGCTATTGCCCCGTATGATGATCCTATAGATTATCATCCTGATAGAATCACTCCTACAAGGATTGTGGCTAGTTCTGATTGTCATTGGAGGCAGAACTTTCACACCACGTGTACTATGATGATTACTAAATGGATACTGCTACATTTTTGGGATAAGTTTATGGCCGTTACAAATTATGGAATTAACGGTATAAGTGAGGATAACACAATAAATCTAATGTACGATAAGGAAGTGGTTCTTTTTACACCTATTCCTTTTCAGGCCGTTCACCTACAAACAGTTCCTCCAGTTATAGGTGATTGGAAGTCTTTATATAATATTAATATTCCTTGTAATATCTCTCAAGTTGGCCTATAATAATTAGTCGAAAAGTCACTTTGGATTTTAAGAATGGCAGATATTTTTAAAAATATTTCAGTAGTTCTCTCCCCCCAAACTAAGTATAGTTTAGTTAGTTGGGATTTAGATCCCCGTTTTTCCCCTGAATCCGGAACATATACTTTTTATGTAGAAGCGGGTTATTCCGCAGGAAACTGGACTCGCTTAAACTCTACTCCTATAATAAATCAGGCATATTATTTAGATACAACATCTTATAAATATGGATTAATAGATAATGTGTATTACAGAATAGTGCTGATAGATAATTCCGCAGAATACATATCTGTTCCAGAAAACGCTTCCGGAAACTTAACAACCCGAGAATTTAGAATTGTAAAGAATATCTTAAGACAGGAGTATGAAAGGCTTATTGACATAGGAGTTTCTGGATGGCTTTTAAGAAGAAGACATTGGGGAACAGTCTGTGCATCCTGTAAAGATTTTGATTTAGAACATCAGGTCTCCAAACCTAATTGTTTTACATGTTATGGAACTGGAATTGTAGATGGTTATTATAATGCTTATCCATACTACATAGAGTTTTTGGGTGGGAGTAAATCGCAGATAGAACTTAAGCCCCCCTTCGGTGTAGAGGATACTATCCTAAGACAGGGTAGATGTGTATCTTATCCTCTTATATCTTCTTTCGATATTTGGGTTGCTGCTAATACAGATACACGTTATATTATACGTACTGTGCAAACGATTGCTGAGTTAAAGGAAAGACCGGTTATATATACAGTAGCTCTAAATGAAATTCCAGCCGGTCAAATAGAATACAGTATTCCTCTACAGACTTCGGAAAGCTCTTCCTCCGGGATAGAAAGTTTAGATCAATCCTGGAGAACAGATTCTTCCGATTTCCTACAGAGGTAAAAAGTGCACAAAAGTGCACTTGAGAAGAAAAATGAAGAAAATTATTAAGAATGAGTATGTGGATATCGTAGTAGATATTTCCAAAAAGAAACAGCGCGTATCTCTTATATCTGGAGAACTTACTAGATCATCTATAACTGAAATATTGAAAGCTTTTTATTATCCACCGTTTGATTGTAAATATAATAGAATATTTAAAATTAGAGTGGATCCTGAAACAGCAAACTTTTTATTATTTATGTGCTGGTGTTCAGAGTTACCGGAAGATGAAAACGATATAGAAATAGGTGGATTAGGTAAATTAGAAATTGTTGATTCTAAAAAAAGATTATACGAAGTTATTTGTGTAGGAGAAAAAGATGGAACATCCTAAAGTTACGGTAATTATTCCAACTAAACATCACTTTGATTTAGTTGTTAATGCAGTAAATCAACTCTGCATTAAAACGTTATATCCTAATTACAACATTATTATAATGTATACGGGAGATAGTCCGGAAATCCTAAGTAAGCTTAGAAAGTGGGAGAAAGAGACTAACTGGCCTGTACAAATATTTGAATATTCAAAAGAGTTTAACTTCGCTGAAGTAAACAATACTGCTGTAGAAAAATATGTAGATAAAGATACGGAATATATCTTATTTCTGAATGATGATTGCGAGCCGGTGAATGACGTGATATCTATCCTATCCAACTTTTACAGTAGTAATAAAAATGTGGGAACTGTAGCAGCACAGCTTAGGAATAAAGATGAACGAATACAGGGGATGGGATATAAGATTTCGGAGTATGAGAATGGTGTTCTAGATCTCCAGCAGAATGCTGTGCAACAGATGGACACTTTATTTTATAGCAGACATATAGAAGTAGCTGCTAATTCCGCAATATGTATGTTGACTTCTAAATCTCTATTTGAAACTTTAGGAGGCTTTAGTTCTATATACATAGAGGATTATTCGGATGTGGAATACAGTTTAAAATGTATTTTAGAAGGTAAAAAGAATTACTGTCTAGGCTACGCTATAACTATCCACTACGGTTGGCAGACTAGAGGAGTTACGCAGGAAGTTAGACAGAGAGCTGCGTACGATCACCAAACACATTTATATCCATTCATAGATTTCTATAAGAAAGAACTTAGGGAGTTAGGAGCTTTTCACTTTAAAGATAGGAGAATGCTTAAGAAAGATTGGTGTTTAGGAGTTAGTGATAGAGTGGAATCCAATTTCGCTGGTGGGGAAATATTTAGAGATCCTTTTGTAGCTGAGAATCTGCAATTACAATTCGATTTTGAAAAGAGATACGATCTTAAGAGCGATGAGGGAAAACTGCACGTACTAATGTTCGGGCATAAGGATGGTTGTGGATGGGCTAGGATCGATAATCCAGCTTACATGCTAAATAAATGCACTAAGGATATAGTAGCATTCCCAACTTCGGTCCTAACTCCGGAACTTATAAACTGGGCTCATATATTTGTTTGGCAGGTTCCAACTCCGGCTAGGATGAAGGATGTAAGAGATTTTCTCAATAAGCACGGTATCCCGCAGATATTCGAAATAGATGATGATTACATCCACCTAGATAAATTCAATCTAGCTAGAAGTATTGTGGATCCGGATTCTGTTCTAGATTGGGTGGGTAATACTACCGCTTTTACTACTACTAGAGATGTTTTAGGAAAGTTCTATCAAAAAAGAGTTCCGGAAAGTAAATATGTAGTTGCTCCGAACTGTATTAATTTCGATAAGTTTCCTGAAACAACTTACGTAACGGATGATAATCACATTCGCTTAGGATGGATGGGTGGCTGCACGCATTACATAGATTTGGAGAGAGTTGCCCCCGTATTACGTAAGCTTAAGGAGAAGTATAAAGATAGATTGGAAATATGTTTGTTCGGTTGGGATGGAAAACTTAAGCCACCCTTCTTCGCTCCTAAGAGTGTTTTAGGAGATTTGCAGGTTACACATACAAATTTTGTAGATGTATATAAGTATTACAATAAGTTAGCTGAACTTAAGTTCGATATATGCTTTATCCCTCTAGCAGATATTCCTTTTAACAACATAGGGAAAAGTCCTATTAAGTACTTAGAAGCTTCGGCAGCTAGAGTCCCCTGCGTAGTAAGTAATAGCCCAGTATTTTCTTTTATAGAAGATGGGGTTACCGGGTTGAAGGTGGATGATTTAGAAGGATGGGAAAATTGTTTAACTAAGTTGATTGAAGATAAAAATTTAAGAAATACATTATCAAATAATGGATACGAATTAGTGTTTAACAACTATAACTTAGAGAAGGAAATTGGGATTTGGGCTAGAGCATATAGAGAAGTTGCTTTAACCAAATATAGGTGTGTAAAAGATGAGTAATACATTTATAGAACCTACTTGGGGGAGTGTTAGAGAAGCTATGCAGGAAAGCATTAGCCGTTTTGTTAAAGAACCGGCTACTCCTTTCGATTTAACAGGAGCTTTCATGCGCCTTCTCCAATTTCACTTTTCGGATGCGAATAGGATAGCCAATACAACTCTAAAGACTTTAATCTGGAATTCGGATATTAAGCAGACAGCTATACTTATAGCTCCCGGCTTCAATAGGGATATAAAGTCGGAATCTAAGAAGCCAGCTTTATTTATAGAGAGAGGTCCCGTAAAACCTGTAGTAATTCCTACCCCTCTAAAAAGTGTAAACATACAGGTTTGGGCTACTATTAATGGAGCTCCTACCGAACTTACAGATAATAATAAAAGATTTAAGTATATTTCAGGAACACATAGTATAATATGTGAAGGACTAACTCCAGCACAGTCGGAATTACTTGCGGAAGAAATCTATGTTAGATTTATGTATTTTGCTCCAGTAATAGAGAATGATTTCTCTTTAGAGTCTTTTGATGTCGGGGAGATGTCTCCTTTACAACAGAGGGAAGAGAAACCTACTCCTACGGACGTTGTTGCGGTATCTTTTACTTGGAGTAAATACTATTTCTGGGAGACTGTTGTAGAGACTCCGGTATAGTTGACAAAAAAATAAATTAGTGTATAATAATATGAAGGTTACATAAAGGGAATATATAAATGGCTGTATCGAATATCCTTAACTATGCTGGAATTTTAATTCAATCTTCTGGTGGGTATGCTCTAGCTGGTGGAGCTTCTAATGTTGAAGCTAACTGGGATACTCCAGCACAACTTTGGGATGGCGGTCCTGGAAAAAGATATATTTTCTGGGGAGATACTACTGGAGATATTAATATTTATGCCTTTAGTTTTGAAGCTTCAGCAGCCACATATTTCACTTTAATTACCAACGAAGCCTACAACCATGCCGCCTTATCAATTACACTTAATTACAATAGAGGTGGAAGTATTTACAATATTATGAAGTTCCCGGAATGTGTATATAATCCTGGGATGATAAATAGAAGATTGCGGGCTATGGGTGATAGGCTAGTTCTAGAAACAGCAACCAACTTCCGTATTTTAAGAATAAACAGCTAGTGGAGATAATAAATGGGTTATACTGTACTTACATCGAACCCGAATGTAACTCTTAATTCAGTTTGGGATCAGTCTGGAGTTGACGGGAAACACGGATGTTATGTTTTAGGAGTTGGTTTGAACTGGTCGAGCAATTTGCGTAAACTGCCGACTCTAAAAGGTTCTAAATCTATTCCGGATATTCCTAAAGGACAATTAGCTATAGAACTGCTTATACCGCCTTCCGGAACCTCACAGGGAGTTGCTTCCTGCCCCATGTTCTTACTTACTTCCTGCGCTCTAGTAGATATTAATGGGGTTAAATATCACAATACGTTCCACACCGGCGGTGGTCTGCGTGTGCAAGATTTTGGTGAAGGTATTCAAGCATTGGTCTTAACCAAGCGGTATGCTATCTTCGGACAAGCTACAACTGGTTAATATAATCTAACGGAGTTAATCATGGGGATTGTGTCTGCAGCAAAACTCAGCTCCGTAGATTTAGATTGTACAGATGCTAATGGAACAGATAATGTAAAAAGACCTTTCTATGTTATGAATTTAGGAGTTAACCACGATATAGGTTTAACTCCTATTTACTACATAGGAGGGAGCTGGCCTAATTACGGTAGGTTAGTGCATTTCCAACCACAGTCAGGAGGTGGAGTAATATCTTTAGATGGGTTTTTTAAGACTTTAGCAAATTATACTGAAACGTATGGGTATGTAACAAATAGCAGTCAAATTAATCCTACGATATATACTCCAGCAGCATCTCTAGTAGATCTGAATTTACGGATAAACGGTAAACAGTACGCTAAGTGCTACTGTATTAGTCATTCTCTTAGAGCGGAATTTATAGGAGGAAATAATATAATTTACGGGAACATAGTGTATAGATTTAGTACTGTAGAAAATTATCCCTAAGGAGGTAGGAATGGGTGAAGATGTGCAAGAAGAAGCAGAAAACACTTTAAAAAAATTTAACGAGTGCGAGCTCTGCGGACATATACAGGATAAAAATATAAGTATAGCTCCGGAAGATCTTAAGGAATTTATAAGATCTATTTTAGGTGCTAGGGTATTTATTAAGATATATAAGTTATACGATGGAGAATATAAGTTAGCATTTAAGACGTTAACTGCGGAAGAATCTTCTAGGCTATCTATTTTACTCTCTAAACTATCTTTAGAAGATTTAACGGAATACGAAAAGCAACAGATAGCTATTAAAATAAAATTAGTGTATTACACACACTCAATATGCGGAGAGACTTTCAGTATCCCTAAAACTACTGTCATCTCCGAAGTTTTAGATAAATATGATGAAATGTTTAAGGATGAAAATACTGTGAGCTTAAGTGTTAAAACACTAATTCAGTTTCTTACTCTACAGAAACTGCTTATAGAGGAGGGCTACGACGCAAATTTTTGGAAGAGCGCTGGTATGCGTTAGCTATCAGTGCGCATGTAAATAAGTCCTTAGATTTTAGTAAGATAACAGTGTATGATTCTAAAAGTATCTTTAGAGAGAAACTTGTTTTACAGGAATTGTACAGAGAGAGGCAGTTAGATTTTAAGAGAGCCAAGTGCTTATACAGTTTGGTGAATGCTACGGAGGAGGGGAGCACTATATTTGGGGGATGGAGTGAGGGTGAGAAAAATGGTTATGCTAAATTATTGTTCCCTTGGGATAAAGAAGATAGTTTTACCGTAGGGAGTAATTCTAAGTTGAGAAAGATTTTAGAAGGCTTTAAATAAAATTGGATATAGATACTTACAATTATAATTTTACAGAACTCCCTATCGGAAGTTTAATTCTAGATGTTGGAGAAGATAAGGAATTAGAATTTAGGGATATCCCCGAAGAAAACATATCCACATCTATA
Source organism: uncultured Candidatus Saccharibacteria bacterium (assembly GCA_964616145.1). Lineage (GTDB taxonomy): Bacteria > Patescibacteriota > Minisyncoccia > Minisyncoccales > PEYH01 > JAQTNP01. The sequence continues at coordinate 22,805 of CAZTRD010000009.1, read as the reverse complement.
AAGAAGAGGAGAAAGGATGTTGAGGAGGAATTAGTAGGATTACATACAGTTTCAGAAGTTATATCGGAAAACATGCAGATAGGAGAATATATATTAAATAAACAGATTATAGAAAATTTACAGAGTAAAGAAAATACAGAGTTAGCAGAAAATATAGAATTGGAAGAAGTTAAAATAGATAGAAAAGATGTATATACAGGAGTAAGTTTAAAAACTTATGTTCCTACCAAAATATTCACCTCTCTAGACTTCGATTTAAATTATAAGGTTTTAGCACAGAGGTTGGCATATAAGAAGCTTCTAGGAACTTCTCCAGAAATAGATTACGAAGATGTGCATATATTTTCTCCGAATTATCTATCTCAGACAGTCCCTACAGAAGGTATACTAACTTTAGTTGGGAGTACTCCTAATAAATTAGATTCTAAAGCTCTCTACTATCAATCCGGAGGGACTGCTCTCCCCGAAGAAGATAAGATTAAAGTTGCTGAAGGAGCTACGGAAGTTGCTGCTGCGGTCACCGAAGTTGCTAAAATGGAGTCCGAAAAAAGAGATTTAGCACGTAAAAAATCAGATAGAATTTTACAGAAAAACATACAAGAATCCTTTACCAGTTTTAAGTCCTTACAGAAACAAGGCTTTAGTTCCGGAGTTGTTCAGGAAGCAGCCGTAGTACACAATAGGAAAGTGGAGTCTTCAGTAGTACAGAAGTATGTAAAAGAGTTTGGGTTAGAAGGTAAGTTGAAGGATACGGGGAGGAAGGGATATGATTTGAAGGATATTGAGGGGGTATTTTCTAAAGAACAGTACGGGAAGATAACTGAAGAAATACAGCAGTCTACTATAGGAGGATTGCTTAGAAAAGAGGGGAGTGCCGAAGTTGCTGCTAAAGCAGCTTCAAAAAGAGAAGATCTTATATTAAAGGTGGGAGATATTTCTAAGACATTTGCTAATGCGGATTTAGATTTTAGGAGAAGGGATTCGGAAATCTTAGGTAAGACTGTGGATTATCTTAAGAAAGATCCTAAGCTTAACGCGGGAATTGCTTTACGTAAAGCTATAGAAAAACAGACTACGGATGAAAGAGGTGAAGATATTCCGGTAACAGATAAGGAGATAAAAGAGACCGGCGAACGTATTTTAAGAGATTATGGACTAGCAGAAACTAAATCCGCACAGCCGTCTGTAAAATCCCTTCCCCCACATAATAGAATTGCTACAAAAGAAGTTGAAGTAGATAAGACTTTAGCAACTAAAGATAAAACTTCTACAGAAGATAAGGGAACAGATAAGTCTCTGGCAACTCCTAAAGGAGATGTTTCTAAAGCTCCGGCATTAGCTGCTAACTTAGAGCAGAGAGTACTTATGTTAGAAGATATTCTAGCAAGATGGCAGAGGGATGTCTAATGTCTATAACTTCTTCAACATCTACTTCTCCCGTAATAATGCCGGACGAACTGCGTTACAATATTGCAGATAGTGCTTGGTATGTTTTAGAGTTTAAGGTTTTAGTGGAGTGGGATGCGCATATTATCAAACGAATTAAGAATAAAGTAAAGATAGATTTATTCGTTAATAGACATTTTGAAATAACATGTGCTATAGATAAGAAGTTATCTACAAGACCTACACTAACAAATTTATTTGGAAATTTAATGCTTATATCTACGGATGGACATAAAGTTACATTTAGAAGACCCCGCCTAGATCCACCACCGGCTGGAGCTAGTAACGATTCTAGCAGAGATAAGAATATCTTAGGGTATGATTGGGCTTACCAGTCCTTCAATTGGGTGTACGATATGGATAAAGGATTATATCACACAATAGCCGTAATTGTGGGGAGCTGGAGTAAGTTCTGTTATAGAGGAACGGAATTATATACGTATTATGCGTAAGGAGTATTTATGCCTATAGCAACACCAACATTTACGGGGGTATGGGTTTGTAAAGCCAAACAAACTGCTAATATCGAAGAATCAAATCTTAAGTATAATAAGAAGACTAAAACTTATTTAGTAAGAACTTTAGTTAAGGAACAGATTACGCATACGTATGAGAAAAGATCCGATTCGGATAATTTGGATGTGAATGCAGATAAACTTGCTATAGAGGATTTGAATATTCCGGCGGCAGGGAAGCCTTGGGAGAAGAAACTGCAGAGTTTATCAGTTACATATAATCCTTCTACGGGAGTAGCTAGCTGTGTTAAAGTGATTACTGAAGAAGATGAGGTTTGGACTAGAAAATCCGATATTCCTGTAAGTATAAGTAAGGTAAGAATTGTTTAAATGTCTATAGATATTGTACAAAGACCTTATGTTTTTGGCCCCTACTCCACAGGACAGGGTTCGGATAGAGTTGTCCCTCTACGTAAAGATCTTAATAATATATATCAAACCATCTTCAATATACAGGGGAATGGAATTAGGGTTGATTATCCGGGAGGACAGTCGGGAAAAATAGTCCTTACAGTCCCAGAGGATTTAGATTCTCCCGGACCCTTCTTCGCTGAAGTAGAACAGAGTTCGACTTTAGGAGCGGACGATAGGTTGGTTATAGGAGGATGTTTGGATGCATACGAATCTTTTGCTAATGACGATCCTCCAGGAAGACAGACGAATACTCCTGGAGTGTTGATGGTTGGGGATAAGGTCAAGTTATTTCCAACTATAGAATACGTATTGATTTCAGATACTATCTTCGGGGTTGTATCTCCAGGAAATTATGTAACTAAGTTGTTAGTTCTTTGGGTAGATAGTTCGCAAACTCCTGCAGTAGATTACAGCGATAGAGGGGTGTTCTACGACTACGCTTTTATAGCTAAAGATGATTTGGTAAATTATCCTGGATGGACTAAGGACGGAAAGATTTATTTCCCTTTAGGCTGGATAACTGTATATCACAACAATACAGATGCTTCCGACATATTTAAACAGATAACTGCCGTAGCTTGGCCGAATACCGGATGGATATTGGAAGGCGGAAGCAGCACTTCAGTTCCGATAATAAAGTTTTTGGGATTGCATTCAGATAGTCCTGCTACCGGATCTCGTATGTATATAGGTAATATATATTCCACTTGCTTTGAGGCTGTTTCTGGATCAACTCCTATTGCTTACAGCGCTACCATATACATCCCGGGGTCTTCGGATGTTATAGTTCCTTATGGAGGTTCTTGGACCACTGTTCCTCCTGTATATGGTTTGAGAACTGTACGTACGTGGACGGGAGCTTCTCAGACACACACAAACGACACTGTGTATGAAGCTGTTGGATTATTATTGGTGATTTAATGGCATACACATTTATAAATTGGAATTCCTATATAGATCCTTTAGGAGTTTCTCGAATACTGGATTGGACGGATACAGGTATATTGGGTAAATTCCCTTCGGTTTATATTGAAGCTCTGCGACAGGCTGCTTTAGAAAGACTGGATGTGCTAGAAACACCTGAATATATAAACCCTATACCTCTTCTTATTTCTGCAACCGCTCCAGAAGAAAGAACTTCGAGTTATGGAATAGATGGTGTTTTTACTTTATTAGAATTTATAGATAAAGTTGCTTGGCTTGAGGCATATTATCCGGGGTACTCCGGATATGTTGATAAATGGATAGATCCTCAGAATTTTGCGGATATTTCCGGACGAACGGATTATTCAGATGTGCCGGGGGTCATGGGCACAGAAGCGGATATTTTAGAGGCTATAGGACAACCAACTAGAATCCCATTTTCGCCTGAAAATATATATGGAGGAATTTCCGGAGCCTACTTAAGACAATTAAAAGATGTATTTATGGCGAAAAGGTATTTTAGAGCATATTCTTACACAAATATATATAATTTAGAAAGAAGAAGTGGTGAGGGAAGGACCTGGGATTTAGCAGCGGCGGCTTTTAGTTCGGCTTCTTGGAATAGTGTTTACTCAGATACTTTAGGATGGCGAACCAGAGCACAGATGATTTATATGAATGTGAATAGGGTTATAATAGAAAGAGTTAGAGGTTTGTTATATTGGGGTATTCGTGGGAGTAATGGATGCACCCATTCAACATGTTATATATATAATTCTATTCCTCTAGATACATATACATTCTTGAATCCAGACTACCCTACTCTACCGGAAAATATATGGGTAAAATATCATGATGATGAATCCCTTTCGTATAATTTTAGCGAAGTTTTTTGTGATTTCGATAATTCGGGCACAAACCCAATACCTTCGTTACTTTCAAACCCAAGTTATAACAAATGGTTTTACTGGGGATACGCTCCAAAATGGTTTTTCACCGTGTGTGATTATAGAGATGATTTCACCTTAGGTATTTAAAAATGTTAATGATTGTATATATTAATACATACGTAAATTGTAATTCAGTTAAGGAGCGATTTTGTAGATGAACAGACGTATAGTTGACTTGTGGTATGATGTAGAAAATCGTATGCTTATTACGGAGAACGGGACTAGTCAGGAAGCAGCCCCGACTCCATACGTTTTCTTTAAAGAGAATATCTTAATTCGTTTGAGGTTGATGAAGTATGACGTAACTACTTCGGCATATATTGCATATACTGATTTAGCAGCTACGGATGTATTTTCTTTTGCTTTGGACGACGATTACGACTACACTTCTGAACTGTGGATTAAAGAAAATAATTCATCTATAAATGTTGCTGGCGACTGGGAAAGCGGGGGGACAGCTGATCCTACTTTAGGAGAGATATCTATAAGAATAGATATGAATACCACTTCTATAGAATCTGCTTTAGGAACTACTTCAGCAATTGCGGGAATTGCGGAGCTGCAGATAAGGCCTTTAGGAGAGATAGCCATTTCAGGATGTATGTCTTGGGCTATGTCGGTATTCAATTTAGTGGATAGCGTTTATTGGGTTGAGTTGGAGAATAGTGTGGATTACACTCCGACAGCCGCTTCCCCAACACTAATCCCTATGTTAACCGATCAAACTTTAAACATAATTCAGGATGCTTCTCTACGAGTTTACTGGGACGATACATATCACTACGGTTTAGCTAGTTCCATAAGTGCTAGTATGATGCGGGTTTGGGGATTAGATCTCCCTCTCGGGGCCGCAGGCTTAGAAGAGGTTTGGTACGAGGTTATGCCTAGTACTATACGGAATAACTACTACACTGTCGATGAACTTGCAGCTCTTCTAGCTGCTAAACAGGATACCGCTGTAGCTACAGAGAATCACATTGCTGTCTTCGGGAACGCCGGTTCCACCGTAGACTCCGGGAAATATTTTGTAAACAGTGTTACTGGAAATAGTTATTTAGAAGTTCCTACAGTCCCTGCCCTAAGAAACTTTGTAATTTCTGCTACAGGAGCTGGAATTACTACTCCGGCAGGGTCTACTTGGGGGGATGTTTTATATAGAGGTGAAACTGCTTGGGAAAGACTTCCTGCGGGAGCTAGTGGAAGTTATTTAATGTCGCAAGCTGCCGGAGCTCCACCAGTATTTGTGAATCCTCCAAAACTTCCGGCACCTATAGATGGTGAAGTTCTTATAGCTAACGGAGGGATTTGGGATGGCTTGGCTGCGGGCGAGGACGGTAAATGGTTAAAGGCTAGAGGTGTTGGAGTAACTCCTATTTGGGATTCTGGAGCCGAACTCCCTAATTCAGCTACAGGATCAATACTTTGGAAAGCATTTCCAGGAGCCAGTGGATGGGAAGCTCTATCCTCTACTGATGGAGATGTGTTGTATTTCGATGGAAGTTCCTGGGTCACTTTACCGGTAGGGGCAGACGGACAGATATTATCTTTAAATGGAACACTTCCCTATTGGAGGACTTTAGGCGTATTACCGGCGGGAGTTAACATTGGAGATGTTCAATACTTCGACGGGGTGGATTGGGTTGCACTAAGTCCTGGAATTGATGGTCAGCTACTAAGAACTAGAGGAATAGGCAGCAGTCCTATTTGGGGTTCGGGTTCGGGCGTAGGAGACGTTCTAGGCCCTCTAGCGCACGCTGACGGTTACATCCCTAGGTGGGATGGAGTGGACTCTAAAACGCTGTTAGAAGGCTTTGGAGTGGCCTCTGGGATGGTTGATATCCCGGCTACAGGAAGTCACAATTGGATTTTGGATAGTGTGGGTACTTTAGATGCTATCGAAGATAGAGGATTTTCTAAGTGGGCTCTACCCGCCCCGGCCTCCGTATCTCCGACTCCACAAGTTTGTGATACTGTTACAGCTGTTGACGGGGGTTCCTGGGAATGGCCTTATAGGATGATTGGATATGGGATAGGAGGGGCTGAGTGTAATGCCCGTTCTGGGCATGTTCTGGCTATGGTTGGGAGCATTGCTTCCGGACTGTACGAAAGTACCGAATGGGCTACTCAGGAAATAGGGAATTGTACAGAAGATGAAGTTGACTTCACCGTAGATATAGATAGTGGAAATTTACGGTTATTAGCAACAATTGCCTCCGGAGGTAATTGGTATATTAAAGGAAAGAGAATGAGGGTTGATTGGTAATGAGTGGTCCTCTCTATCTTCCAAAAAGACATAATATTACTGGTACGGAAGGGGTTACTAGTGATAAGCTTTGGGCTGTTAGAGGGATTAATCAAACAGGCGGAAGTTCTGGACACGAACTGTATGTTCCAGGAGGGACTCTCCCCGATCCTTTGATTTTAGTTGTTAAAGGATTTTATGCAGCTCCCCCGAGAACAGCTTTAACATATTCTGATAAACTAGCTCCCCTAAATTATGCTAAAACAGGGTTTCTTGCCGAAGATCCGGATAATGTGGAATGGGGGGATGAAGAGTGGGATGCTAAGACTGGAGAAGGTATACCGACTTCCGGACTTACAGCTTCTCTAAGTGTATCTGCTAAACATCCGGATGCCTCTTTAGCAGATATTGCCATATCAGATTTACTTAATTGGGGGAAGGGAATTAAGATAACTCGCGTTAGAGCTACTGGGGACTGGGCTGCTGAAGAGGGTTCTTATCCTCCGGGGGGCTATCCTCTCTGTATAACTTTATCTGGAGACTCAAGACATTTGCCTACTGGAGATCTGTACGATACCGGAGTAGGAGAAACTGTTAAATGTTTCGGGACCAGCAGTGTTGATTATACTTTCACTTTAGCTCCTCTATACGGTTTAAAATATTTAACAGTAAGTTCTATGCAGAATACGGCAGGTTGTTGGGATAGTTTCTATTTAGATTATTCCTACGTTAATATGAGTGATGGGGAGACGGCAGTAGTTACGGAAACTCCTACGGGATATGATTACTTCGAAGGTAAGCCTAATTATTTAGTTACTTGGCAGATAGGGGAGAACGGGTTATACGAATTCGATTTCCAAAAACCAGATCCGGGGATGATAGTATATAGTGAGGAAGATTCTGGATATTATCAATACGATTCCAACATTCCAGGATGGATTCCTCTGTCTATGGGATGGCCTGAAGGATATGATTCTTACTGCAGATCGTACTGGCGCTTTGAAAATAATATGAGTGATTCACAACCTCCGGGATCGTTAACAGCAGATACTTGGATACTTATGGAAGGAAGTGCTGTTTCCTATCAAACCGGGAAGAGGGGGAACTCTGTTTTACTTCCTGGGGATGGTTGTTATGGAATTGCAGTGGTTCCGGATATTAATCCGACTGATTCCATTATCATTTCTGTTTGGGTTAAACCGTATGAAACGGTATCCGACTTTATAAATGATTTTATCATAGCCTGCCCTTCAATTACTGCGGGATGGCCTTTCACTTATTCTTTATGTTTTACAGGAGGCGCTTACGGAGTAAATCAACCTTATTTAAACATAAAAACTATTTCATCCACGCTTTCAGTCGGAGCTTCTACAACAATGGAACAATTTGTTTGGTACCATCTTGTAGGGATTGTAGATCGTACCGCTTCTAAAATATATTTATATTTGGATGGTGTGGAGAATGAAGGAATGGGTAGTCTTGGGACCGATGCTATGGAGGAAGGATTTGGAGCTGTGCAACTGGGGGGTGTATTTGGAGGTTTAGCAGGAGCCCGCTTCCATGGGGAAATTGATGAATTGTCTATATGGCAAAATGTAACGTTTTCAACAGCGGCTGATAGGAGAGGATTTGTTAGAGATTTATATAATAATGGGATTGGTGATTTTTACATTTAAGGGTATTTAATGGAAATTGTGTCCAAAAGAATTTTAGTTGTTGCGGATTCTATACCTAAAGGATCTTTAAAAGAACTGTGTAGGAAATGTACGGATTCCGTACACAGCTTTCTCCCCACTAAATCGGGGAGGACTTTAGATAAAGCTGTTACGCATTTAGTATATTTAAATACGTATAAGGAAGATATAGATCTTAGGGATGTAATATCTAAAGTCGATGTTGCCGATGAAAAGTATTTAGCATTTACGGAAGGATTTGCATATGCAGATCCTGTGTATGATATAATTCCTCCAGTAGAGTTACAATTAAACAGAATTAAAGAAGAACTCCCCAAAACTACAGTAGATTCTAATATAGGAGTCTTCATCCTCTGTCACTCTGCATATCTACCCTTCCTAGAGAGCGCTATAACCAGTATAGAGAGACAGTCTCTACAACCCGCAGAAAGATTAATAGTTCTGAATGATTGTAAAATGCCAGAAATGCTTAGGGGGAGGGGTTGGACTTGGTTGGAAGGGGTTTGGGAAAACCCTAATGATGCCAGAACAGCTGCCTTCAGAAAACTTAAATCTAAATGGATAGTCCCTCTAGATGCGGATGATTTCTTTGAAGATGCTTACATAGAAGAGATGCAGGAAGTTATAAATAGAGAAAGTGTTAAAGACTCTAATTTAGCTATTATCTATCCTGATGTTTTGGTGAAGAATATTAAACTGGAACAGTTAAGCAGAGTTGTAGCTCCTACATTTAATTACTGGGAATTACGTAAGAACAATTATATAAGCACTTCAAGTGCCTGGAGAAGAGATGTTGTTTTAAATTCGGGAGGATGGGAGGCTGTTCCATATTACGATGACTGGGCTTTAGCTCTTAAGTTAACGTCTCTAGGGTGTACTGGAGTTAATAAATCCGGATGCTCGGTAGTAACTAGGAAGCATGATAGGAATAGATCGGATTTGATCCGTATAAATAAGGGAAGTGAAATAGTTTGGAGTAATAAATCGTTTGCTATAATCACTATATTCGATAACGCTAAATACGTTAACACTTTCGTAGATTGGCTTAAGGAAGAAGATTTTCCATTAAATACTAGTCTATATGTAATAGATTCTACAAAAGATAGTGTGCTCCTAACACACTTACAGAGAAAGTTAAGTGTTAAGCAAGTAAGTAATAAGTTCTTAAAAATATCCTGTATAAAAATTAAGCAGTTTAATAATAATCCGCAAAGTTTATGTAACACTTATAATAAAATACTACCTTCTATAACTGAAGATGTTGTTGTATTTCGTTCCGCTAACATTTTAGGTTTAGGCTTAAAAGATTTAGTTACTTCACTAACTCCTTATTCTAGGAGAGCTGCTATTTCAGCAGCGGTAGCTGCTAAAGAGGGAAATGACGAAATAAGAGCCAGCTCTTCTAAACTGTTATTTCAACCTATTGCGGGTTTTCTAGGTTTCGAAGATCCTATAAGAATAGTCCAAGCAATTACCGGAGACTTCTCTGTTTGGGATAACTATTATCTCCGCAAATGTCTTCCTCTAAAAGTTATAGGGGAAAAACAGGAATGGTATATGGGAGCTAGTGTAACCTGCTCAAATAATAGCGCTACAGTTAATTTGTGTGGAGATGTTAAATGCTCTTTTAAAGATGGTATAACTACTCCAGCATATGAGAGTGAATTTAGTTTAGGAGATGTGTGTAAAGATACTGCTGTAATAGTTGCTCACTACGGGAAAAAGAGAGATGGTATAATCCTACAAGCTGTTAAATCTTGGGGTGAACAGATTCCAAACTTTAAGACTGTAATCGTAGAACTCTTATTTCCCGGAGAAGTTTCTGAGATAACGGAAATAGATAAACTTAAAAACGTAGAACATATAATAGTGAAAGGGACAAAACAGAATAGAAATTTATTTCAAAAAGAGAGTCTTTTAAATATAGGTGTTAAGCATTGTTCGGAATACGAACATCTTATCTTCGCAGATAGCGACGTAATATCTAAGGATAAGTATTGGTTTGATAAGATAAGAACTAAACTAAAACAAGATGTTTTGAATTTAGTTCAAGGATTTAGATTCTTCCAAGATACGGGGGATGGTTTACAGGAACGTTATTCATATGGATCTCAATCTACAGGAACTTATCTAGCCCCTGGATTGATTTGGGGGATAAACAAAAAATTCTTCGAGATGATGGGCGGATTCAATCAGATGGCTATTTCGGGGAGTGGGGATGTTTTGTTTGTTACAGAATGTACACATCCCGGACTTTCACAGAGATACAAATATTTATTCGAAAAGAATAAGTGGCCTTCCGAAGTTTTACGTAAGAACACTCCTAAAGGGAATCTTACATATGTCCCTGTAGATGTTAAACACATATATCACGGTTCCCAGGAAAGTAGGTCGTATATATGGTCTAGGAGAGTAGTAGATCAATTCGGATCTATTTTGGATAATGTGTGTATAGATGATACGGGTTTATTAGCTTGGACCGAAAAAGGATTAGTTTTATCTAGAGTTTTGGGGAGAAGAGAGGAATTGTTATCTGAAGAACTGATGCTTAAGATAATTGAGGAGGAAGAAGCTAAACCTAAATTTATTTATAAGGATATTTTTGGATACTTTAATTATGAAAAGCTGTTTGATAGGATGGTCGAAGGACATGACTCTAAAGTTCCAGGACATTTTGTTGAACTGGGATGCTTCCTAGGTAAGAGCACTTCTTACTTAGCTTCTACAATTGCTTTAAGTGGTAAAGATATAAAGTTAGATGCTATAGATATATTTAAGAAGTTTCTTCCGGAGTATGAAAACTATAGTTACTTAGCTTCTTTTAAAGGAGATAGTTTTGCAGCTTTCCTCGAAAATACAGATTCAGTTTCTGAATATATAAATCCTATAAAAGCCGCATCTCTAGACGCTGTATTGTTATATAAAGACAAGTCTCTAGATTTTGTCTTTATAGATACCGAACATTCTTATGAAAATGTTAAAGCCGAAATTACAGCATGGCTCCCTAAGATATGTTTGGGGGGATATATAGGAGGACATGATTACGAAACTTCGGGTAAGTATGGGGTTAAGAAAGCTGTAGATGAGATATTTGGGGATAAGGTAGAGGTTATGGATAACAGTTGGTTATTTAAAGTGGAAGAGTAATGGGTAAGCATTGGGAAGGTAGAAAATCTTTCAAATATTATCAAACTGTTATAGATTGGGTGAATATGCTTAAGAGTGATTTAAGCTCTATAATAGATGTTGGATGCTGCGACACGCATATACTAGATAAGATAGATCTTCCGATTAAAGCTGCTTGGGATAGATGGAGAATTCCTGAATATGGGGGAGATGTAAAGAAATATTTTGGAGGATGGGGAAGTCTTCCTAAGGATACTTTCAACTTTGTTTTATGTTTACAAGTTTTAGAACATTTGGATAATCCAGCAGATTTTTGTAAGTGTTTAAAAACACTTAGTACAAACTATATTATAATATCTGTCCCGTATATGTGGGAAGATATAGATAGAGCACATAAGCATTTTCATATAAATTTAGATACTGTGGAGAAGTGGGTTGGAGGAGAACCGATTTTAAGTACGATTAGGAATGATTTGGGGAAGAGATTGATATGCGTATATAGAGTGGAGATGTGATGGCAAGTACTATAAAAGTAAGTAAACGTGTTACTCAGAACTCTGATTATACGTATAGATTGCAGGCATGGGTATCGGAAACTTCAGATAATATTCCTTCCGAAATCTTTTTGCACAGAACTGTTCCTGGGGTGGATGCGTGGGAAGGTCCGGCAGCTGCTTATTACGGTATCTGTAGTTATGCAGATCTCCTAAATTATGCGGTAGATGTTTCTGACACTTCGAGCAATTTCTTTAGGAAGAGTGGGATAGATTTGGATTTTACTTCAGTATCTGTTTTAGATGCTACTTGGGATGCTGTAGTAACAGGAGTACAACTCTTAGTAAACGATATAGTGCGTACGTATTCTGCCGTAAGTTCTGACGTATCATACTCCGGGACAAATTTTGATGTGGTCGCTGGAGTTAAACATTATGCTTCCGCTTCCTATTCTTATCTTCTAACTTTAGAAGCTACTGAAAGTATATTCGTAGTGGAGAAACAGAATGACGGTGTTCCAGAACTTGTCAGCATAGCTTCTTTAGCGGATATGAGTACGTATGAAGCAACCGCCGCAAATACCGGTTACTACAGAACAGATTCTCTAACATTAGCATTCGGTGAAGAATCTTTATATGTTTTAGCTAAGGCTGCTCTAGATGCTGATTTTGCAGCTTTAGACGCTGAACTTACAGATCCTGGAATACTTGTTGTTGGTGAGGGTGACGAGTCTCTTACTAATGTAGAAGTTGTAGGACCTACAACATATTATTTTGGAGATTGAAATGCGTTGTAGAAGATATTTAAATAGAAAGATGATCGTTAGAGCAATCCCTCCCGAAAGAACACGTTATCCGGACAATAGATTTAAATCACACAGACGTCCGGTAACTGGATGGGATAGAGATAGGTTAGCAGCAGACAACGTAACAACGAGAGGGATAACATCTGATGAAAACGAACTTTAATGATTACCGTTCCACAAAAACAGATGAATACACTATGTTTAAGGAGTGGAAAGATAGCCAGGATGACGAAAGCACTAAAAAGATTTTAAACTACTTACAGCCTATAATAAATACAGCCTTAACATCTTTTGCCGGCGGAGATAAGAACTTAAAAACTAGATCTTATATTTTAGCAACTAAAGCTTTACACACATACGATCCGGATAAAGGAGCCTCTCTAAAAACACATGTATATAACAATCTTAAGAGATTGCAGAGATATAGGGCTGAAAGAAATCAGGTAGTACATATTCCTGAAAACGTACGTTTAGATGCTCTCCAAGTAAATAAATATGTTAAAGAATTTAAAGATAAGAATAATAGAGAACCCTCCCTATCCGAAATATCTGATGGAGTGGGTTTATCTGTTAAACGCATAAGTAAAACTTCTACGTACGGTTCTGAACAACCTATGAATAAGTTTATAGGAGAGACTGGTGATTCTCTGATATCTGTTTCAAGAACTCCGCAGGATATATGGAAAGATTATGTGTATTACGATCTAGAGCCGGTAAATAAGAAAATATTTGAATGGACTACGGGATATATGGGAACTCCTGTAATCCCTAAAACAGTTATAGCTAAAAATTTAGGTATAACTTCCGCCGCCGTAAGTAGTAGAATTAACACTATAATGAAAAAGTTGCAAGAAGGTTCCTAAATGGATTATGGATTTGCGCTAGGATCTAGCGTCTTAGTTGAAAAAGATAGAACTATCCCGATTCAGATTCTTCGTTCTGGAGATAGTATTCTCTGTTTCATTTCTGGAAAACTATTCCCCGCTTTAGTAGATATGTGTTATCAGCATTTTATTCGAAAAGTTAAACTTATAAAAACTGAAACACAGAGTTTGAGAGGTGGGGTTAATCAATCCGTATACCAATATTTTAAATATACAGGATTGCAGGATTTGAATGCTGGAGATATATTGGTTAAAAGAAACGGCGAACCGGAACGTATAAAAGAGATTAAAGTCTGTGAAATAAGTATGCCGGTATATGTATTGCAAACGTATCCAGAACTTCCCTTCATTGTCAACAATTTTGTTGTTGGAAGTCCGGGTATTAATGGAGGTCAGGATGGCTAAACAGAATGTGAATGCAAATCAATTTAAGGTGATTGAAAGAGTGTGGGCGGCTAATGGCGTTGTAAATATTCTTACTAAGGATGGTAGAGCATCTACACTAACAGCTAAGCAAGCTGCTGAAAGAGCTTTAGCCTTAAATAGAATGGATATTCCGGATTGGTATAAAAAAACTAGAAATGATTTAGTAGAGAAGATAATTGAAGCCTGCAGAGAAGCTAGAGCACAACAGGAAGATCCTAGAGATAATAAAACCAAAGCTGTTGTAAATGCTTTGAAGGGTAAAAGTTTGGACGGGAAAGATGTTACAGAAACTGTAGACCAGCAGGTACAGAGATACATGTTTATGTTTCATACTATTACTGAAGGAGAGGCTGAAGCTGTAGCAAGTAATAAGGACTACTCTATTCCGCAGAAAGAAATTGTTTTGAAAGAGATACATAGACAGAGGATGGCAAGCTCTACATCTCTGAACCCACCTAATATTATAATTTAAGAGCCTTAAAAAAAGCTGAAAATAAGGAATAATAAAGTGAGGGTCTTTTTTAGTCCCTTATACTGAAGTGTTGTATGTTCCCTCTATTTCACATACACACTTCGGTATTTTTTTTAGGTATTGTTTAAAGCTTTGTGAAGTTTCATTACTGCGTTTGAAATGTAGTCGGAGTTTACATTTTTAATTGGAAGGTTTTGCAGTTGTACGAATAGATCAGCTAATCTTTGCTGTGTTCCAGTTTCCAGTTCCAGTTTCTTTTCCTGTTGTTTCTCCCAAAATACTTTATACATAATCTCATCGTTCAACATACTGTTTTGAGTATTTTCTAAGGTTTGGGGAGGATAAGAAGCAAAGTTTAAAACACTAGGGGGTTTTAGAATCCCTTCTGCATCTAAAAGATATCCTACATACTTTTTAATATCCTGCGAGAAGCCTTCCGTATCATACTCAACTCCCTCCAAAAGCTTAGCTTCCGTACATCCCCACGCGCAACTATCCAAATCTGCTGGAACAAGATTATCAGCAAAATTAAGTTCGAAAGAAAAAGCATTGCACATAGTTACATACGTTTCAAAACTAGTGTGGAAACCATTAGATACAAATACGGCTGTTCCAGCCTGTATCCTATCGCTAATACTACCCGCTAAATCTACACCGAAGTCATCCTTAATTTGTAGAGCAGTAGCTACAGGATCCCATTCCATAAATTCGGATCCATATTCGTTAACTAGGATAGTCAATAAAGTTGTTGCAAAAGACTTCTTGTTAGTAAAGTATTCAGCTAATTCCATTAGTATCCTTTCCGAATATTTTCAGATGTTTCGGGAGCAAATAGGTCAGAAGGGCCTACAGGTCTACCGAACATATCTAAAATATCCTGTACTTCCAGAGGTGTTTTTTCTTTAACTTTTCTATATACGGGAGGGAGCATTAGTCTTTGAAATCTTCCGGAGTTTAGAAATAAATATCCGGGATCTTTGTAATCATACTTAGGTTTATTCTTCCCCATCAGATTTCTAGGGATTTTCCCAAAATCCAATCTCTTTCCCAATCTCTTCGGAATAGCTTCCTTTTCTAAACCTGCAATCTTAGCATATTTAGCCATATACGCTTTAACGTCCATAATTCATCTCCTCCATATTTCCTAAGGTTTTTACGGCATTTTCTCTTTCTTTAGCAGATATTTTTTCAGGAGCAAGCCATCCGGAAATTGCTTTACCCCAAATTTGTTTCGAAGGTTCATCGAATTTATTTATATCCACGCCCTGCAGTTCGGCTATCTGGCCTGGAGAAAGAGTTTTAGAACCTGTTATAGCCTCCCACCAATTCCCCTGCGTCTTATTTCCAGCTATATACTGTGTAAGCCCTCTAACTCCTCCGGGACGTGGCTGTTTTTCTAGAGAGTTGGCAACTCTTTCGGCTCTTCTTTCTGCTTGTTTATATCTCTTCAAAGCTGAATCATTAGTAACTCCGGAGATAAACCTGTCTGCAGCAGTTGCTTTTTCGAATCCTTGATTTTTAGCAAGATTGTCGAAAGCACTTTGTATAGCAAATATTTTTTTACGAACTTCATTGGAATTCGGCAGACCCATTCCTGAAACATATTTTTTAATATTTGCTACCGTAGGTCCCCCCAATTTATCTAGATATATAAGCTGATCGCCGTTCCATCCAAACTTTCTCTGCAACAGTTTCTTTCTATAGTCCTGCATTTGTCCGGCGTAGTGTTGTAACATTGTTATAGTCCCCATTCCGGAAGCCTTAAAGAAACGTGTCTTAGGATTATCGGCATATGTTGCTAGAAGTCCTTCGTCTAAAGGATACGTTCTATTTCCTAAATTAAGATTTATGGCTTTAATAAAGTTTTGAGGATTTTCAAAATTAGATCTATCCGTAGATACCTTAGCTAATATTTTACGTGCCTCAACATCCCCAACCTTATCACTTAAAGCCGAATAAGCTTGTCCCATAGTATCCGCTATAGGGCTATGTCTAGCCGCTGTAACATTGGAAATCATTGCTTGATTATATCTTCCAGGATCGGCGTCAGAAGGTCCCTCTCTAGAAGCTGCGGCGAGCAACATAAGATCTTTAGCCGAAGATAGGGCGTGAAAAGGATCTCTCCCACTTTTCTTATATTCCGAACCTATATTGGCCATCAGATTCACCATATCATCCTGCGACACTCCAGTGCTTCTAGCGGTAGCTCTTAAATTTCTGAATAGTTTCTTTACCGGACCGGCTCCTAAAGCTTTAATAGGATCTTCCCCGAAGTAGTGACTCATCTTATCATACGCTTCGTTAGGGTCTGTTCCTGGAAAAATGTATTGAAGCTCATTTATAGCCTGCGTAGTTCCAGACATCTTCCCAAATAATTGGTTTCTAGCTGTGTTAGTTAAATTCCCTTTATTATCGAAGTTTGTAGGAGATTGAAGGATGTCATTATATTCTCCGGATAGGTATCGAGGAAGAATTACGTCAGCTATCTTATCGCTAGACATATTCCCCCACTTATCCGATATTCTGGGATCTATCACCATCGTAAGTATATCGCTTAGTACAGTCTGTGTTCTATTGTTATACGCTTCGGTAGATAGGCGAGATCCTTTTAAACCGAATGGAGATATTATCCCTTCACTCTGCATAGCTTTTTCAAACTTCATCAGTATATCATCTACCTTATTAGCCTTCATCAATCCCCAAGCCATAACACTAGGAGGAGATACACGGGTAGCGGATAGGGTTGCTTTTTCTGGAGGCATACCCATTTCCAAACCTATCTGTCTAGCTAAACCGGCCTGTAAGTAGTGCATCTTCTTAGCCATCGGAGTCATCAATCTTTCGCGTTCACGTTGATTGATGTAATCGGTATAGTTTTGTCCAACATCTTGCAGTCCTAGGAGACCTCCGGGACCTATATTTACAGTCTTATCGCCAGTTCTAGCCTTAGTAGCACTTATAATAGGAAGCAGCATATCGGCTATAGGGCCGTATCCACCTTTAGATTGTGTAGGCATAAAATTCTCCGTTGCTTACATTTTAATATACTCATTTTTCAAAAGATTGAAAGTAGTCTATTTCTTGATAATCTCTAGACAACAGATTCCAGTAACAGTTGTTTTAGATTGAACTTTTTCTAAATCTTTAAAATCGCAGTTATACCACTTCCCTCCAAACAATCCAAAGATATCCTTATTGAACTGACAGTTCGGATGCTCTAATTCCCAACTCTTTAAAACTTCTTCCGTATACACTTTAATCCATCCTCCGATTATAGTGGGGGAAGTGCCGTAGGGAAATGTAAGATATAGTTTTCCTCCCGCTTTTATCACATCTATCATCTTACCTAAAGCTTTACTATCTCCGGTACTATCTAAACTGTTATTGTATTTAGTAAGACCTATGTGTTCTATTGTAGAAATACATAAGCCTATATCTACCGACTCTGTATTTATAGGGGCTGATATGATATCACTTACAATATATTGTCCTTTAAGAGTCGGGATATCTCTAATATCTACACCTATTATCGTATTCGATTTATCTATGTTGTAGAATATTGAAGTGCCTACAATTTCTCCCGTCTTTTGGCTACCATCCAAACAACCCCAATCTACAATAATTTTATTTTTAACATTTAGCAGTTTTTTCGCTATGTAAGGTCTTTCTAACCTTCTTTCGTCCATAACCTTTCCCAAAGGTAATTGCCAATTAACTTTCTTCATAGTATTTAAAGTGTTACTTTCCAAACACATCCTTCTATAATAGGTTTAGGTAACAAACCTTCTGTAAACAAATCATCTACCGCTCCTCTAACGTTTTCCACCATATCTTTAGTTATAACATTAGGTTCAGAAGCGTAATCGTGTCCCGCTAAAATCCCACCTCTACGAACCTTGGGGAGCCAAGCCAGAATATCTTTTCTAACATATTCGTATTCGTGATTAGCATCTATAAATATAAAGTCCAAATAACCATCTTCGAAGAGATTGGCGGCTAGATCCGATTGTTCTTTAATATCCCTAATGTATTTACGAACATCTTGAAGCTCTAAATTTAAATTATATATGTCATATATGTAAGGAAGTTCGGGGAAGGACTGATTAGGAATTGCTCCCCAATCCCCCCAAATATCTACAGCAATTATCTCAAAATCTTCCTTACCATTCCTAAGGAATTCCTTAGTTAGGAAAGATATGGAATGTCCTTTCCAAACTCCTACTTCTAGAGCCTTAAGTATTTCAGGATTTTCTGCAATATGTTTGTAGAAGGATTGATAGTTAAACCAGTAATGTGTATTTAAAAACTGTTTTATGTACGTTTTATCCATATTAAATCCTTCCAATACTTAAAGTCTAAATATTTATTATCTTTTAATTTAGGTATTAGTAATTCATATAATTTATTCAAATCGAGTTTTAAGATATCCGAGTATTTATTAACTGTTAGTAGGGGGAGGTTATCATAACAAGCTAGATAAAATCTTTTCTCTATAATTGGTATGGCATTTAAATATAAGGACTCCCAAACTCTATGTGTATCTAAACCATTTCCTGGAGGACATATTACGAATTTACTTTTAGACATATCCTCAATATATTCCGTATAGTCTATCCTCTTATTCCCGCCCTTATGTACAATCCAATTTACGTTAAGGAATTCTTTCCAAACTCTATTCCTTACACTTAAATTAGTTTCTAGGAGGTGATTCATATAAACTAAATATTTTTTAGCGGGTTTATCCTGCATAAGTTTAATTAGTATATCCTGTCTTCCATTCCCCTGTTTAGCATTTATTGGGGGAATACCTAGAGGAATACAGGTTAGTTTAGGATCTGTAACTACAATATTATTACCGAACCAATGTATAATTTTAGGGGTTATCTTAGAAAGTGTTGAAGCATTAACAGGTATGTCTCTAGTAGATATCAATATGCAGTTCTTAGTGTTGTATTTTAGTAATTCGTTAAGTTTGTCTAGTTTGAGATGTACAATATCTCCGTCTTTAATTTTAGGTATATCTTTTGCAGAATTGTAACATACAGAAGATATCTTTTCGAATTCTGTAACGGATATGAATGTCATCTTACTTACTCATATAGCCCTCTAGGAAGGCCACTTCACTAGCAGTCTTTTCTCTTTTAGGTTTCCAGCCCGTAGATCGAAGAGTTCCGTATATGTAGGCATTCTTCCTCTTCCCCTTTAAACCTTTTTTTTCGGCTGAAGCTTTAAGTTCTTTTTCGAGTTTTATTGGCATGTTTATGTTCTCCTGCTTTTATTTTAATTTGTTTCCTTGAAAGAATCTTTCAATAAGTAAATTATTTAACTTGTAATTTTTATGAGTTTCCAATGTTAATCTTTGCATGTCGTATAATCGTTTTTTAAAAGATGGATCCGCTGTTTTCCATCTAGGGAACTTCGATAAAAATTGTCTGGCATTTTTCCAAGCTAACAATTCATCCAATATCACTTTTCTTCTGGTAGGCTCCTCCATTCTCCACAAACTATTCCCTAGTGGACTTTGTCCTTTTGCATTTGTTAATGCATGTCCGGTTTCGTGTGCCAGTGCTTGCCAGTTCGGTGAAGATACTATGTTTGTTGGGCGATAAAATCCTGCACCAGCATATGGACCCCATCCGGGTTTAAACCTTTCAGCGGATTTTAATTCAACAAAGGGACGCCTAACTCCTGTCTTCATATCTTTCCAAGCTTGTAGATATTTTTTAGCTTCTCCGAAAGGAACTCTTAGAGTCCCCCCTTCTGTAGGAGTAGTTTTAATGGATGGTTTTAGAGATTCTGCTAGTGCTTTTGGTTCTATTCTGGCTGCTCTCGCTTTTGACCATCTCATAACGTGAGATAGTGTTTTTAGCAATCTATCGTTTGCGTAGTTTCCGTTTGCTTTTGCCGCTCTTCTTACTGCGCGTATAACCGTATTTGCAGATAGTGCTTGTTTATACATTCCGGCCTTCTTTAAGAATGATAATGTTTGTTTCTTATCTGGCAACGGATGCCAGATAGCAGTCTTCTGTTGTATATCTTCATGCCTTGCAAGGAAGGAAAATGAAGGTGCTCTATAAGCCCCCGAACTAAATTGTTCCTGTGCTCTAATTCTAGCTGTTCTCCCCACCCAATCTTTCTGATTATCCCACATATCCTTCCTATCTTCATCCCTAAGTCCGGTCCCAACTTCTCCGACGGTCTTTGTAGGATTACTGGGGAGGGCGTAAGTAAACCCTCCGGCAGAGTTTTGATATTTTCCTTTCCCTTTAAATACTCCCGTAATTATAACATCACTCTCCTCTAACTGCTTAACCTTACTAGGAACTCCTCCGGAAAGGGGATGCGCTACTATGCCTTCTCTAGTTAATGGATGCGTTCCTTTAATTATATCCTTCCACATCTGTCTCTGTTTTTCAGGATCCGTAGTTCCTTCGGCAACATAGAAATCTTTAGGGAGTTTAGCAGCTATAGATTGCAGTAACTTATATCTTTCTCTGTAAGGCATATCCTTAAGATCTTTACCTTTATATTTAACAATATCGAAGAGCATATGTCTTAAGCGTATGTCTTTATCTTTCTGTTTGTTTATAGAGTTTTCTAAAGTGGAGTTAAGTATCCCACCAGTTTCTGCGGCTGTTAGAGGTCCTTTAGGTCCTTCAGCATATATCTCACCTCTTAAAGTCGTATTCTTAGGGAGATCTAAATTTTTAAGTCCGTATAATCCCGCTCTTTCAGTATGTACTATAGGATAACCAGTATCTTTATGTGTCCTATAACTTAATACTTCTATCTTATCTTTTAATAACTCATACCAGCTAGCAGATCCATCTGCTTTAGCTTGTATCATATTTTCAGGAGTGAAGAGTTGTTCTACATCTTCGGCGGGAACATGTCTATAATTTATCTTCTTATACTTATCAGACTTGGTAGGAGTTACATTAATTAATAACCAGTCTCTCTCCCCTTTAAGCCTCTGTAATCTAAATCTCTGTGGAGTTCCTTCTGTAGCTGTTGCAAAGGTTATTCCCTTATCGTCTACGTTAGTTATTAAGGCCTTCCCCTGTATTTTAGAAGTTACTAAACCTCTCCCGTATCTAGATTTAATAATTCCTGAAAAAGGTCCGTAACCCTCATCGTGTAAAAATGTTTGAGCTCCGAAATGTTTCTGTCCGGGCTCCGGCAATCCCTTCCTAACAGCCCAACTATACAGTTTTCTTTTCTTATTTCCTAAACGAACATCGGTGTGTAATTTTGCTCTCTCTGCCAAGTGTTCCTGCACATAAAATTTAACCAAATCTCCTATAGATAAATCCGTAGGATTTCCGTATATTCTTTGCTGTATTCCGGGGGCAATAGGCATAAAATTATTAACTCCAATACGTTTTATACTATATATTTTAAGCCTTAAAAAACAACCAATTTAAGGCATACTAGATTGGTGTAGTTTATTAGATTGTAAAATGTTAAAAGGAGAAAGTGATGAGGACAGCGATTTGGTTTAGTCGTCACGAACCTGGCGTAGAGCAGTTGAGGGACATGGAGGGGATGGGTTTCTCCATTACACAAAAGGAAAAAGGGATGCGTCTGGGAGTGCTCCGGCTGAACAGCCCGGAGGATGTAAGAGGTCTTCTTGAAGAGTTGTACGGGTTGATAGAGGAGGCGAAGGCGGAGGCGGTTTTTGGGGTCTTCCCGACCCCCCTCCTTCAGAAGATGTGGGAGACGGTGGAGGAGAGGTTGTATGAGGAAATGGGACTGGCGGGAACAGTCCCTTGCTTTTCGTCGTGGAACGTAAACAGGGCGGGAGAGGGTGAGAAGCCCTCTTTCGAACATAGGGTTTTTCAGCAGATTGGGGTAATTTAAGTTAAGCCAATCTCCGGCTGGCAACCGGACACTCTTATCAGCGGAGTGTAAAGAGCTGGTCCACTCGCAGATGGTGTTATGCGGGAATAATGGAAAATAGGCGTAAGCCTAAACCCGTGGCGGCAGCACACGTTAAAGCGACTGTCCACTTCGCACAGAGCCCCCTGCCGGATGTCCAGTCGTGGAGCACACGATAATCCGGTACTGTGCAGGGAAGGAAATACGGCCGAAAGGCCGGAAGGGCGTTAACTCCGGTAAACCTTGCCAAAGGCACAACGCCGGAGTACAGGGCAAATGAAGGGGTTGGATGAGCGTCGCCCCTTCGTGTAGTGTGGAGAGTGTAGATAGTCGAGTAGAACAACAGGCAAAAAGGAGATATGATGAAAGCTGAGTATAAAGATTTTATACCTTTAATGGAGTACGATTCCTCAGGGAAGTTGCTTCATCATAAGAACTCAGACGGTTATGAGGCATGGAGAGAGTACGATTCCTTAGGGAATTTGATTCATCTCAGGGACTCGATGGGTTATGAGGAATGGAATGAGTACGATT
>CAZTRD010000008.1:0-35202 GCA_964616145.1 uncultured Candidatus Saccharibacteria bacterium | reverse complement strand
TTTTCATGCTGAAATGTTATCTCATTTCAGTTGCACTTCAAAACGGAATTCGCAGTATCTATGCCCAAGGAGGGACCATGGATGTTTCAACTGCTCTGTGTTTAGTGCTGTCTCACTACAGAGTGGCACTAGCTCTGGCCATGAGACGGTATGGACTTCCATCTGTTGCTTTCGTCGCGCTCGACCTCAGAACACCTGACCATTCTGTAGCTAGGTGGTTCGCCCTATGTGAACCATGGACCCTTCGGTCCGCCTACAGGGCACTCGATCAGGCCCATTCTAGGGCTCGGCGCAACGGCCAAGAAAGGAACAGGATCTTCCAGATCGGAGTAAGTGGTTTGCCGGAGCAAGAAGCAGATCGCTTCGCGCAGATCATTACAAACGAGGTCTGGGAACTCCTGACCGGCGTAGATCCAAAGGGGCGAAAGCCTCTGGGGCGCTCTTCAGGGCGTCCCTTTTGTTTGACAAAGCATGACAATGAAGTATAAACAAAATAGGAGAAAGTAACGCACATTAGTGCGGAGGAGGTGAAGATGAAAAGACCCAATCGTCGGTTCGTGGTGTTCACGGATAAGAGCGGAGATGTTGTGGGTTTCTCTGAAGTGCTCAGAATCAGGAGAAAGTCCAACCCTCTCTTCAGAATCTGGCACGACAGGGAGAACAACACGTGGACGGCTGAGGTCGTTGACCCAAGACTCCATCCAGAGAAGATCAGCGCAGCTCATCTTCCAGACATAGTTTGGAAGTGCGGATACACTAAGGAAGAGCTTGGCGAGATCGTCAAGATTTTCGACCTCTATCGTCCCTCGCGAGAAGATGTTGCTCAGGCACTGGGAGGAGTTGAAACGAAGCGCGTGTTTATCTCCACCGCACCCCGGAGGCAGTAGGTTGCTACTGCCTCCCCCGTCGTTTATTGACCCTCTTCTTTTTTTTTGATATATTGAATATATACAAATGAGGAATTTAATTCTCCAAATTATTGCAGGACTGTTAAGTTTATTTCTTTCCTGCAAATTCATACCCGGAATACAGTTTACCGGTCCGGTAAAAATCTTTTTACTGGCAGGCGTAGTTTTGGGAATTCTTAATTTCGCCTTAAAACCGATCCTTCATTTTTTCTTCTTCCCATTGAAATTGATAACTTTCGGACTATTCGGATTGGTAATTAATATGGGATTAGTGTTTATCTTAACAAAATATATATTCGCCAATGAATTTATCGTCTCAGGGGGTTGGCTACCGCTGCTATTTACAACAATAGTTGTATCTTTCTTCAGCGCTATGCTATACTCTGCAACGAAATCATTTAAGAAAGAATAATATGAATACAATATTGATGATTGCTCAAATAGTAGTTTCTTGTGCTTTGGTAGTGACTGTGTTGCTGCAGCAAAGAGGTTCTGCTTTGGGTTCTGCTTTCGGACAGGAAGGAAGCTCATTTTATGGAAGCAGAAGAGGCCTGCAGAAAAAAATCCTTTACCTTACAATCTTTTTAGGCGCTGCTTTTATCATCTTAGCTCTGCTTAATCTGTATTTCTCGAAATAATTTAAATTGCTCTCGTGAGTAAATCACATTTTAAGTTACAAAATTTAAAATCCAAGCTTTATCGTAAGCATACTTGGTTAAGGCCGATCTTGGCCTTCAATCAAAAGGAGTTTATCTCTTTTTGCATATGTCTTGGCCTAATCCTTGTCTTCGGCCTTCTTTTGATCTTTGACTTTTACTATAAGCATACAAATATTGTTCCTGGCGAAGGGGGAACTTTAATTGAAGGTATTGTCGGGCAGCCAAGATACATTAATCCCATATATGCTGAAAGCAATGATGTTGACAGGGACATCACCAATTTAATCTTTTCAGGATTAATGAGATATGATTCTCAAGGAAACTTACAACTGGATTTGATTAAAAAATACGAGGTGAAAGACGAGGGAAAGACATATGATATAGAGCTAAAAGATGATGTGCGCTTCCATGACAATGAGAAATTAACAGCCAAAGATGTAGCTTTTACAATACAGACAATCCAAAATCCTGATTTTAAGAGTCCCCTTCTGGCTAAATGGCTGAGCGTTGAAGTGCAGGTAATTTCTGATCAGAAATTAAGATTTGTTTTGAAGAATTCATATCCCGGATTCTTGGAGAACTTAACAGTTAAAATCATCCCCGCCCATATCTGGGAAAACGTTTCCGCTGAAAATTTCCCATTGTCGGCATATAATTTTAAACCTATAGGATCTGGATTATTCAGGTTTAATGAATTGATAAAAACCAATGATGGGAAGATCAAGGGAATAGTTCTGGAAAAAAATAATCACTATTATTCAGAGAAGCCAAAATTAAACCAGGTCAGATTAATTTTCTTTGATAATGAAGACAATCTCATTTCTGCTGCCAAATCAGGAATGATCAATGCAATGGCTCCGGCGTATCCTCAGAGCCAGAATAGCTACGAAAGGTTTAATGAATATGCTTTTACAATGCCAAGATATTTTGCGATATTTTTTAATCCGGATAAAAATACCAATCTGCAGAATACCGATTTCCGCTTAGCCCTCGCCTATGCTACTAATATCAAGGATGTTAAGGAAAAAGTATTGAATAATGATGGAGAAATTGTCATATCTCCTTTCCTTCCAGACATATTCAATCTGCAAACACCGAGCAATGCAATCAAATATGATGCCAGCCAAGCAAGAAAGATATTAGGACAATTGGGTTTTGAATTAAAAGACGGATTCTGGGTAAAGGTTACCAAAGCAACAACTCAGGTAATTACTAAGGATCTTTCCTTTGGATCCAAGGGAATAGAAGTTGAAAAACTCCAGAAATGCCTGTCTAATTTCCCAGATATCTATCCGAGCCAGAAAATCACGGGATATTTTGGCCAGGAAACTAGAGATGCAGTAATCGCTTTTCAGAATAAATATCCCGATGATATATTAAAACCAGCAGGAATCACTAAAGGAAACGGAAAAGTAGGATCAGCCACCAGAAAGAAATTAAATGAACTTTGTTCTTCCACTCCTGCCAAAGAAGAGCCGGTCAAAATGATTTTAACTATCAGCAATGATCCATTGCTGCAAGCAATCGCAAAGGAGATTAAGACACAATGGGAAGCAATCGGCATTACTACAGAGATAGAATCATTTGAATTAACTAAAATTAAGCAGGAAACAATAAAAGATAGGAATTACCAGGCCTTGATATTCGGCCAACTATTAAGTATAACTCCTGATCCGTATTCTTTCTGGCACTCAACCCAGAAAAACTATCCTGGGCTTAATTTGGCCAATTATAGTAATAAAAAGGTTGACAAATTGCTAGAAGATATTAGGATAGAGGAAAATTCTCTTTTGAAGATTTCTCTACTAGAAGAAGCTCAAAAGCTTCTCTTAGATGACATACCAGCAATATTTCTGTGCAATCCTGATTACACATATTTTGTTTCTGATAAAATAAAGGGAATCAATCCTCAATTAATAGCTGACCCTTCTGAAAGGTTCGCCGATATCCAAAATTGGTATTTACATACTCAGCGTTCGTTTAAAACAACTGACCAATAAGCCCTCGTGGTGAAATTGGCAGACACCTTGGTCTCAGAAGCCAAGGACCTCACGGTCGTGCTGGTTCAAATCCAGCCGAGGGCACTAGTAAATTTCTAAAATAATTAAAATATCTCGCACAACAGATATATATTAATTGTTGCGCAATTTGTTTATGGAAACTACAAAAACAGAAAAAGTTCATAGAACTCCTCATAGAGAGGAGGATTTAAAAATCATTCCTTTGGGAGGAATGGGGGAAGTAGGCAGAAATATGACCCTTTTTGAGTATAAAAGAAGAATATTAATAGTTGATATGGGATTTAAAATGCCGGGGGAAGACATGCCCGGGATAGACTATATTATTCCCAATATCAGCTATTTAAGGGGTAAAGAAAGAAATATTCTTGGAATAATATTCACTCACGGCCACTATGATCATATAGGGGCTGTCCCCTATCTGATTGAGAAGCTTCATTACCCTCCAATGTTTGCCGGAGCCCTGACAAAGGCAATCATTTTAAGAAGACAAGAGGATTTTTCTCATTTAAAGAAATTGCAAGTTGAGGAAATCAAAGACGGAGATAAGATAAGATTGGGGCCGTTTACTGTTGAATTCTTTAAACAGAATCATAATATTCCGGATACTTTCGGATTATTCATCAATTCCCCTGTTGGAAATATTGTTTTGAATTCTGATTTTAAATTTGACCCTGATCCGGTATATGATACTCCAACCAATTTTAACAAGCTGAGCACTCTAGCTAAAAGAGGAGTAACTCTTTTAATGGCTGATTCTACTTGCGCAGAAGAAGAAGGGCATTCACTGTCTGAGAGAACCATTATGGAAAATCTGGATAAGATTTTTGCGGAAGCAGAGGGAAAGATCATTGCTGCCAGTTTTGGCTCTTTGATTAATAGAGTACAACAGATTATTGCTTTGTCTGAAAAGTACAAAAGAACTGTTGCAATTGACGGATACAGTTTAAAAACTAATGTGGAAATCTGTAAAAAGCTTGGGTATATCAAAGCCAAAAAAGGAACTATTATCTATCCAAGAAGCATTGGAAAGATTCCTGATAAAAAGATAACGTTCCTTTGCACTGGAGCCCAAGGAGAAGAGCAGGCAGTATTAATGAGGATAGCCAATAGGGAATATCAACATCTTGAGATTAATCCAAGAGATAGCGTTATCTTCTCTTCTTCCGTGATTCCTGGAAATGAAAGAACGGTTCAAAGATTAAAAGATGAACTATATAGGCAAGGGGCTAAGGTCTATCATTACAAGATGATGGATATCCATGCTTCCGGTCATGCTTACAGAAATGAATTAAAGCAATTGATGGAGATATTCAAACCTAAATTCTTCATCCCAATGCATGGACAATTCTCTATGTTATACAACCATGCTCAATTAGCTAAAAAGGTGGGAATCAAGCCAGAGAATATCAAGGTTGTAGAAAATGGAGAAATTGCTAATCTTTCTGGAAGAAAGATGACTATAGAAAAAGGTAAGATTGCTTCTAACTATATCATGGTTGACGGACTTGGCATCGGAGATATGGGAGAGGTTGTTTTAAGAGACAGACAAGCCCTGGCTAATGATGGAATCTTTGTAATTATTGCCGTTGTTAATGCTCAAACAGGAAAAGTAATCGGTTCTCCTGATATTATTTCAAGAGGATTCATTTATTTAAGAAAATCTAAGGATTTATTAGCTCAGACAAGAAAACAGACAATTACTTTGATAAACAAAACTGCTGGCCAGAATCAAAGCACTAACTGGACCTATGTTAAAGATGTTTTAAGGAATAAATTGGGCGACTTCTTGTTCCAGAAAACAAAGAAAAGGCCAATGATTTTACCTGTAGTTATTGAGGTTTAATTTGACTTTTTGCAGAAAATGCTTAAGATTTAAAGCAGCTACGGAGAACAACCGTGTTCTCTGGTTTAAAATTCACACGAAGGAAGGAGGTGAAACGGAAAAATGGAGAGAATAACCATGAAGGTTGAGATCCCTGCCGTATGTGGAACAATCGGATTCGTGAACGCTTGGGATGTTCTAAAGAGGAAGGCCCAGAGCACAACTGGCGAAGCTGGGGTTGGCAATTCCACAAGCACAAGCCGACATCTTGGCTATGTGGCTGTTGAGAGAAATCCGCTCCATCCCTGGCATCCGCAACGTGATCATCGTCGGAGAGCACAAGATCTGGAGGATTTCCTTCCATCGTTACGCCAAACCCCACATGAGCGATCAATCGCTCCGCTATCCGATTTTCCTTCAAGTGGGAGGGGAAGTCTACGTTGTCAACTTCCCCTTCCCTCAAGCGTGAATACGTAGTCCCCGCCGTTCTATGGGAGGTAAGAGCGGCGGGGATACACTATTTTTACTTGACCATTAATACATTTATTGATAGTATAGAAACACAATATGAAACTTTACGAATTAACATTGTTAATTTCTCCTAATGTTTCAGAGGAGGAATTAAACAATACAATCCAAGATCTTAAGGTGTTTATCTCCGACAATCAAGGAGAGATAAAGACAGAGGTTTCAGCTATGCCGATAAAACTGGACTATCCGGTCAATGGTTTTTCTACTGCCTATATGGGAAGTTTTGATTTAAATTTTCAACCGGATAAGGTATTAAGTTTGATGAAATTCTTTGAAAACCAAAAGTCAATTATCAATCATATTATCTTTGCTAAAAAAATATCAGCTCCTAAGCCAGAAAGAGGAGCTTTCAGAAAGCAAGCCATAGAAAAGGCGGAAGAGACAATAGCTCAGATAGAGGAAGAAGCCAAAGAAGAACCAATTAAAGAAAGAAAGGTCGAGTTAGAGAGTTTAGACAAAAAATTAGACGAGATATTGGGAGAAGAATAATATGAATCTAAATAAAGTCTTTCTTTTAGGAAACGTAGCTGCTGATCCTGAGACCAGAACAACTCAGACAGGTCAGGTAGTTTGCAGTTTCAGAATGGCTACGAATAGGATTTGGTTTGATAAGCAGAGCGGGCAAAAACAACAGAAAGCTGAATTCCACAGAATAGTTGCTTGGGGCAAATTAGCTAATGTTGCTGCTCAATATCTGACCAAGGGCTCATTGGTTTTAATAGAAGGAAGGCTATCAACTAGAGCTTGGGAGGATAAGGCAGGAAACAAAAGATCAACTACTGAAATAGTTACAGAGGTTCTGCAATTAGGACCTAAGGGAATAAAACAGAATGTGGCTCCTGCTGCTGATAAAAGCGCTCCGGCTGAAGACGATATACCAATAATTGAAGAAGAGGAGAATATAGACGTAAGCGACATACCATTTTAAATCTTAAACCTATGGAATGCTATTTCTGTAAACAGAATTCTAGAGAAATTGATTTTAAGAACGTAAAACTGATTAAAAAATTTGTAACAGGACTGGGAAAGATAAGATCAAGGAAAGCAAGCGGATTATGCCTGTTTCATCAAAGAAAAGTTGCTAATGCGATCAAGAGAGCAAGAAACCTAGGATTACTATCAGCAACTACAAAAAGTTAAACAAAAAGCTCTGAGAAATCGGAGTTTTTTGTTTGACTTTTAAAGAAGAATGATGATAATAAAAACAGCTCTCTCATTCGAGGGCTGAAAGGAGAGACGATAGTTCCCGAAAAGATAGGTGGCGGGAAATCCCTCGGAAAGAATGGGGTGCTCAATGTTGGACGAACCCGGCACCCCGTTCTTTTATATTGACTTCATATACAGAGAAGAGAGATAATAAAAATAGCCCTTCGCAGGCGAAGGTACAAGAGCAAAGAAGGAGACGATCCGGACAATGAAAAAGCGTCTAGGTTGCGCGTCGGTCGTGGCTGCTCTGTAGCTCGCCTTTAGGCCCATGCAACACGATAGGAGTAGCGAGAACGAACTTTCCAGAGCGAGGGATCGATCGCTGATTCACTCCTGATCGGAGTATCATGGGCAGGGATAGGAGCGGACGCAGTAAAAGCCCACCAAATAGACGTCCGCTCCCATTCCCCTCTTTTATAGATTCAAAAAGGAATCTTTTTTTTATCAACAACAAGGTATAATAGAATAGTACCTTTTCGCAAGCGCGAAGAGGTGTTTCTCCGGAAAAAGGAGGTAAAAAAGAAACACCGACTCCGCTCGAGGGGGCTGGAACTTGCGAGTTCAGCCCCCTCATACTATTAGATTAATCTGCTGTTGACTTTACCTCTAGAAATATAATACGCTGAAGATAGTTCCCCTCCCTGCACGGTTCCGTGCAAGACGGATAACCGCGCAGGCCCGGGGAAAGAGAGGAAACCGTGCGCCGACACCGCCCGTCTTCAATCTTCCCCCATCTTTATACAATCAAAAACTCACCCAGAGAGCGGGTGAGTTTTATAATCTTTTAAATCTCTGCTTCTTTGGCTTTCACAACAATATCTTTTTTAATCTTCTCTGCTACTTTAGGATTTTCTTTTAAGAATGTTTTAGCTCCGTCTAACCCTTGTCCTAATTTCTCTCCCTCAAATTCCAGCCAACTGCCGCTCTTTTTAATTGATCCATATTTTAATCCTGCATTTACTATATCTGCATAATATGAAATGCCTTCATTGTAGTAAATATTGAATTCTGCGATTCTGAATGGCGGAGCTACTTTGTTTTTGATAACTTTACCTTCTACCATGGTTCCGATTATCTTGTCCCCTTGTTTAATCTTCGCTCTTGGCTGCAACCTGATTCTTGTTGAAGCATAGAATTTCAAAGCTAATCCTCCTGGAGTTGTTTCTGGATTCCCAAACATTATCCCTATCTTCATTCTTGTTTGATTCAAGAAAATAATGATGGTCTTTGTCTTAGCAACAATACCAGAAAGTTTTCTTAATCCCTGGCTCATTAATCTTGCCTGCAGACCAATATGCTGATCTCCCATTTCTCCTGCTATTTCTGCTTTTGGAGTTAAAGCAGCTACAGAATCAATGATGATAATATCTACTGCTCCTGAACGAGTAAGATTTTCTGCAATCTGCAATGCTTGTTCTCCAGAATCAGGCTGTGAGATTAATAGATCGTCAATGTTTACCCCTATTCTTTTTGCATAGGCGGGATCTAGGGCATGCTCTGCATCAATAAAAGCAACTACACCTCCCAGTTTCTGTGCCTGAGCTGCGCAATGTAAAGAAACCGTAGTTTTTCCAGAGGCCTCAGGGCCGAATATCTCTACTATTCTTCCTCTTGGAAGACCGCCAACTCCCAAAGCAGTATCTAAAGAGATAGAGCCGGTAGGTATTGCATCTACTGCCTGTTCCTTCATTTCTGTTAATTTCATTATTGCCCCGTCTCCAAATTGGCGTTTTATCTCATCAATTGCTTCATCTAATGAATTAATTTCTGGTTTTTCTTTTTTTCTTGGCATATGTTTTAATTATTAATGAATTTAAAGGTTGAAAGCATTTGATTAAAGATCTTACTAGTCTCATCTTCTGATCTGCCATAGTCTTCTACTTCACAATTTTCTTCGTCTTTATTAACATCACAAAGAATACCAGTTTTGCTCTCAAAGATTGAATAGTAATAGCCAGCAGAATTAGGTTCTGGGAAATTGATCATCCAATCATAGTGCGATGATATTTTTAGCGCATCAATCCCATTTATTAATATTTCTTCTTGATCAAGAACATCACGATCCGAGGGCGATTGATTAACGTGTATAAATATTGGGAACATCCCAAATAATCCTTCGTAGCCCATATCTTGTCCTTCCGGAATAAAACCGACTGACAGAGGCAAAAGGGATGACTTTTCTTCTGAATATCTCCAATTCCCCGGATATTTAACTTCAAATCCAAATTCTTGATTTGTATAAACCTGCCAATCTGCTGTTTCGTCTACAATAGGACATTCTGCAAATTCACAATTCGGTCCTGTTCTGCCAACAGAAGATCCATCTGGACATAGTTTAGCTTCTGCAGTACAACCAATCATTTTTGGTTTTGGCCAGAAAATCCAAATCAAAACTCCTGCAATAATAACTATTAACAAACAAATGAGAAGAACTAATATTTTTTTATTCATATATTTTAATTATTAATGAATTTAAAGGTTGAAAATATATCGTCGATTAATTTATCTGGATCAAAACTACTTTGTGTGGTCTCACATTGGAATATTCTTTCTTGATCACCAAAAACACCGCAATTAGTTTTGGAAACTCCAAATTTAAATGTAACCTGCTTATCGTCTTTATTTATCACGTATTGATAGGTAAGATAATTAGTCCCGGCCGCACCCTCTCCCCCCATCGTCATACAATAATTTCTATCTCCTATTGTTATATTTTTTCTTTCTCCATAGCCAAAAATAGTTTTTAGGTTCTTGTTTTCCTGGCAAGAAAATTCTTGAGGAATAGTTTCAATAATTACTTCTGGTGGCCAAATCTGTGTATTTAAAATTAATGTTCCAGGATATTTAAACTCAAATCCAATCTCTTTGTTTTGGTACAATTTCCAATATGCAGATTCGTCTAAAACCACAATTGGACAATCAGCTAACCCACAATTAGTAATTTTAAAAGTAGAAATTATTTTTTTCCATTCGTTATCCAATGCCTCTGTATCTTTAAAATAGTTGATTGTTAAATATTTTCCATTCAAAATTGTAATAAAAGAGGGCTGTGCACCCTGATGATTAGTTGATTTAGAAAAATCATCTATGTTATTCCAAAGTTCAATATCGGCTCTATATGATTGGGCTGCTGACTTTTCTATAAAATGAATTATTGAATTTGGCCAGCCATATTCATCAATTACTAATTTATATTTATCTGGATATTTTATCTCAAATCCATATTCTTCATTTTTATATTTTTTCCATTCTGCTGTTCCGTCTATCGGTAAGCTTGACGAAGCATTAATGTCTGACGATATAACGATAGGACACTCTGCAAAATCACATCTGGGTCTAATGCGACCTACAGAAGAACCATCCGGACATATTTTTGTTTCTTGAGGACAATCGCTTGGAAAAACAGCATCATCAAGCTTATATTTATATTTTGGCCACAATTGCCAAACCAAAACTCCTGCAATGACAACTATTAGCAAACAAATGACAAGAACTAATATTTTTTTATTCATATATTTTAATTAATCTATTTCATTATAATCCTTTCCAAAATCTTTTGGTTCATCATCGTCATCATTGAATGTAGCAGCTCCCCCTTCAATTTCTTCTTCCCTCCCGCCATATACTTCTCTTGCTTTAGCTCCCTGAGAAGGTCCAATAACTCCTTTATCCTCTAAGGTATCCAACAATCTTGCAGCCCTAGCATATCCTACTCTCAATCTTCTCTGAAGATACGAGGCAGAGGCCTTTTTGGTTTCCATGATTATCTTTTTTGCTTCTTCATATAAAGGATCTTCATCTCCTGAGAAATCTATGGAACCGCCACTTCCTTCTTCTCCCATTGGTTTTTCTAGGGCCTCTTCCAAAGATTGAGATAATTCATCAATCCCTGAGACCGATTGATTGTGAGCAATAAATTCTGTTATCCTCAATACTTCTTTTTCTGAAACATATGCTCCTTGAACTCTTCTTGGTTTTGAAATTACAGAGGAAAGGAAAAGCATATCTCCATTTCCCAAAAGCTTTTCAGCGCCAGAAGAATCCAAAATCGTTCTAGAATCAATCTGAGAGGCCACCTGGAAGGCAATTCTTGCGATAATGTTTGCCTTTATTAACCCTGTGATAACCTCTACAGAGGGCCTCTGAGTGGCTAAAACAAGGTGTATACCGACAGCTCTGGCCTTCTGGGCCAACCTTACTATTCCTGCTTCTACATCTCTGCCTCTGGCAGCCATTAAATCAGCCAATTCATCTACAATTAAGATGATAAAGGGCATTTTCTGCAATCCTTCCTTTTTAAACCTTCCGTTCTTTTCAATCTTTGCATTGTAAAATCCGATGTTTCTTGCTCCAACTTCAGAAAGCATCTCAAATCTTTTTTCCATTTCTCCCACCAGCCATCTTAACACTCCCACCACCTTATTAGCATCAAAAACTACCGGACCTAATAAATGAGGCAGATCATTGTAAGCAGCAAATTCCACTCTTTTCGGATCAACCAAAATCAACCTTAATGATGCTGGCGTATGATTGTATAGCAGGCTGATAATTATGCTATTCAAACCAATGGTTTTGCCTGTGCCAGTAGAACCGGCAACCAGAAGATGGGGCATTTTAGCCAGACCGGCGAATACGGGATTTCCGATTACATCTCTTCCCACTACAAAATTTAAAGAATCAAAAGATCCTTTTGCTTCCGGGTCAGCCAAAAGATTTCTTAAGCGAACATTAGCTCTTGTTTCATTTGGAACCTCAATCCCTACCAATGACTTGCCAGGGATTGGAGCTTCAATTCTAATTGGATGAGCAGCCAAAGCCAATGCTAAGTTATTATTCAGGGCAGTAATCTTTGACAGCTTTATCCCTTCTGCCGGCTTAAATGTATACTGGGTAACAGTAGGCCCCACGCTGATTGCAGACATTTCTACATTAATACCGAAATTCTCCAATGTTCTTTTGATAATCTGCGATGAGGTTTCAATGTCTCCAGCAGTCGCCTTATCCTTATCCTCTTCTAAAAGATCCAAAGGGGGAAGCTTTCCTCCTTCTGTTAAACCATTAGGCGCTTGAATCAAATTTGGCTGCAGTTGTATCGCTGGTTTTTCTTGTTTCTGTATTTTTGGAACAGAAACTGGCTCATCAACGCTTTTTGTCTTAAAACTAGGGGCAAATACTTTTTTAATATTAAGCTTTGGAGCGCCATTTTGTTTTTGTACTGTAATTTCTTTTTTAGGTTTCTCTCCTGATTCTTTTCTCGGGAAAAAGTAAGCAAATCTCCAGGATAGAAATATAGTTACAAGGCAAATCAAAAGATATATTGCTCCAACCACCCAAAAACCGAATATCTTTAATAACGGCCAAGCCATTCCTGAGCCAATCCAACCCCCATTTACAGAAAAACCGAATTGTTCTGTTAAAAATATTTTAGAATCCAGGGCTCCTAAAAATCCGCTTAAGCTGAAAGCAAAGGCAAAAACAGAAATCAGGATTGATTTCTTATGCGAAATTTTGGAGCTCAAGAAAACAATTCCTATGATTAAAAAACACAGAGGAAAAACATATGTAGTTCTTCCGAAAAGCTGCAAGAATCCTTTATCTACCAATTTCCCTGCTATTCCTGCTAGATTAGCAAACGAAAGAAGAAAGAATAGGCAGAGAAATATGGATAGGCCGCTGATAAGGATATCCCTTATCGTATCTGGCAATCCTGGCTTATCTGGTTTTTTGAAAGATTCCTTTTTATTTTTCTTTCTCTTTTTGCGAGCCATTATTTCAATTATACCTGCTTTTTAAGCCCTGTTCCAGCGGGGATAAGTTTACCGATGATTACGTTTTCTTTTAATCCCCTCAACTCGTCCTCTTTGCCTTCCAAAGAGGCCTTGATTAAAACCCTTGATGTTTCTTCAAATGATGCAGCAGACAAGAAACTATCCGTAGTTAAAGCAACTTTGGAAATTCCCAAAAGCATTTCATCATAGGTAATTGGTTTTAATCCTTCTTCTTTTAATCTGTCATTCTGTTTCAAAACTAAGGCCAATTCCACAACTTCTCCCGGAGCAAAATCACTATCTCCTTCACTCTTAACTCTAACGCGAGAAAACATCTGCCTTACTATTGTTTCAATATGTTTGTCATGGATAGACACTCCCTGAGAAGAATATATTTTTTGAACTTCATTTACCAGATAGTTCTGGGCTTTTTCTCTCCCTGCTAGTTTATATAGTTTCTTTGGATCCAGGTTTCCTTCTGTCAATCTGTCTCCTGCTTCTAGCTCCTGGCCGACTTTAACTCTAGTCGCTTGTTTCGGATTCAATTTATATATCATTACTTCCGGTTTCTTGGCAGCAGATTTCTTTTTCTTCTCATCTTCTTTTACCTTTATCTTGATCAGCTTATCATCTATTTCTGTAATTAAACCGTCGGTTAAAGACATGATGGCCTCTCCTTTTGGAACTCTTCTTTCAACAATTTCTTCTACTCTTGGCAAACCCTGGGTAATATCTCCAACCCCGGCAACCCCTCCTGTGTGGAAAGTTCTTAAAGTAAGCTGGGTTCCCGGCTCTCCGATTGATTGAGCGGCAATGATTCCTACTGCCTCTCCAAGCTCTACCAGCTTGTTGTTAGTCATATTAAGACCATAGCATTTCTTGCAAATACCCAGTCGTGTTTTACAGCTCAACGGAGACCTTACTCTGACTTTTTCTATCTTTGTGTCAGCTATTTTCTTGGCATTCTCCCAGCTGATCATTTCTCCTTTCTTTATCAAAACTTCATCATTTATCTTAATTTCTTCCAAAGAAATCCTTGAAGCAATTTTAAAAATGAAATCTTGCCCTATTTCATCGCTGTCTTTTCTGAATACCTCAATTCCTTCTTTGTCCCCGCAATCCTCTTCTGTCACTATCACTTCATGGGCAACATCAATCAATCTTCTGGTAAGATATCCGGCAGTAGAAGTTCTCAAAGCGGTATCTGCCGTACCTTTTCTGGCTCCATGAGTAGAAATGAAATACTCCAATACTTCAAATCCTTCTTTAAAGGAGCTGATTACAGGCAATTCAATAATTTCTCCGGAAGGATTGATAACCAAACCCTTCATGCCGGCCATCTGCACTGGTTGTGACCAGCTTCCTCTAGCTCCGGCATCTACAATGGCAAAAACAGTTCCATTCTCTGGCAATGTTTTTGGAATTAAATGCTGGATTTCTGATTTTACTCTTGTCCAAATTTCAATGATTTGAGACGTTCTTTCTTCTGAGGTTAAAAATCCCTTTTTGAAATATTCCTCAATCTTTTTTATATCTGCCTCTGCTTTGGCAACTAATCCATCTTTTTCTTTAGGAACTTGCAGATCATCCATGCCCCAGCTTAATCCGGATAGCGTGGCATATTCAAAACCAAGACTCTTTACTGCATCTAAGGCATCGCAGGTTATCTGATTGTCATATTTATGAATGATAACATTGAATAGTTCCTTAATCTTTTTAGCATTAATCAGCTCATTCTGATATGGAAAATCTTTTGGGAGAGCTTCATTAAAGATTATCCTTCCAATGCTTGTTTCAAGCAACTGGCCATCTCTTAATATCTTTACCTGCGCCCTGATATCAACCAATTTCTTGCTTAAAGCCAATTTAGCTTCGCTTTCATCTGTAAATATTTTTCCTTCTCCTTTGGCGCTGGGAACAATTCTTGTCAGCCAATAGCAACCCAAAACCATATCTTGTCTTGGAGAAGCGATAGACAATCCGGTAGCTGGCTTTAATAAGTTCAAGCTGGAAGCCATAATTTCTCTGGCTTCTTTTTGGGCCTCTTCGGACAATGGCAAAAATACTGCCATCTGGTCTCCG
Organism: uncultured Candidatus Saccharibacteria bacterium; assembly: GCA_964616145.1. Classification (GTDB taxonomy): domain Bacteria; phylum Patescibacteriota; class Minisyncoccia; order Minisyncoccales; family PEYH01; genus JAQTNP01. The sequence goes on along the minus strand of CAZTRD010000008.1, from coordinate 20,205 downwards.
TCAAAGTCAGCATTAAAGGCCTCGCAGACAAGAGGATGAATCCTGATGGCCTCTCCTTCTACTAAACGAGGATTGAATGCCTGAACTCCTAAACGATGAAGGGTCGGAGCTCTGTTTAACAAAACCATTTTGCCTTCAATGACTTCTTCTAGGGCAGCCCAAACCTCTTCTGCTTGCTGATCAATCAGATGAGAGGCCTGCCTGACATTAAAGATGATTTCTTTTTCTAAAAGCTTGGCAATCACAAATGGTTTGAATATTTCCAAAGCTAATTTCTTTGGCAATCCGCATTCGCTAAAGCGCAAACTAGGATTTCCGACAACTACAGATCTTCCGGAATAATCAACTCTTTTACCCAAAAGGTTTTGCCTAAACCTCCCCTGTTTTCCCTTAAGCATATCAGCTAATGATTTTAGCAATCTTCTTTGCCCTGTTGAAGCAGTAGTCGTATGAGCGCTTCTCATGCTGTTATCTATCAAAGCGTCAACAGCTTCCTGCAGCATTCTTTTTTCATTCCTGACAATTACATCTGGAGCGTTAATCTCCAGTAAATATTTTAATCTGTTGTTTCTATTAATGACTCTTCTGTATAGGTCATTTAAATCAGACGAGGCGTATCTGCCTCCGTCTAGCTGAACCATTGGCCTTAAGGCAGGAGGCAAAACAGGAAGAATAGTCAAAAACATCCACTCAGGCCTGATCCCTTGTTTTTGCATTCTCTTCAACATCTGCACTCTTCTTAAAAGCTTTCTTCCTTCAAGCCCGATCATTGTTTTTTTCTTTTCTTCTAATTTTGCTATCTCATCTGTAATATTAATCTCTTCAAATATCTTTCTTAATGTTTCAGCTCCTGTGCCTGCTTCAAAAATATGTCCGTATTTCATTGAGAAATCAATGTATTCTATCTCGGATAATATTCTTAATGGCTTGATATCATCTATCTCCTTGATAGCCATATCTTTCAATCCTTTTATCCTATCAAGTTTTTCTTTGCCACTTTCTTTGTTTGATTTAGCCTCTTTGATCTTTTCTTTGAATTCCTTTTCAATGTCTTCCAATACTTTATCCTTTGCTTCTTGATCCACGCTGGTAACAATGTAGGCGGCAAAATATATTACTTTCTCCAAACGCTGAGCCGGGATATCCAAAACCATTCCCATTCTTGAAGGAACGCCTCTCAAAAACCAGATGTGGGCGCAAGGAGCAGCAAGCTTTATATATCCCATTCTTTCTCTTCTTACGGCAGAATGGGTTACTTCTACTCCGCATCTGTCGCAAACTATTCCTTTATACCTCACTCCTTTATACTTTCCGCAATAGCACTGATAGTCCTTTTCCGGACCAAAAATCTTTTCGCAGAAAAGACCATCCTTTTCCGCTCTCTGGGTTCTGTAATTAATGGTTTCCGGCTTGAAAACTTCTCCATTGGCCCAGGATAGTATATCTTCCGGAGAAGCCATTTTGATTTTTATCGATGATATGTCTTCAACTTTCATGGTTTTTGTATAAAGGATTACTCTTCTTTGCTGCTTTCTTTGTCTTTAAGCTTGAGCTCGACATTCAAACCCAATGATTTAAGCTCATTTACCAACAAAGAAAATGAAGCTGGAATATTGGGCGTCTCAATCTTCTTATTCTTCAAGATTGATTGATAGGCAGAAGCTCTTCCCAATACATCATCTGATTTGATCGTCAGCATTTCCTGCAATGTATTGGCTGCTCCATATCCTTCCAATGCCCAAACCTCCATTTCACCGAACCTTTGGCCTCCAAATTGCGATCTTCCTCCAAGAGGCTGTTGTGTAATCAAAGAGTACGGGCCAATGGAACGCATATGTATCTTATCTGAAACCATATGAACAAGTTTCATGATGTATGCGTACCCAACAGTTACCTTTTCCGGAAATCTTTCTCCTGTCCTTCCGTCAAAAAGAATCGCTTTGCCGTCTTCTGGTAACCCGGCCTCTCTCAACTCTTCCTTTATATCTTTTTCTTTCGCTCCGGACAGAGCGGGGGTAATTGATCTGTAGCCCAAAGCATGAGCAGCCCAGCCCAAATGGGTTTCGAGAATTTGGCCTAAATTCATTCTGGAAGCAACAGACAAAGGATTCAAAACAATGTCAACTGGAGTTCCGTCTTCCAGAAACGGCATCTCTTCTTTTGGAAGAATGGTTGAGATAATACCTTTATTTCCGTGTCTTCCCGCAATCTTGTCTCCTACTGTAATCTTTCTCCATTGAGCCACTTCTACTTGAATTCTTTTTACAATTCCCGGTTCCAGCTTATGCCCCAATTCCGGAGAAAATATTTTTACTCCGATTACTCTTCCTTTTTTTCCATGCTCCATTAATAGGGAGGTATCTTTTACATTTTTTGCCTTTTCTCCAAAGATTGCCAAAAGCAACCTCTCTTCCGGAGTAAGATCTGCCTCTCCTTTTGGAGAAATCTTTCCAACCAATATATCATTGGGATTTACTTCTGCTCCGATCCTTACAATTCCCTCTTCATCAAGATCTTTTAATTTTTCTTCAGAAACATTAGGGATATCAGCAGTGGTGATTTCCGGACCTAATTTTGTTTCTCTTACATCGCAAGTCAATGTTTCAATATGAACGCTTGAGAGAACATCTTCTTCCACTAATCTTTGGGAGATGATAACTCCATCTTCATAGTTATAACCTCTCCAAGAGAGGAAAGCCACTAAGATATTTTTCCCCAAAGCCAATACTCCATCTTTAGTGGATGGCCCGTCAGCCAATGGCTGTCCTTTTTTAACTGCTTCTTTAATATTAACAATCGGTCTTTGAGTGATGCTGGTATATTGATTAGTAGGCCTGAATATCTTTAAATCGTATTCTATCTCCTTGCCCTTTCCTTTAACAATGATCTTTTTAGCATCTACGGCAGTAACTATTCCGTCTTCTTTGGATAAAACAACATGGCCTGAGTCCTGAGCAACTCTGTCTTCCAAACCTGTTCCAACAACAGGAACTTCTGGTTCTATCAAAGGAACTGATTGCCTTTGCATATTAGATCCCATCAGGGCTCTATTAGCATCATCATTCTGGAGGAATGGAATCAAGGAAGTTGTAACAGATAGCATTTGCTCTGGAGCAACATCCATAAAATCAATGTCTTTTCTATCAATCATTCCTGGTTCTCCTTTTATCCTACCTACTACTTCTTTATGTAAAATATTATTATTCTCATCCACTGCCAATCCGGCATTGGCAATATTATGTTTTTCCTCTTCAAAAGCATTGAGATACAAAACTTCTTTTGTTACTCTTGCATTAGTTACTTTAAAATATGGGGTTTCAATAAAGCCAAATTGGTTTATTTTTGCGTATTGGGCCAAATGGACTACCAACCCTACATTAGGACCTTCTGGGGTTTGAATTGGACAAATTCTTCCATAGTGAGACGGCTGTACATCTCTTACTTGTAATCCCGCTCTTTTTCTGGTCAAACCTCCCGGGCCTCCGGCAGTCAATCTTCTTTTATGCTCCAATTCTGAAAGCAAGTTCTCGTTATCCATAAATTGGGATAACTGAGAAGAAGAGAAGAATTGTTTTACTACTGCCATGAAAGGTCTGGGGTTGATAATCTTGGCAGGAGCCATTTCAATAGGGTCAAGAGTGGACATTTTATCCTTGATAATTCTTTCCATTCTTGTCAGTCCAATCCTTATCCTTTCCCTTAAAAGCTCAGAAATCATTTTTACTCTTCTATTTCCCAAATGATCAATCTCATCCGGTTCCGCCTCCGGATTATTATTCAACCTTATTATCTCCCTTACTACTGCCACGACATCTTCTTTTGTCAGAACCCTATCTTTAGGACTGATTTTATCAGGATTCTTCGGTTTGATTTCCGGCAATCTCTGCCATGATTTCCAGCGTCCCACTTTTGAAAGATCGTATCTTTCAAAATTAAAGAACATGTTATCTATCAATTCTTTAGCAGTATCAGCTGAAGCCAAATCTCCGGGCCTTAATCTTTTGTATATTTCCATATAGGCCTCTGGTTGGCTATGGGTGGTATCTCTTTTTAATGTTTCTTCAATATATCCAATCTCCCCTTTATCCACATCATGGAAGGCCCTTTTGATATTATCATCGGAATCAAAGCCAAAGGCCTTTAATATTGTAGTAACAGGGACTCTTCTTTTTCTGTCTATCTTTACCCCGATAAAGCCAGATGGATCTGTTTCAAATTCAAGCCAGCTTCCTCTGCTTGGAATAATCCTTCCGCCGAAATATCTTTTTCCGTGTATTTCTCTAGCCGTAAAAAATGCTCCGGGTGAGCGTAGCAATTGAGCGATAACAACTCTTTCTACTCCATTGATGATAAAGGTACCTCTTTCTGTCATCAATGGAAAATCAGCCAAGTAAACCTCTTGGATTTTTTCTTCTTTGGTTCTCAAGTCAATTAATTTGACCATTGCCCTTAATGGGGCTGCATATGAGTCATTATTCTCTTTAGCTTCAAATTCATCTTTGTATTTGGATTCTCCTAATTTGTAATCCAAAAACCAAAGCTCATATTCTTTTTTGGTATAATCACGAATTGGAGAGATTTCTTCGAAAAGTTCTTTTAAATCTACTTCCCAGAATTCTTTCCAATTAGTAATTTGTGGTTCTAGCAAATACGGAAGATGAAGATGGATTTTTGACTTAGTAAAGTTTTTGACTTTCATAGATAGCAAAAATGTCCTTTTTTACGCTAAAAAGGATAGATAAATAATCTTCATTTATCAGGAGAGGAAGGGTTTCAAATTAGCAAAAAATAATGTGATATTAATTATAGTTGTTTCTCAAACAAAGTCAATAGACCTTTTACGAAACCATCGATTTTTTAATGGATTGGTATATTCCCAGGCCCAAATATGAGACCATTAAAGCAGACCCTCCTGAACTTACAAGCGGTAAGGGGACGCCAATTACCGGCAAAAACCCTATATTGCTCCCTATATTAATAATCAATTGGATTAGGAACCAAATCCCTAATCCAAGGCAAAACAACCTAGAGAAGTTATCTCTAGCAAGAAAAGCAGTCCTTGTCAATCTCCAGAAAAGAATGCCGAAAAAACCAAGCGTTAATAGGATTGTCGCAAAACCAAATTCTTCAGCTATGGCAGAAAAGATGAAGTCGGCTTTAACTTCCGGAACAAATCCATATTGGGTTTGAGACCCAGATCCGAAACCTTGGCCCCAGAATCCTCCATTCCCTATTGCAATCTTTGCCTGTCTCTGGTTCCAACCAGTTCCTAATGGCTCATAGTCAGGAAAGATGACACTGAATATCCTTGCTCTCTGGTAATCCTGTAATACAAAAAACCAACCTAAAGCAGCCAGAATCAAAACTATGCATAAAAGGACGATGAAATGCTTGAATTTGATTCCTGAAACCAAGAGAGTGCTGAACCAGATGGCAAAAAAGATTATGGCTGATCCAAGGTTTGGTTGGAAAAATATCAGAAATACAGGAATTAGCATATATATTCCAGACATAACGATATGTTTCAATTTGTACATTTCAACATGCCTATAGGAGAAATACTTAGCTAGCATGATTACCAGTATTAGCTTTGTAAATTCTGCTGGGTCAAAAGACAATGGCCCTATCTTATACCAGCTTTTAACATTTCTGATGCTTGGAGCAAATACAAAAAGTCCTGCAAGTAAAAGAATAAAGAAGATATATAGAAATAGAATAAAATAGGAATTTTCTTTGATTCCGCGGTAATCAAAAAAAGAAACAGCTATCATTAACACGATACTTGCTCCAAATATTATGGCTTGTTTGCTAAAAGCGGAGAAATCTTTAGAAGCCATCGATGAGCTATAGATAGAAACCAGGCCTATTACAGTCAATCCTAAAGCAGCTATAATCATCCACCAATCAAATCTCTTTGCTTGTGCCAAAATCTTATTCATTGATTAGTTTTAAGAATTCTTGTTCATCAATTATCTTTACTCCTAATTTCCCAGCTTTTCCCAATTTGCTTCCCGGATCTTCTCCAATAACCAGATAGTCGGTTTTACTGCTTACTGTTTCTCCCACATCTCCCCCCTCTTTCCTTATCCTTCCATATGCTCTTTCTCTGCTCAAGGTTTTCAAAGATCCTGTTAAAACAAATTTCTTGCCTGAGAGTTTTAAATTTGTTTCCTCATGAAAACTTTTAATTTTCACTCCGGCATTCCTCAATCTTTCTATCAACTTGATGTTCTCTTTTTCTTTAAACCAATTGAGAATACTTTCTGATCCTATCGGCCCTATTTCTGATATTCTTTCCAAATCCAAGATATCGGCTTTCATTAAATTATCAAGAGTTTTAAATTCTTTGGCCAGATCTTGAGCTGTTTCTTCTCCAACATGCCTAATACCCAAAGAATATATGAATCTTGGAAGGGAAACATTTTTGCTTTCAGATATTGCTTTAATCAGATTATTGGCTGATTTTTCCGCAAATCTTTCAAGGGATAGCAAATCTCCTTCTTTGAGATCAAAAATATCTGAGGGATCTGATATTAAATTAGCATCAGACAATTGGTCTATTATCTTTGGTCCCAAACCTTCAATATCAAATGCCTTTTTAGATGCAAAATGATATATGTTTTCCCTTTTTCTGGCTAAACAATTAATGTTGGAGCATCTTAATATAACCTCTGATTCAGGTTTAGTCAATTTAGTGCTGCAGATAGGACAAATCAAAGGCATATGAAATACCTTTTCCTTCCCAGTTCTTAATTCAATTAAAACCTTGCTGATTTTTGGTATAACATCTCCTGCTCTTTCAACAATAACCGTATCTCCGATTTTCAATCCCAATCTTTTAATTTCATCTTCGTTGTGCAAAGTAGTCCTGCTGATGGTAACTCCCTCAATTTTTACCGGCTCAAGGGTAGCCACGGGAGTGGCAGATCCGGTTCTCCCTATTTGTATCTTAATATCTTTTACCTTAGTAGTGGCCTGTTTTGGAGAGAATTTTAAAGCTCTTCCGGCCCTCGGGCTTTTACCTGCTACTCCGAGATTTTTAAATAATTCATTATCGTTTACATTTACAACTACCCCGTCTATTAAAAACGGCAATGTTCTCCTTTTATCAAAGACTTGTTTCCAGAAATCAATTATTTCTGCGGTATTTTTGCAAACTCTTCCCAAATCCGTCTTAAATCCCAATGATTTCAACATTTCATGTTTTTGGCTGTGGGTTTTTTGTCCGATATCAGAAACTAGATCGTATGCCAAGAATTTTAAATCCCTTGAAGCGGCTAATCTAGAATCTAGCTGTCTAATAGATCCGGCAGCCAGATTCCTGGGATTAGCATACAGCGGCAATCCTTCTTTTTCTCTCTTTTTATTTATCCTTTCGAATGCCTGCTTATCCATATATACCTCTCCCCTCACTTCAACTATTCCCTTGATTTCCTTATTCAATTTTAATGGAATGCTCTCTATTGTTTTTAAATTCTGGGTAACATCTTCTCCTGTCTTCCCGTCTCCTCTGGTAGAGCCAATCTTAAATATTCCATTTTCATATATTAAAGAAATAGCAAAACCATCAATTTTTAATTCGCAGAAATATTCAAATTGCTGAGTTGAAACAAGTTTTAAAATGTATTTTTCCCAACTCAATAGTTCCTCTTGGCTGAAAATATCTTCCAAGGACAGCATGGGAATATTATGTTCAACCTTCCTGAATTTATCCAATGGTTTTCCTGCCACTCTTTGAGTGGGAGAGTCAGAAGTAATTAAATCAGGATATCGTTGCTCTAGCAAAAAAAGCTCATGTTTTAAAGAATCTAAAATTTCCGCAGGTATTTCCTCTTTATCCAAGACATGAACCTGATATCTGTTGCGGTTAATTGTTTCTTTTAATTTTTCTATCCTTTCTCGAGCTTCTTTTTTTGTCATTGTTAACGATTAATCTGAATACCTCTTCTGGTATCGCTTGATTCATATTTTCCTATCGATTGTATGCAATAATATGTGGCGGAGCAGATTTCTGAGGTAGAAGAAGTATACACAAATGTATTATATGTCGCTATGATATTGCTATCTTCGTCGTAAAATTCTCCGGAGAAACCTGATTCCAAATCTTCTCCCATTTTATCCTCATAGAGCGTTCTTTCTATCCCGGTATCTGCAGCATAGAAAGCGACCACAGAATCTCCTGCTTCTTTTATATTCGTCAACTGAACGATGATAATAGTGCTGATTCCAACAACTATCGCCATCATAATAGCCAGTATATCTAGGGCGAAATATATTGAAGCTCCTTTTTGTTTTTGCATATTAGTAGTTAACATCTAAATTTCTTTGGGAAACGCTTGTTTGAAGCTTAATCGGCGGGGCTTTTCCAGCAGTGGCTTCTATATATATCTTTACCAACGGCTGCAGATCATCATCTGGCATATTACCAGATACTGCAAACTTAAGCTTGGTTATCTTTATCCCGGGCGAAGTCAAATCTATTGGTTCATCGCTTTCTCTTCTGAATTTGATCTGCTGATTTTCAAGAAAGAATCTTTGACATTGCCCTGATTCAAAAACATTCTTAAATATTATCCCTTCTCCATCCACATACAATCCATAGCTGGTATCAGCAATCGGAACACAACCATCTCCTCTGTCTTTCATAGACATTCTTAAGTTTCTACTCATGAATTCCAGGGCATAATTTAATTCCCCTATTATTTTCTTAGCGGACAAAACATTATCTTGCAGCTTTATTGAAGAAACAAAAACTCCGACAATTGTTACAACAATTATTGAAAATATCCCGGCGGATACCAATAGTTCGACTAATGTAAAACCTTTGTTTTCCATATTTACCACCAATTGTAAAAATCTTCCCAAACACTAAATTGTCTTAATTTTGCCCCATCCTGCCAATAGACGATGGAAGTAACGCTTAAAACATCGCCTGGAAATGCTTCTATTTCTACCTTTCTTTGGAATTTAGTGTCTTGGCCAGAACCATAGTTATATAGACCATCTCCTATCTTTAAATATCTCAAATTCTCTTGGCAGGGTTCTGGATCCTGACTGTTAATATACTCAACTTCGTAACAGAGTTCGTCTAACCCCTCGTTCCACTCTACCCCTGGAGTAGTTAATCCTTCTAAAAGATTTGTGTCTTTAATATTCCTGATTATCTCTATCCCTTCCTGAGCAAGATAGGCGGCAGTCAATCTTGAATATGCATAGTTGGCGATGGAAGCAGATTTCTGAATAGCAATATATGCTCCTAAGATTCCTACGCTTAGGATAAACACGGAGATCAATAATTCTAGGAGGGTAAACCCTCGTTTATTCAACATATATTAATCCTGCAGAATTAAAATGTATTGTTTTCTCTTTATCTGCCTGTCCCGGTATTTCTAATACTATGCTGGCACTATCAACAATAGTTTCTGTTTCATCTTTGATTATTGCTTCTGGAAATGGGAATTTGTATAGGATGGTAAGCTCCATGGCACCCACTCCTCCGGCAGAAATATCTTTGATCCTGACTCTGGCATTCAAATCTATTGTTTCTATTCTTTCTCTAAAACCAGACCCGCAAGGCAGATATGCTTCATTATTGTCGAAAATTTCATTGCCGTCACAATCGGCAAAGGAGAAATATTGCTGATCATTGCTTGTTGTAAAAAACACTCCGTAGCCGCCAGAAGGCAATTGTTCATGCCAATATTGAGATCCTATCGCCCTTTCTCTCATATTCTCTGTTTTAGACACAACAATTCCAACTTCATCTCTTAAAACTAATATGTCTTTTTTTGCATTATATCCCCAGAAGGAAATAGAGGTTAAGATAGCAATAACCGTAATGGAGATTAATAGCTCTAATAATGTGAATCCTTGATTTTTCATCTGATTAATCCCAAATACCAATTTAATATTGGTGTTCCAAAAAACGCAGCAACCATTGTTCCGGCTATTAAAAACGGGGCAAAGGGAACTTCGCTTTTCATGTGTTTTTTGGAGAAGATAACCAATCCTGTTCCTATTATACCACCTATTAAATAGCTTAAGAATAATCCCACCAGAATATTAGGCCAGCCCAATATCAGACCTAAAAGTATGGCTAGTTTTACATCTCCGAATCCTATCCATTTGCCTTTGGAAAAAATATAGATCAAAAGGAAAAAACCACAAGGAACAGCCATGGATAAGAGATAATACAAGGAGGAATATGATTTTATGATGAACAACCCTTCAAAAATTCTATATAAACCAGCAATGATTATTGCTGGCAATAATACATTGTCCGGAATTATCAAATGCTTTAAATCATGCACAAAAATAATTATCAAAAAACTGAATATTATTGTCAGAAACACCATCAATGGAATGTTATTCCAGAATAGAATTGAGATTAGTAAAAATATCAGACCAGTAGCTAGTTCTACCAAAGGATACTGCCAGGATATCTTTTTTTTGCAATATCTGCATTTGCCTTTTAATATAAGAAAGCTGAACAAAGGAATTAAATTAAAAAATGTTAGTTGATGTTTGCATTTAGGGCAAATTGATCTTCCTTTTAAAAAGCTTTTTTTAACTGAAATCCTCCAGATTATACAGTTCAAGAATGATCCGACTATTAATCCTAGAAGAAAAATTACAATTTGAAAAAAAATCTTTATCATAATTTTAAGCACAAACTCTCCGCATTGTTATATGCGGAGAGTTCTGCTTTTCATGTAATTATGGAAGACATATTGAGTCTGCATTTTCACAGACTTGATTGTCTACACTTCCGAAATGACTTTCATCATCTATGCAAAAGAATTGGCCATCAAATAGTTTTATTCCCAGACAATAGCTGTTTTGAGCTGAACGACAGAATACTTCACCTCCAGATTCTACTATATCATCCTCTAGATCGTCGAGGTCATTGTCTCTAGAATTAAGATGAATGGATGGTGGATTATCGCACAAATTAATGTATCCCGTCCCTTCCTTCATATATATTGTTTCCGCAACTTTTCTAACTTGGGAAACAGCGCTTAAAATTCTAGAATTCTTTGACCTAACTACTGTGGTTTTTTGCGCAATAACCACAGTAGTTACTAGAATTGCCAAAACAGCGACAATAATCATTATCTCAATCAAAGTAAAACCATTTCTTTTGCAGAAGGACAAAGTCATAACTTAAATTTTCCTTAATCGTTTGCGCAAGTTAATGCTGCCTCGGTATCAACTCCAGTGCAAAGCCCAGTTGTTGTTGCAGTCTTTAAGGTAGATCCTGTACTATCTACACAGAAATACTCTAACGGATTTGCCTTTAAGACAGATTTAACACAATAGGCGCTAGATGAAGAATAGCAAATTTCACTAGTGCCACCATTATTCGCGACAATATCTGTGTGTAATGGGCCAAAGTCTTCGATATCTGTAATATTCAACACACCCGTATCACAAACATCTGCAAAACTATTATTGCTATCAATATAGTGCATTTGAGCTACATCTCTAACCTGAGTTAAGGATGCCTGGATTCTTGCATCTTTTGCGGCATCCGGGGCCTTTCTAACTGATACCAATACGATACCAGCTAAAATACCGATAACTGCAATAACTACCAACAATTCAATTAAGGTGAAACCTCTTCTTGTTTTCATAAAGAATATATGTGATTAATTTTATTATCGACCTTTTTCATATGTACATTCATTTTATTTGAAAAACTGCTTATGGTCAATTTTATTATCAACTCCCTATATTGAAAACGACCCAATATTCTTGTAAATCGGCAAAAACACTGAAAGCATCAAGATAACTATAAGACCTCCCAAAACGAGAATCAGTATCGGTTCAATAATGCTCACTAATCCATCAATAGCATTATTAATCTCCATTTGGTAGAACTCTGATATCTTTAACAATGATTCATCCAATCTTCCTGTTTTCTCTCCTACCTTGGCCATCTGAGTTACGACAGAAGGCACGCTTCTGGGATATTGTTCTAGAACAGAACTTATTGATTCTCCCCTTCTCACCCCGTCTCTTGCATGGAATACGATATCTTTGTAAATCTTGTTAGTCACAACTCCGGCCACTACCTCTAATGCTTGGGTGATAGGCAGTCCGGCATAGATTAATGTTGAAAGATTCTCGCTGAATCTTACCAGATTAATCTTTTTAATCAAATTGCCGATAATAGGTATTCTTAAAGAAACTCTGTCCCAAACAGCTTTCCCTTCCGCTGTTTTCATATATCTCCAGGTTCCGACTATCAGAAGAATAATAATGGTAAGCCCTAGCCACCACCAATCTTTTAATGTCTGGCCTAAATTAAGAATACTAGTTGTAATTTTCGGCAATTGGACATTTAAATCCTTAACTGACTGGGAGAAATTAGGCAGAACAAAGAAAAGCATTGCCAGGCCAATCAGGGCAAAGGCGATAAAGATTACTGCCGGATAGGTCATTCCTCCTTTAATCTTTAAAATTAATTTGTATTCCTTTTCCAGATTGTCAGCCAGATATTTCAAGCTGTCTGACAGCTTTCCAGATGCCTCTCCTGATTTGATCATATTGATGTAGAAAGAGGAAAATATTTTTGGGAATTTAGATAAAGCATCAGAAAAATATATTCCTCCTTCTACCTCATCGGCAATTTTAAAAACCGTTTCCCTGAATATCTCTTTATCCGACTGCATGGCAATAGATCTAAGCCCTTCAACCAAACTGACTCCTGATTTGACCATTAAAGAAAGCTGTCTGGTGAAATTAACCAGCTCTTTTCTTTTAGCTCCACCAAAGAACGCCAATTCTTTAGTATAAAAGGGTCTTTTTTCTTCCAGAGACAGGGCTGTAATATATATTCCCTGTTCCTGCAATAAAGAAACTGCTCTTTGCCTGGAAGAGGCCTCTATGGTTCCTACCTGGACCAAACCTTCTTTTGTTCTGGCCTGGTACTTAAACTTCATCTCTTTAAGAGCTCTTTTAATTCTGAAACATTCGTGGAGAAATTATATGCATCTTCAATTTTCACCTTATTGTTTCTAACCAGATGGGCAATTGATTGATTCAAGGTAATCATCCCATCTTCAATAGAAGTAGCAATGATTAAAGGAATTTCATGAATTTTGTTTTCCCTGACCAGATTAGAAACAGCAGGGGTATTTAACATTATTTCACAGGCGGGAATCATTCCTCCTTCAGCCCCTGGAATTAATCTTTGCGAGACAACTGCCAGCAAAGAACCTGACAGTTGAGCCCTTATCTGCATCTGTTGCGATCCTTCAAAGCTGTCCACTATCCTATGAATCGTTTGGCTGGCAGAGTTGGTATGCAATGTTGCAAAGACCAAATGTCCGGTTTCTGCCGCAGTAATGGCAGTAGCAATTGTTTCCGCATCTCTCATTTCCCCGACCATGATGACATCAGGATCTTGCCTAAATGTTGATCTCAAGGCATTTTCAAATGATTTGGTATCAATATTTACTTCTCTTTGATCAACGATTGCCAAATCATTCTCAAAAATGTATTCTATCGGATCTTCTATGGTAATGACATGATCTGTTCTTGTGTGATTTATCTCGTCTATCACAGCAGCTAAAGTAGTTGATTTTCCATGGCTGGATGGACCAGTCACTAATACAAATCCCTGGGTAGCTCTGGCAAATAAATGAAAGATTGGAGGAAGGTTTAATTCTTCTATCGTCCTTATCTTTGTTGATACGAATCTTAAAGCGCAACTTACCTGACCTCTCTGGTAATATGCATTGCCTCTAAACCTTCCTTTGTCTTCTACCTCGTATGAGAAATCAATTTCTTTTTGCTGTAAAAACTTTTGATAGTTTTCTTTGGAAAGCATTATCTCTACCAAAGATCTGACTTCTTCTGGCAATAGAGGATCTTGTTCATCTATCGGTTTTAATTCCCCATCTATCCTTAATATCGGCCTTCTATCGGGCGTAAAATGAATATCCGAGGCCTTGTTAATAATGGCCAAACTTAATAGATCGCTTAAGGTTTTTTGGTAATTGCTCATATGAATAGTTTTTCAATTTCCGCCACTACATCGCTTGGCGTAAAGTTAGCTTTAATCAAATATTTTTCAGCTCCAAGGGCAAATCCCTTTTCTACTTCCTCTTTTTGCCCAAGGTTTGATAGAACTATTACTTTAATATTCTTATCCTTTGCTTTAATTCCTTTTAAAATCTCCCAGCCATCTATCTTTGGCAGAACTATATCCAGCAATACAGCGTCAGGGGATTCTGATTCTACTGCCCCTATCGCCTTTTCCCCGTCATTAACAATGGAAACAGCAAAACCGGCTGATTCCAGTTTAGTCCTGTAAATATCTATCAACAATGGATCATCTTCAATTAAGATTATTTTTTTCATATGTTTATTCTATTTCTGTTTGTGTTTCTGTTACTCTGATTACTTCTTCTACGCTAGTAAGCCCCTCTAATGCTTTAATGATACCATCTTGGCGCATAGTTATCATCCCCTGCTTCTCCGCTTCTTCTGCCAACGTCTTTTCATTTGGCTGATCTAATATGATATCGCTGATTTCTTTAGTGATCTTTAATACTTCAAATATTCCGATTCTTCCAGAATAACCAGTTCTTCCGCAAAGGTTACAGCCCGGGGAATGCCAGATTGTGAAGTCATTCTTTAAATTATATTTCTTTTTTAACTCGGTTGGTAGCTCTGCAATCTCTTTTAATATCGTCTCCTTTGTCTTGGCATCGGGAACCACTCTTGTTTTGCAGGACTGGCATGATCTCCTGACTAATCTTTGAGCCAAGGCAACTCTCAATGTGGCAGGGATCAGAAACGGCTTTACTCCTAAATCTATCATCCTAGGGATAACTCCAACAGCATTATTAGTATGTAGAGTTGAGATGACAATATGTCCGGTCAGGGCCGCATGGATTGCTAGATCTGCTGTCTCACCGTCCCTGATTTCTCCAACCATGATTACATTAGGATCTTGGCGTAAAATGTTTCTCAACCCATTGGCAAAGTTGTATCCAATTTCTGGCTTTACCTGCGACTGATTCACTCCTTCAATATAGTACTCTATTGGATCTTCCAAGGTAACAATATTTGTTCCCTCTTTGTTTAATGATTCCAAAACAATGTACAAAGTAGTAGTTTTTCCACAGCCGGTAGGACCGGTGGCTAAAATCATGCCATATGGCATTTGGGAAGCTTCTTTTACCGCTTCCAAAGCGCTCCCTCCCAAGCCCAAACTTTCAAAACTATCCATTCTCTGGATAGAATTCAAAACCCTCATTTCTATCTTTTCTCCCAGCATTGTCGGGAAACTGGAAACCCTGAAATCAATCCCCTGGCCGTCCATCTCTATTGAGAATCTCCCATCTTGAGGAATCCTAGTTTCATCTATCTTTAAATTGGAAAGAATTTTGATTCTCGCTATTACGGCTGCGTGAATCTTTTTGGGAAGGTACAAGCTTGAATGCAAAACTCCATCTAATCTGAATCTCACTCTCGTCTTGTCCTTCAATGGTTCAATGTGTATATCCGAAGCCTTTCCATCAACGGCATGCCTTAAGATAACGGCAACCATTTTACTGATCGGGGCTTCTGAAATTCTGGCTGTTGTTGCTTGAGTAATTTCCTCTTCATTAATAGTTTCTTTTTTGGACTGAAGCTGTTTGCCTAAATCTTCTAAAGCGGTCTTAACTTCTTTTCCCAAGCTTTGGTATTTCTTAAAGATATCTTTAAAATTGCTTAAGGTGATCAAGCAAATTTTGTATTCGAATTTCTGCTGTCTTGAAAGAAACTTTAAGGCCTCTTGGGCTCTCAAATCATCAGGGAAGACCATTCCAACAGTCACTATCTCCTGCTCCTTTTTTAAAGGAACCATTTTGTAGAATTCGGCCGAATCTCTGGGAATCAGATCTAGGATAACAGGAGAAATATCCTGTTCCGCAACTTTTACGAATTCCAATCCTAAAAGATAGCTTTTTAAGTTAAATAAAAAATCTTCTGAAACAAGGCCTCTGTCCAGAAGTATCTCTTCTTCTCTCTCTTTAGTGCTTTTTATCTCTTCAATTAGCGATTCTTTGGTAGCCTTGTCTATTATTTTTCTCTTTGCTAATTCCTCGATTAAGGTCATTTTTTTGTCGAAGTGGCTGGAAAAAGCGAAACAAAGGGATTATCTCTTCCTGTAATTCTAGATACGTCCGGAGTGAAGAAGAACGGTTCCAATTTCTGCAAAAGCGGGCTTTTCAGATTTTCAAAATCAACTATTGGCGGCTCTATCATCTCATTCTTAACAATTGTTGTGCTTGGCTTTTCTCTTATCAAAACAACTATCAATCCGATGAAAATGATAATCAGAACTATCAAAATGATTATTGAATATATCTGTCTTTTATTCCCTTTTGCAAAAACAATAGCCATGGTTTAGTAAGAATATGTTCTGATTTTTAAATTGTAATTGAAAAAATCTGTTCCTGCTTTGGCGCTGGAAAAACTGATCTCGTCTATTTCAAACAATCTGGAACTGTTTTCTATTTTGTACAGGAAGTTTTTAAAAGAAGCATATGTCCCGATAAGAGTGATGAAAAGATTGTTTTCTTTAATCCTGTCTTGCCCGGCCATTTTTCCTTGGTTTCCAACGTTAACGCTTTGTACCAATACCCCTGTCTCTTGACCAGCTATATTAAAGAAATTCACTAAAGAAGCGTAATCTATTTCCGTAGGTATCATTGTATCTACTTTCAAAACAGCATCAGGCGACTGGCTAAGCTTGTCATATATCTCTTTTAATTGCTGGTAATATTGGGTTTGGTTTTCAAGGAAAGATTGCTGAACAATGATTTTTCTTCCGATCTCTTGATATTCAAAATATTTAGGAACGATGAAAGCGGCCCAAGATATTATACAAGCCAGAAAGCAGATAAAAATTATTAATCTTGAATATCTCATTGCATTATTAAAGCGCTTAAGTTTATTGTTAAATCCATCTTAAATATTATTTGAGCGGATTTTCCTCCGCTAACGCTGGAAAGCATAACTTTTGATATGTCTGGATTGCTTTCAAACATTACTATCTGTTGAGACAAAGAGGTTAGATCAGAAACTTGACCGCTGATATTAACTTTTTCCTGGCCCAACCCCCTGTAGGAAAAATCTGTTATTACCACGCTTGGATGAATACTGGATTCAATTATCTTAAATAATTGAGTAGGAGCTTTATGATTTTTAAGAATTAATACAACATCGTCAATCTTTTTCTTGTAAGTGAAAATCTGTTCTTTAAACTCTTTTTGTTCTTTTGTCCCGACTTGAGACATTCTGTTTTCAATGCTTGCTAATGCTTCTTGGTCAGTATTGACCTTCCAATCTGCTAGATAGGCCAGGCCGCCTGAAGCGACCAAAAGTAAAAGCGCAAACCAAAACAAAAATTTGATAAACAAAGATTCTTTTTCTCTCACTTCTTCTTTTGGAATTACTCTTACCATGTTATTTTTGAACTAATCCGCGAAGGGCTGCGCCTACTGCGATTGTAAATTCCGGACCAACTTTCTTTAAAATCAAATCCAGGCCCGGAGGATATGATATGTCTATAAAAGGATTGGCTATTTCTATCGGAAGTTTCATCTGTTCGCTGAAATATTCTTTTAACCCCGGCAAATGAGCCACTCCTCCTGCCATGATTATCTTTTCAACTCTTTCTTTTTCTTCCAGAAAATATTGATTAAATACACCCTTTGTTTCTTTTATCAAAATATCAATCTGTGGAGCCAATATCTTTTTGACATTCTCATCCTTAACCAAACCATACATCTTCTTGATAATCTCTGCTTTTCTCGGATCGGTTTTCAAAGCATTAACTAATGCTTGGGTCAATTCCTCATTTGAAACATCCACACTATGAGATGATTTAAGAATATTCTGGGAGAAGATATTAATCGTCGTTGTCTTGTGTCCGCAATCTATCAGTCCTAGAACACTTTTTTTATCCTGGTATTTTATCAAAGCCCTGGCTAAAGCGAATACTTCTGTTTCCATTGCAACGATTCTCAAGCCCAAAGCTCTCGCTATTTTATCATACTGGCTAATTGTTTCATTGGGAACAGCAACAAGCATTACTTTTAATGGCTGTTTGTTTTCTGCCTGAGGATTTCCTTTGATAACTTCCCAATCAAGGGTCACGTCTGCCAGAGGCAAAGGAATGTGTCTTGGGGCTTCGTATCTGATTGCTTCTTCTATCTCTGGCGTGCTCATTGCCGGCAGATCAAAGCTGGTAAAAAATGTGGCATAGTCAGGAATCGCAAAAAATGTTTCTTTGGTTCTAATCTTGGCCTCCTGTAAAATACTGGAAAGGCCGGCTATGATATAATCATTGGAGAGGATAAGGCCTTGAGGAGATTTTTTTTCCGTAAAATATTCCGCTCTTAATTGCCCGTAGTTTTCTAAGCGGATTCCTTTTCTGGAGCTTAATTCCACAACCTTAAAAGAGGACGTCCCTATGTCCACACCTAAAAAACTCTTGGCAAACAAAGATTTTAAAGGATTTGCACTCATTAAATATATTATAGTACTTTTCAAGGATAGAAACAAAGCAAATTAAGATTAAACAATGTGGAAAACTTTTTAGAAAGGATATTAAACCTATTTTTCCCGAAAAGATGCATAAACTGCCAGCAATTAGGCAGCTATCTTTGTTATGATTGTTTCTCTTTAATAGAGATCATGCAAAAAGAATATGACTTGCCTGAGGATATACAATACCTGGATAGATTGTTTTTTGCTACTGTTTTTAAGAATCAGATAGTAAAGAAACTGATTCATAACTATAAATACCCTCCTTTTATCAATGAACTGTCAAATATTCTTTCTGATATGATAATCGTTCATTTGACCTTTATCGGCATGAAATCTCAACTATCTGATTTCATCCTTGCTCCCATCCCTATTTCTAAAAAAAGATTGAATTACAGAGGATTCAATCAAGCAGAAGAATTAGCTAAAAAATTGTCTTTAAGACTTAATTTAAAAACAAAGAATGTATTGATAAAAACAAGGGAAACTGATTCTCAAGTTGATTTGGATAAAGA
Source organism: uncultured Candidatus Saccharibacteria bacterium (assembly GCA_964616145.1). GTDB lineage: Bacteria > Patescibacteriota > Minisyncoccia > Minisyncoccales > PEYH01 > JAQTNP01. Next base: position 1,141 of record CAZTRD010000008.1, on the reverse strand, counting down.
TCAAAGAAAGAAAAATATAGAAAATGTCTTTTCTCTGGCAGAAGATATTAAGGGAAAAAATATCCTTTTGATAGATGATGTTTTTACAACAGGAGCTACAATAGATGAAGCAGCAAGAATATTAAAACAAAACGGCGCCAAGCAAGTTTGGGCCGCTGTTGTTGCTAGAGAATAACTTTATCTATGATTCTTCTCGTAACTTATATTAAATATTACCTTAATCAAGCGAGTAAAGATAAAGACGGCGCCTGCTTCTAGGGCGGTGGTAGTAATTTCCATTAAGGCCCTTGTTTGATTTCCATCTGCATCTGTCATGTAGAAATCCTTTTTTAAAAAATTAATCAAATAGAGAATAGTCGTTAATATCAGCCAAGAATAAACAAAGATTTCTCCCTTTCTTTCCCCTCTTTTCTTATCTTTTTCTTCCAGCCATCTTAACGCCTCTTTATGAAAAGAATATATCAGTAATACCCCCACATAGAAATTCCCTATCTTAGTTGTTGGAAATCCGCCCCTGCTGAAAAACTCCATTGCCATCATCATCATAGTAACAATGGTGATAAAGACAGAAATCCAAAAAAGAATTCTGTTGATTTTTGATTCTATCTTGTATGTTTGTTCTTCCATATGAGATTTAATTAAGAGCGGAGAGGGCGGGAGTCGAACCCACAAGCGATTTTTTAAGTCGCCACAGGTTAGCAACCTGCTGCCTTGCCATTCGGCACACCTCTCCTAAATATTCTTTATCATATTTTAAAAAACCTTTTTGGTCAATAAAAATAGTTAGGCCCGGCGTGCACGCTGGCAGCGCCGGGCAAGGTGCTCAGATCAGGCTAGGGTGCAAACAAACTGCACCCCGCACTCTAGAACCCCCCAGAACCTCAGAATCGTTCTGGTTCGGATCACTCGAGTGATCCGGGCTCTCAGCTGGGAACCCTTGGCGGTTTCCAGCACTACTTCTGTGTCACGCGCTATCTCCTGGCGCAAGCCAGGAACCTCCAACACCTGTAGTTCTATCATGTTTCCCCTTCCCTGCTCGAGATATTCATATCATACCACACTAAAATACTTACGTCAAGCTATAGATGGTACATTCTACCCCCAACTGCAACATAGCAAGAAAAAGAAAGAGCAGCTGGAA
>CAZTRD010000007.1:0-47958 GCA_964616145.1 uncultured Candidatus Saccharibacteria bacterium | reverse complement strand
TTAATGTAGATAATTTTAATTGCTCATCAGTTGCACTTCGGGGGTGAACTTGCCTTGTTGAAGATATAGATACTTTAGAATAATCTATTTATTCTGTAAAGCACCGGTTTTCTCTTCTATCCCCTCTGCAATCTTTAGCGCATTATCTGCATACCAAGTGTAAATAGAATCTGGAGTTCCAGAAAAATATATCATTGCTGCCCTCCATTCTCCATCTTCTGTTTTTAAATTAGCTCCTGATTCTGATAGGTATAGTCCGGCAGCTAAAAATGCATCTGTAATATTCCAGGGGTCAGCAGGTTTTTTGGTTATCTCTTCGATCTTATCTTGATATCTCATCCAAGTTGATGGGATGAAATCAGCGGGGCCCATCGCCCCTCCCCAACCAAAACTCATTGGGCAAGTAACAGGAGTTTTAAAAGGATCTATTCCTAATTCTTTTGTAATTTCTAAAAATGGTTTCATGTCTCTTGTAGGATGCATTGTTCTTACCATTTTCTTTCCGTTAGTAATTGTTTTTCCTTCTCCTGTTTTTAAATCAGTAATGTAGCATAATTCATATTCATTGACTAGGCTCAATTCTTCCTGGGTAACTGCCATCAAAAATGCTGGTCTTATCGGAACAACGCTAGATACATAATTTGCAATATCCAAGGCATCTTCAAAATTAATAGCATCGGGCATTCCAATTAATTCAAATCTCTCATTTTTTATCTGATTGATTTCCTCATTAGTTAAAATTATTTTAAATTGTTTCTTAAGATTAATAATTCTATTATATGCTTCTATTATTCTGCTTTCTTTGATTCTTCCATCTTTCATGGCATTAAAAATAATATCTCTTATCTCATAGGCAATATCTTTATCATACCCATCAGCAATATTATTAAAAGCATATATAATATCACAGCCGGCATTGATTGCTGATACAACTGCATCTTCCAAGGAATAACCACTTATCGCTCCCATTTGCATATCATCAGAGATTATCACTCCTTTAAAACCAATCTGATTTCTTAAAATATCCTGCAAGAATTTCTCAGAAAGAGTTGCCGGATTATCTTCATCAACATTTTTGTTGATGATATGAGCTGTCATAACAGCAGAAATCAATCCTTCTTCATTTAATTTCTGGTAAGGAATTAATTCTTCCTCTTTATATGTATCTGTTACATCAGTGACTCCCAAATGAGTATCTCCAGCAGAGCTTCCATGCCCAGGAAAATGTTTTACAACAGAAATTATATTTTTCTCTTTAAGATTAGTAATAAATACTCTGGCATTATTAATAACTTCTTCTGAATCTAAAGAAAAAGATCTTTCTATTGCTCCGATGATAGGATTTGAAGGATTAATATTCAAATCAACCACTGGAGCAAAATTCATATTAAAGCCCAGATTATTTAATTCCTCCGCAATCTTTTTAGATTCTGCATCTGTTTTGTTATTCTTAGCCATCTTTTCTGCAGAAAGAATTGATTTAAATCCGTATTTTGGTTTTAAGCGATTAACATTTCCCCCTTCTACATCTACTGCTACAAACAGAGGGATGTCAGAGAATTTCTGAAGATCAGAAATCAGTTTTTCTGTTTGTTGGGGATCGATAATATTTCTTGGAAAACTATCTGATGGAATATCCCAGTCAGATAAAGAAACTCCTCCGATTTTTACTTCCTTTATTATCTTAACAATCTCAGATTCTTCTACAGCTATTGTTCCCCTGAATCCTATCATTATCATCTGCCCAATCTTATCCTTAATATCCTTATCATTTATCCTTATCTCTCCCCCTCCTTGAATATTGATAGATTGATATATTTTTGTTGCTGATTCCTGACAGTAAAAATAGTAGCTGGCAATCAGTATCAATATGACAATGATTATTCCAAGAAAAAGCCAATTTGTTTTTCGTTTCATACTAAATTCCTACGATTAATTTGAACACATAACCGCTTAATCTAGAAATGTAATCTCCAAAAAAGATAATAATAACTAGTAAAATCAGCATTCCATATCTGATTAAGAATATTTTTAATTGATCGCTTACTTTGGGCAAAAAGGTAAATAGAATATGAGAACCGTCTAACGGAGGCAATGGTATCAAATTAAATATTGCCAAGGCAATATTGATCTGGACAATGTAGGCAAAAACCATTGCCGTGCCTTTTGGAATGGTTTGAAAATTAAACAAGAATATTCTTAAAGCAATACCGAATATTAAGGCAATCAAAAGATTAGCCGCTGGTCCGGATAGGGCAACTTTTGCATTCCCGTATTTTTTATCCCTGAAATTCAAAGGGTTAATTGGAACTGGCTTTGCCCAGCCAATTACAAAACCATTAACTCCCGATAGAAAATTGGTAAATAAAAGTATCCCCGGAAGTAAGATAGATCCGAAAGGATCAATATGTCTTACCGGATTTAAAGACAATCTTCCATTATCTTTGGCAGTAGAATCCCCCAAAGCATAGGCAACCATTCCATGGGCTATCTCGTGGAAGATTATGGAAAAGATTAAAATGATGGCGATTATCAATATTTCTATTAGTACCATATCAATAATAATACTTTAAATATCAGTACTTGCCAAATTTTAAGAAATAATCTATGCTTATTCTATTCTTGAATTATAGAAATAAAAATATGGCAATAATCTGTGCAATATGCGGAAAAAAACATACAACGGTTGTAAAGTACAACAAGCTGATGTCCCGCTACAATCCAAATCCTAAACATATTAAAAAACCAAATCTTCAATGGCATACTTTAGCCAATGGAAAAAGAGTAAAAGCTTGCACCAAATGCATTAAAAAAGCATCCCAAGCTAAAAAGAAATCTTAATTCTCGGGGTGTAGTACAACGGCAGTATACGCGCATGGGGTGCGTGCGATCTGGGTTCAATTCCCAGCACCCCGACCAATATGTATACAAAAAATCCGCTTGCAGCGGATTTATAGTTTTAATCTTTTATTTCTTTTAAGATATGGTTCCGCTAAATCAAATATTTTTCTTGTCCATTTGATATAATCTTCAATCTCGCGCTCGCTAATTGGAAACCCATCTCCATATAAATCTCTGTTTCTTTTAGTTCGCATATCGTTGACTATTAAAATGATTTCCTTCTCGCCCAAATAATCTGCTAGCTTTTGAATTAATTCTATATGATGTCCGGTTCGAGCTTTTACTCTCAAACCGTCATGAGCGCAAATCGTTATCGCTAATTTAATAATGGCATCATAGCAGAAGCGAAAACTTACTTCTGCTATTTCTGATTTGCTTGCTATGTTAAAATCCTTCAATCCGGACCTATAGTGTCTTTCTACTTGATTTTGGGTAAAATGAAATTTCTCAAACATAGCAATTAGTAAATTTTGACAAGTTCTCCAGAAAATATGTTTGCGATAAACTCATCCTTGTTTTTTTTCTTCTCTTTCAGTTCTTCTGGGGTCAAATCTACTATATTAATCTCTCTTTTAATTCTATTCTGCAACGGTAGGATAATGCGTTTCGCATCTATAGGAGAGTGATGACCAACTAGCAACAAATCTATATCGCTCTCTGGCTCTAATTTGTTCTTAGCGAAAGAACCAAAAATATATGCTTCTTCAAGATTCTTAAAATCGGCCATAGCTTTTCTTAATAAAAACGCGAATCCGTATTGGGAATAATATAATTTCTCCACCTCCTTTAGAAGTGGATATTTTTTATTCAATCCGAATTGACGCTGGTTACCCTCTCTCTCGGATGACAATAATCCCTCTTTTTCTAATTCTCTTAATTTACGAAATAAATTACCTGGATCAACCTTCAAGATGGTTGCTAATTGATTAATATTATGTTTTTTATCACGATTGATAAAAAAATAATCTAATGTTTTAACGGTTATTTTTGATTTTAATCTTAGCATAGTTTTATTGTAATTCTATACAATATTTATTGTATATTTTCACAATATTCCTGTCAATAGACGTGAATTAATAATCTAATTCTTTCCATTGATTCAGTTTTTATTTTTCTAAAATATTGCTGATCTTTTTTTCAAAGAAAGATTCTATTGTTTCTTTAGTAACAGTATCTTTTAAAAATGCTATCTCTATCGCCTCTATGTCTCGAGAATATACTAATTGTCCTAATAAAAGTCTAGCATTGAATTCGCCTCCGTATTTCTTTTCACAAAGTTCAATTAACTTTTTTAAACTAATGAGTCGATCTTTGATGATAAAATATAAATCTATATAATCTTTTAGGGTAGTCCTTCTGCCTATGGCATAAGCCTTCATGGCAGCTATCTCTGTTATGGGCGCAATATTTATTTCTAAATCTTTGTCTTTTATATACTTTATTAGAAATGGATATTCTATAAAAGAAAGGTTTACGTCATTAATTATAACATTAAGCTGTCGCGGTTGATTTTCAATAATCTCAATATTAAAACCTTCAAATTCTTTTTCTATCTTAGATAAAAGATTTGAAGCAAGCGGCTTCTCAGAAAACAAATCAAAATCAACAGAAATCCTATGACCGATTTGAAGGGCCAAACCAGTCCCTCCTGCTAGATAGAACTCAGGAAATACTTTTAAGCGCTCCAAGATTTTCTTGGTTTCTGATGTAATCGCTTCTAGATGCATATTTTAATTCCTTAATATTAAATACGGTCATCGCTAACTTAAGAGCTTGGGGGCTAAATTCGGAGCGCGGAATATCCGTCATTATCTTTCTTATCTTCTCAACTCCATAATATTTGGCAATCCAAACCCAATGATGCCAATTTCCATGATTGATAGTATTCACAATTATAGTCCTTTTATGTTTTTCCGGATCTATTGAAGAAAAAACATAAGACCACAAAATTGGTTTAAAAAATGATGGTAATTTTCTACTTCTAAAAAGCGTCTTCATGCCTTAATTATAGCATAAATAGCTTATTTCTAATATATTCTCAAAATCTTTTCCTTCAATGTTTTTAAGATATCTTTCATCGCAAAATATTCTAAATTCTTCGTCAGATATCTTTTACAATATTTTTAAATCCATTTTTTCCTTTTAAAGAGGAACAGCATTGTTATCAGGATTATCGCCATTAAGGAAGAAATGGCTATTGGACCAATCGGAGATTTTAATCCGGGAAGATAGATGAAATTCATACCATAGAATCCGCTTAAGAAAGTAAGCGGCATGAATACCGTAGTGATAACAGTTAAAACTTTGATAACTTCTCCCATTCTGTTATTTATGCTGGAAAGATATATATCTAGCATTCCAGAAAGCATATCTCTGTAAGTCTCGACTGTGTCAATAATTTGAATAATTCTTTCGTAAACATCTCTTAAAAAGATCTTGGTGGACTTGCCAATCAACAAGGAATCCCCTCTTTCCATAACACTCATTATTTCTCTCATTGGCCAAATAGCTTTTCGCAAAATCAAAAGCTCGCGCTTTAATAGATATATATTGGCCAAGGTACGATTATCCGGTCTTTTGATAAGTTCTGATTCTAACTTTTCTATCCTCTCCCCAAAATCTTCTAATATTTTAAAATAGTTGCTTACGGCTGAATCAATTAGCTCATAGGCCAGATAGTCAGTCCCGCTAGTTCGTAAACGGGTTTTTCCTTTGCGGATAAGATTCCTTACTGTATCAAATGTGTCTCCTGCCAAACCCTCTTGAAAGGTAAGAAGAAATTGCTTGGCTAGGATTAAACTTATTTGTTCGCTTTGAATTCTTTTGTTCTTTTTATCAAAAGTGAGCATTTTGAAAGAGATGAATATGTAATCATCAAGAATCTCTATCTTTGGTCGCTGGTTAGTGTTTAAAATATCATCTATCACGACCGGATGGAGATTAAATCCTAATTGCAATTCTTGCAAAGAATTTATAGGAGGAACGGAATCTATGTTTATCCAGGTGACAGAAGGTGTTTCTTTATAATGCAGGCAGTCATTTATATTAACAATCTTTTTTTCTTCAAGATTGTCTTTATCATAATCAAATAGGTAGATTTTATTGTTTTTGTGATTAGGCATGGCAAGATGTTAAATTGCTTTATTATATCACAGAGACATTATTTGTCCCAAGAAACAGATAATTGTGTATAACTCCATTTAACTATATTTATATATAGGGTAGGATAAATTAATGCAATTAATCTCTCAATATGATTACTCAACAACTAATTGATTTTATCAAAGATCAATTAGGCCAGGGCAAAACAGGAGAAAGTATTAAACAAACTCTTCTTCTCCAGGGATGGAAAGAAGAAGATATAGATCAAGGATTCTTTACGGTAAAGAATCCCCAGGTAAATATTCCTTCTCCTCCGCAATATACTCCAAAAGAATCTTCTCGGGATCTTATTGGCATTGGAGATTTACTATCTACAACATTAGGAATTTATAAAAAGAATTTCTGGAGATTTTGGTTAGTGACTTTAATCTATATTATAATAGCGGGAATCTTAGTAACTGGAACAGCTTTCGGCGCAATGGCTCTGGCCAAGACTAATCTAGCATTGGGGATAGTTTCTTTTATCATATTGGGGTTGCTCCTTATTTTTATCCTTTCCGGATTGCAAGTATCCACTATATTAGTTTCCGCTCGCAATGATGATCCATTGTCTATGAAAGAAATATTGAAGCAAGGACTCAAAAAGATGTTTTCTTTCTGGTGGCTGAACATGTTAATATCTGGGATATCTCTTGCTTGTATGTTGCCGGGCATTGGTTTAACAATGCTGACAATATTAGGGATCGAGGGATGGTTAACAATAGGAGGAATAGTGATGATTATCCTAGCTGTATTTATATCAATCTATCTTTCACAAGTAGCGATTATCTACATATTAGAAAAAGAAAGTATTTTAAATTCTATTTTAAAAAGTAGAGACTATGTTAAAAACAATTGGTGGAAAGTGTTTGTAAGAATATTATTGTTCGGAATTATTGTTTTTGTAGCGGTATGGTTATTAACTCTATTACTCAGCACCTTTTTATCGAAGAACACTATGGATATAGTGACTAGTATAATCAATATTCTAATAGTTGCTCCTCTGTTTTTGGGCTATAATTACTCATTATACAAAAGCTTAAAGGCTCAAAAAGCAAACGCGTTAGTCAACAAAAAAGGCAAGGGATTATTTATAGGATTGGCAGCGATAGGATTGGTAATTATCCTGGCTTTGATTATATATCCATCTATATACAGTCAAGAAATTCTAGATTCTTTATCATCAAATTCAAGTTTAGACAATTTATCTCCCCAGCAATTAAACTGGCTGAATCAGGCCTTTGATGGATTATCGGATGGCAATCTAGAAGGAATGTCTGAAGAAGAATTTAATGCCTTGATAAAAGATGCTGATCTTAATATTGACCAAGAACTAATTGATCAGGCACATCTATATAGTAAAGATGCTCGTATACAAGTAGATCTAGCCCAGATGCGAGATGTCGCTTTGTCAATCTACAAAGAAGCTATTCCTAATACTTATTTATCAATTTGCTCTGGCAACAAACTCAATAATTTATTGGAAGAAATAGCTGAGATACAATCTAGCATTATTGCCAATAACGGCAATGATTTGTGTTTTGTCTCCGATTCAGCATATTGTATTTATTCTACTCTTAACAATGGTAAGTATTTTTGCATAGATAGTACTGGGTCTGCAACGTCTTATGACTCTATGCCCGATTGCAATGATGGAACAACTCCTGATTATACTTGTAACACAGATTAATAATATTTTATCTTTTTAATTAAACACCTAACCGTCTACTTTTTATATTTGCCAAACCATAAAAAGTATAGTTAAATAGGTATAACCTCCATTTAGAGGTTTAATTGAATAATATGAAGACAATATATTTAGATAATTCTTCTACTACTCCCCTAGCCGATGAAGTATTAAAAGAAATGTTGCCATTCCTTAAAAAAGAATATGGCAATGCCTCTTCCATCCATCAATTAGGGCAGAAAGCATATATAGCAATAGATAAATCAAGAAAACGAATTGCTGATTTTTTGAATTGCTCTCCAGATCAAATTATCTTTTGCGACTCTGCAACAGAAGCAAACAATTTAGCAATTCAAGGATTTTTAAAGGATAAAAAGAATCCTCATATTATCACTACTGCGATAGAGCATCCTTCTGTTTTAAATGTATTAAAGGAATTAAAAATAGACGCTACTTACATTAATCCGGATAAAGATGGAATAATTTCTGTTGAGAAAATCAAAAAGGCAATTAAGCCCAATACTGTTTTGATTTCAATAATGTATGCCAATAATGAGATTGGAACAATTCAGCCAATTAAAGAAATCTCTGATTTTCTTAAAACAAGAAACCAAAAAATATATCTTCATACAGACGCAGTTCAAGCAATCAACTATCTTGATTGCGATGTAAAAAAGATTAATGTTGATTTCTTAACCCTGAGCGCTCACAAAATATATGGACCAAAAGGAATCGGTGCTTTGTATGTAAAGGATAAAAAGTCATTGAAACCGATAATCTATGGCGGGGGTCAAGAATTTAATTTAAGATCCGGAACGGAAAACGTCGCCTCTATTGTTGGTATGGGCAAAGCAATAGAATTGATTTCTAAAAAAGATACAAAGAGAATTCAGCAACTGAGAGATAGGATTATCAAAGAAGCATCAAAGATTCCCGGAGCTTCAATCAACGGTTCTCTTGCAGAAAGATTGCCAAATAATATCAATGTAAGCTTTTCCGATATTGAGGGAGAGGGACTCTTGATGCTCTTAAATCAGAAAGGCATATGCGTATCTACCGGCTCTGCTTGCTCTTCAAAGGAATTAAAGCCTTCCCATGTTCTGATGGCTTTGGGATTAAGTCCCAAGCAAGTTCATGGAGCGATAAGGATAAGTTTGGGTAGATACACTACAAAAGAAGAAATTGATTTCTTCTTAAAAAATCTTTCTTTGGCTGTTAAAAAATTAAAATCCATTTCCCCCTACTAATATGTCTATCCCAACTTTTTATTCTAAAAAATCAATCCAGCATTTTAATAACCCGAAAAACTACGGAAAGATGAAAAACCCTGATGGCATAGGAAAAGTAGGAAATATTATATGCGGGGATGTAATGTGGCTATACATTAAGGTAGGCAAAAACGACATTATCAAAGATATCAAATTCCAAACCTACGGATGTTTAGCTGCCATCGCATCTTCCAGTATGATTACGGAAATGGCTAAGGGAAAAACAATTCAGGAAGCATTGAATATCAACAGAAAGGAAATAGTAAAAGAACTAGGTGGTTTACCCGCAATTAAGATTCATTGTTCTGTTTTGGCTGCTGATGCCCTATATGAAGCCATATTCAATTATCTTTCCAAGCACAAAAGAGAAATACCCAAGGAATTGATTGAAAAGCATAAGCAACTGAAGAAAGAAGAAAAGGAATTGGAAAAGAGATATAAAAAATAGGATTTAATCTTTTCTCTCTAAAATCTTAAAACCATCTTCTATGGCATCACATAGAAAATCTTCTAATTGGCTATTATCATCTTTTGTCTGCGCTTTATATAAAAAAGCGTAATAAAGCTGTTTTTTTTCTTGTTTGATTATTGCTGGAGCCAGGTTAGAAGTTAACAGCATCGCATTAATCAACAATCTGCCAACTCTGCCGTTTCCATCAGAGAATGGATGAATTTGTTCAAACCTACTATGGACTTTGGTTGCTAAAGAAATGATGTCGTTTGTTTTGCTCCCAGCTTCAGAAATAACTCCCGAGATTAATCTGGGAACGCTTAAATAGTTGGCTGTTGGCAAATTAACACCGACAATTCTCACTGCATGATTGCGATATTTGCCAGCATCAGAACGCACTCCATTCATTAATATTGAATGAAGTTTTAATATTAATTCCTCATTAATTTTCTTTTTATCAGCGATATAATCAAGAAGAAAATTTAGAGCTGTTTGATGATTTTTTGCCTCTAACTGTTCGTTTAATGTTTTGTTCGGTAACGCTACATTATCAAAAAGAATCGCGGAGGTTTCCGATTCTGTTAATGAGCTTCCCTCAATACTATTGGTATGGTAAGTAAGCATTAAGATTAACTGATCACGAATGTCGGGATTTTTAAGAATTATTTCTACAATATTTTTATACTTCAAAGATTTTCTCTTCAAAATATCTTTTTTGGATTCTAGCCTATCGTTCGGAATGGTTTTTTGCCCCGTAACCTCTAAAAATAGATTATTTATCATTTCTTGATTTTTTGATCTAGGAATGATTTTTCCAGTCCACCAATTATTAAAAGAAACAAAAGACACTCCAAATTTTTCAGCTAATTTGGTTTGAGTAAGCTTAAGCATTTTCTGAATAATTTGTAGCTTTTGTGGAATTGTCATATATTGGTATTCTATCAAACTTTATAAAGTTAGTCAATATTTTAATCTCTTTATAAAGTTCCTGTTGCCCACTCTAATCTTTTCTGTTAAGATTCATTAACAAGAATATGAAAAAAGTAGCAATAGCAATGTCTGGCGGAATAGATTCTTCTGTTGGCGCTTTTCTTTTAAAAAAAGCTGGTTTTGATATTATCGGTATCCATGGGATTTTCAATGAAAAATATGATAAAGAATCTTTAAGAATTGCAGAGAAAACTGCAAAGCTTCTTAAAATTCCTTTTTTTGTTTTAAATCTTAAAAAAGAATTTAAAAAAGAAATTGTCAATAGATTCATTAATGATTTAAAATCAGGAGTCACTCCTAACCCCTGCGTTATCTGTAATGAAAAGATCAAATTCGGATTACTCATAAAATCAGCAGTGGAGCTTGGAGCAAAAATGCTTGCAACTGGCCATTATGCAACGATAAAAGAAAAGGATAATACCTTTCATCTATTCAGAACAAATGATCCTTCAAAAGATCAAACATATTTTCTCTGGCGTTTAAAACAAAATCAATTAAAAAAGATTCTTTTCCCTCTCTCACATTTTGATAAGGAAGAAGTAAAAAACATTGCTAAAAAGAATAATTTACCAGCATATTATTCAAAAGAATCTCAAGATGTTTGTTTTTGTCCTAATTTTAAAGAATTTGTAAGAAAAAATATAGAATCAAAACCCGGAAATATTGTTGATTTGAATCACAATATTCTTGGCAAACACGAAGGGTTATCCTTCTATACCATTGGCCAAAGGCAAGGGATAAAGCTCGCAGGAGGCCCCTTCTATGTCTTTAAAAAGGATATTAAAAATAATCTTTTGATTGTTACAAAAGATTCCAAACAACTATTGTCTAAAACTTTAATTGCCAAAGATATTAATTGGATTTCTGGAATTACTCCTAAATTTCCTTTAAGGGTAAGAGCTCAAATCAGATACGGGCACAAAGCGCAATTGGCAACAATCAGAAAACAGAATAATTTTTTAAAGGTTGAATTTGATAAACCCCAATTAGCTATTACTCCTGGTCAATCAGTTGTTTTCTTTAAAAACAAACAGGTTCTTGGCGGAGGAATAATTCAATGAAAAACACTCATCTTCTGTGCCATTATTCAGAAATAGCTTTAAAAGGGAAAAATAGGTCTTTTTTTGAGAAGAAACTGGTTGAAAATATTAAAAAATCTTTAGAAAAAGACAGCATTTCTTCTGTCAAACTATTTGGAGGAATAATTTCTTTTGAATTAACTTCAAAAGCAAAAGAAAATAGAATTAAAGAATCCTTGAGCAAAATACCTGGCATTTCCGGATTTTCTTTTGCAATTAAAACAAATCAGGATATCAAAAACATTAAAAAACTTTCTTTGGAATTGATTCCAGAAAAGAAAGGAAAAACTTTTAAAATTCATTGTTCCAGATCAGATAAAAGTTTTTCTTTAACTTCTAATGAGGTTAATAACATTGTTGGTAAATATATCTGCGACAATACAGATAAAAAGGTTAAATTAAAAGATCCCTCCATTACTTGCTTTATCGAAATAGTAAGAAATGAAGCATATATATTTACTAAAAAAGAAGCGGGATTAGGAGGATTGCCTGTTTCTTGCGCAGGCAAAGTGATTTCTTTGATTTCAGGAGGGATTGACTCCCCTGTTTCCAGTTATCTGATGATGAAGAGAGGGGCAAGCTGTGTTTTTGTAAGTTTTCATTCATATCCATATACAGATGAACAATCATTAAAAAAGATTAAGGATTTAGTTAAAATCCTAACCTCATATCAGAATAAATCAACACTATACATGATTCCTTTTGCATCAGTACAACAAGAAATAGCTACCAATACTCCTTCTAGCTTGAGAATCATCCTTTATCGTAGAATGATGGTAAGAATCGCCCAAGAAATTGCAAAAGAAGAACACGCTAAGGCAATTATCACCGGGGATAGTTTGAGCCAGGTAGCATCTCAGACGCTTGAAAATATATCTGTCATAGAACAAGCAGCCGATATCCCAATATTCAGACCATTGATTGGAATGAATAAGGATGAAATAATAGCAATAGCTAAAAAGATTCAAACATTTGATATTTCTATCCTTCCCCATCAAGATTGTTGTACTAGATTTGTCCCAACAAATCCAGCTACAAAATCTAATTTAAAAGATGTCTTGGAAGCTGAAGAGAAATTAAATATTAAAAAATTAATTAAAGAAGCTATCATTGGATATGAAAAAATATACTTCTAAAACTAAAATTTCAGAAATAACAAAAGAAGAAAAGAATTTAAAGATCTTAAAGAAACACAAGGTTCCTTGTATTTCTTGTCCTTTTGGACAAATAGAAATGAATGTTTTAGAAATAGGAAAAGTAGCTAAGATCTATGGGATAGATTTAAAGAAATTATTAGAAGAGTTGAATAAGTAACTATTATAAAATGAAGCTGGAGGCCCGGGTACGCTGACCACAAGGCCTCCATGAATGTTCCGTCACACACGAGGCAAGATGATGTCGGCGAGACACCTCCTGCCATCTCCCAAGGGAAAGCTCAGAGGAATCTTTATCCTCTTGTTCTTGTCCCTTCGGAATCTTGTCCCCTTGGGAATGGGAACTCTCCAAATTCCCTCTCCCACTTCAAGGATGAAACTCTTCCCCCCTCCTCTTTTCTTGATTTCTTTACGTTCGAGGACTAGCGAAATATCCTCGAATTTCCACTTTGCTAACGGCAAAGCATCGCGCACGCAGAACAATCCAGAGGATCCTTCGATAGCAAGGCGAATCTGGATGAATCTGCCGCACCGATCGCACCTACACATTTCGTTTCCCCCTCTCCTTTCTTCTTTCCTCTTTTCAACCCACAGACCACCAGTTCTGTTGGGCTCAAATAAAGAAAGAAGAGTGTGTGGGCGGCCGTGCTAGGTAGCTCGGCCGCCCACCTCCGGGTGGTGAAGAAGATGAGGGGGTTCTCATTATTTTCACCCTGAAGCGTATCTCGCCTCAGGGAGCATACGAACAAGAATAAGGATTACTCTCATTCGGCTGCTCCCGAGACGGGAACAACCTCAGTTAGGTAAAGAACGGGTTAATCATAACTTCAATTAACCTAATTCGCATTATATCACACACATATATTTATGTCAATAATCAAACTAAAGGACCCTGTCTTCTGATAACTTATTCCGGGTAAGAATCCTAGTGGGTGTCCGCACGGACAGCCCTCGGGCTATCCGAATTAGGATTCCCAAGAAATAAGATAGTGCCGGAATGAGATCAGAACTTTTCAGGGTCCCAGCTACATTTTAGCTTTACATCGTAGCAAGTCAATCAAAAGTTTTTCACACCTTTACAATCAAAACATTATATCGTCTTCTGCTCTTTTGTAATCGGTAATCTCTTCTGGTGCGAACCAGAAAAGTATTTCATGATCAGCTTCTCCTTGATTTCCTGAAGCATGAACTAAGTTTCTTATCGCTCTTTTATCCCTATTTGCAGCTGTTGAATCATCAACAGAAAAATCTCCTCTGATTGTTCCCATTTCTGCTTGAGATGGAAGCGTTGGCCCAACTATTTTTCTTACCATTTCAATAGCATGGATACCTTTTACAACCATCTTTACCATTGGACCGCTTGTCATGTAATCAATCAGCCAGTTTCTGACTAATTTTCCAATTTCTAGCAGATCATCTGTCCCTAATTCCTTTTTAATATCATATCCGTAATCATCATAGTTTTTCCTGGTCTTCTCCCCTATTTTTATCATCCATTCTTCGTCTTTTGGATAATGACCATCAATATGTTCTTTGGTGGCCATAAACATCTCAAGAGCGATTATCTTTAATCCTCTCATTTCAATTCTTGAAATGATTTCTCCAATCAGGCCTCTTTTCACTCCATCTGGCTTGATAATGAGAACTGTTTTGTCTTCTTTTGGGTGAGGCATATGTCTCCATTCTTATCTGTTCTTACGACCTTTATTTTATATTTCTCCAACCTATCCAATGTTTCTTGAGCTGGATGATTGTATCTATTATCCTCTCCAACCGAGATTACAGCTAAATGCGGTAAAACCGCATTCAAGAAATAGTCAGTTGTAGAATATTTGCTTCCATGATGGCCTACTTTTAAGATATCTGATTGAATATCAATCCCTCTTTCCACTAATTCTGACTCTGTCTTAAAAGAAGCATCTCCTGTAAATAGCATTGTATCGTTAAAACTGCTTAACTTCAAGATCACGGAGCTATCATTGGCTTCTTCGTCTGACAGAATTTGATTGTTTAAACTCTTAAATGGATACAATACATCAATATATTGATCTTTGGAGATTGTAATTCTTAAACCTTTTTTAGCAATGTAATTTTTTGACTCTTCTTTTGAAATTAAATCTTGTAAAAGATTAAAATTCTTTGATTCAAATATCTCTCCTGTTGATAGGAAATCATTCACCTTAAATTTATCAAATACATTGATTAATCCATTTAAATGATCTGAATGAGGATGAGTTAAAACAACCAAATCTATTGATTTATCAAAAATAGGCATCTTTTTTGATAATTTAGAAATAATATAACTGTTAGGCCCCCCATCTATTAATATCTGCTTGTCTCTTGTTTTAATTAAAATACTGTCTCCCTGCCCTACATCAAAGAAACATACCTCCAGATTATTAAAAGATGTTAAATCGTATACAAAAGACCAGGAAACAATATTTAAAAAGATTAAGATGATTAATATTGTTTTTTTAGAAATCATTTTCTAAATACAGAATGGGCCGCTCAGGCCCATCCATGTTTACATTCCTTAATTCATTTACATTATCGTATATCCACCATCTACTACTAATACTTGGCCTGTGATATAGTCAGCTTCATCACTGGCCAAAAATGCCACAGCGTTGGCAATATCTTCCGGCTTTCCTATTCTTTTCTTTGGAACCATGGCCATAAATGCTTTTTCATCTATCCCGGCTTGAGTGAGCATTGGTGTTTCTATTGCTCCAGGAGCAACACAATTAACATTGATCCCATTAGCTCCTAATTCAGCGGCTAAACTCCTGGTAAATCCCGTAACCCCTGCTTTAGCTGTGCAGTAGCTATGAGTTTTAGGAGAGCCAAGTAATGCAGCAATCGAAGCAATATTTACTATCTTTCCATACCTTTTTCTTACCATTTCTGGAACAAACGTTTTAGTTACAACCATAAGTCCTCTTAGATCTATATTTAATATCTTATCTATCTTATCTATTTCTTCTAATTCTTCGTAATCAAATATTCCTGCATTATTAACTAAAATATCTATCTTTCCCCATTCTTTGATAATTTTATCCCTCACTTCTTTTATCTCATCAATATCAGTTACATCCATTTTAAAAGCAATGGCCTCTCCTTCTTGTTTTTCTATCTTCTTTACTACTTCCCCGCAATTTTCTTTTGAGATATCTGTAACTGCTACTTTTGCTCCTAATTGAGCTAATTTGATGGCACAAGCTTCTCCAATACCTCTTTGGGCTCCTGTCACAATAGCTACTTTATCTTTTAAATCCATATGTTTGATTTTAATTATTATTATTATATCAAAAGAAAGAAGAAAACAAAACCCACTGTTTGCACAGTGGATTTTGTTTACAGACGTTATCTAGAATTAATTCTGAAAATCTGTATTCATTGGTCTGGCCTCATCAACGGTCAATTGTCTTCCATCCAATTCTTTTCCGTTTAAGGTTTCTATCGCTTTCTTGGCATCTTCTGGAGTTGCCATGTCAACGAATCCGAATCCTTTTGATCTGCCTGTCATCTTATTCATAATGATAGAGGCGCTTTTCACTTCTCCACATTGAGAGAAATGATTTTTCAATCCTTCATCATTAGTGTCGTAGGAAAGATTTCCTACATATAATCTGCTGTTTTCCATCGAATTTATTTTAAAGTTTTAATGTTATCTGAAGAGCCGACCTGCCCAGTAGCTAAACTAACTGAGATGCTTCCTCACCGATGAGTATACTCTACCTTGCATTTCCTGTCAATAATTGATATATTATTAATAATGTCGGCGAGGGCAAAGGCTAGCCACATCAGTTCTTTGACACCTTTCCGACAACAAGAGAGAAAGGAGGGTAGGTAGAGATATGAACATGGGCCAAATCGTGAACAGTCAGCTCGTGACCTCCGTGACGAAGGCATCGACGGCGTCGTTCTCGGCCACGAAGTAGAGGGGATGTGCCTCGAAAGGGCACGAGAACGAAGAACTCTGAGGAGGAAGCCTCATGTTCTACCAGGGAACCCTGTTTCCCGCGGAACTGCCGCTTCCCTCGGTACTTCTTTCTCCTGAAGTGAGGGAGGCAAACTTCTATGTAGGAATGCTCTAGCAACTTCTTGGCTCCAGGTGTTGCTAGAGATCGGCACATGGTCTGCCCGCCAATGGCAATTGGGAGTGGGTTTCGATCAGCGGCTGTTCGTGAGGAGGGGGGCTTTGAAGATTCAACGCTCGAAAATCCCGAAGAGCTTGCGACGAACCTGGTTGCTTCCCCGAACGAGGAACTAGCTCTCTCATAGGAGTTTGACTCCTATGGATGAGACGCCACCTCGATGATAGTCGGAAGGGTTGGGACGCTGAAGGCGTTCTTGTGAGCAGCGGGCGGTTCTCTGTAGAGGCCGCCCGCTTGTGCTTTTTCTACAAATATTTCCCAGTCCAAGTACTGGCTTTTTTTAATTGCTTTGGTGTTCCTTGAAATACAATCCTTCCTCCCTTATCCCCTCCTTCTGGACCCATTTCAATAATCCAATCGGACTCTTCTAAAACTTCAGGATTATGTTCGATAACGATAACGGTATTACCTTTTTCTACTAATCTTCTTAATATATTCAATAGTTTGCTTATATCATCAAAATGCAAACCAACAGTAGGTTCATCTAAAATATATATTGTTTTGCCAGTATCCCTTCTGGCTAATTCATTGGCTAATTTAATCCTTTCCGCTTCTCCCCCTGATAAATCGGTAGAGCTTTGGCCTAGCCGTAAATATCCCAAACCAATATCAACCATTAATTGCATTCTGCTTTTAATCTGAGGGATATTGGAAAAGAAAGTTCTTACTTCTTCTATGCTCATATCCAAAACCTCAGCAATATTCTTGTTGTTATACTCCACTTTTAATACTTCAGGAGTGAATCTTTGCCCAAGGCAGGTTTCACATTCAACATATATATCAGGCAAAAAATACATTTCTACTTTCTTTAATCCTTCCCCATTGCAGGCAGGGCACCTGCCTGATTTGGTATTAAAACTGAAATACGAAGCAGTATATCCTCTCAGTCTTGCTTGATATGTTGAAGCAAACAGATCTCTGATTGGACCAAATACGCCTGTATATGTGGCAGGATTGGATCTTGGAGTTCTCCCTATTGGTGTTTGATCAACCATAATTATCTTGTTTAATGCTTCTTGGCCCAATATTTCAGAGTATCTAAAATGGGATAATCTTTTTTGTCTGTTGATCTCTCTTAATAATGCTTTTCCTAGGGTCTCGATAATCAAAGTGCTTTTCCCGGAACCTGAAACTCCGGCAATACAGACAAATTTCTCCAAAGGAATCTTTAAATCAATATTCTTTAAATTAAACTGATTAGCTCCCTTTAAAGTAAGCCATTTTGTATCTTTGGTAACTTGTTTTTGAGGAAATTTAGTTTTTACTTCTAATTTCTTTGAGAGATACAATCCAGTTATTGTTTTTGATTTTAAAAGATTCTTATATTCTCCTTCAAAAACAACTTTTCCTCCGAATTTTCCAGCCCCTGGGCCAATTTCTACTATCCAATCAGAGCTTTCCATTACTTTTTGGTCATGCTCTACCACTATTACGGTATTTTGTTTCTCTACTAATTGTTTTAAGGCCTTGATTAGCTTTGCAATATCTCTTTGATGTAAACCAATTGTCGGCTCGTCTAAAACATATACAACTCCTGATAATCCGGAACCTAATTGGCAAGCTAAACGTATCCTTTGGTTCTCTCCCACAGAAAGAGTTGTCGCTTCTCTGGCCAGATTAATGTATTCAACCCCGACATCAATAAGGAAATTAAATCTTTTGATAATTTCCTTGATTAATGGCTGAGCTATTTTGTTATCATTTTCGCTTAATACAGAAGGAAGCTTTTCAAAGAATGGAGCTGCTTCTTCAATAGACATAGAGCAGACATCATGTATATTCTTGTCTTTAATTCTGACAGATAATGCTTCTTCTCTTAATCTGGCTCCATTGCATTTGGGACAGACAATTTCTGTCATGTATTTTGATATTTCTTCCCTGATGTAATCAGAATCAGTTTCATGAAACAGTTTTTCCATTTTAGGAACAACTCCTTCATAGTCGGTTTTCCCTGACTTATCTCCTTGCAAAACAATTTCTTGTAATTCTTCTGACAATTCTTTAAATGGAACATCCAAAGAAAAATCATATTCCTGGCTTACTTTTCCTAATTCCCATTGCATGCTTGGAACTCTTAGAGATCTTAAGGAGAACCTGCTTAAAGAAAACCAAGGAAGAATTGCTCCTTCGTTTAAAGATAGTTCCGGATTAAGAATCAAAGATGGGTCAACCTTAAGAAGCTTGCCTAAACCCTGGCAAACAGGGCAAGCCCCATACGGGCTGTTAAAAGAAAATATTCTTGGCTCTATATCCGGGAAAGAGATATCGCATTTAGTACAAGTTAAAAGACGGGAAAATTGCTCTTCTTTGGCAGTTTTCCCTTGTTGATACACTACCATTATTCTTCCCCTTCCCATATCTAGCCCCTTTTTGACTGATTCAAGAATCCTCTCTTTTTCTTCTTTGAAGAGTCTCTTGATTTTTTGTTTTCTGGTAGATAGAGCTTCTTTTTCTTTTTTGCTTTGAGGTTTTTTGTCTTCTTTCTTGGAAAAATCAGATAAAGAAAACCTATCAATTAAAACATCGATGCTATGCATCTTTTGTTTATCCAGCAACTTATCCTTTGCCTCATCAGTAGAATACAAAATCCCGTCTATCCTTACTTGCGGCCATCCTTCTCTGTAAATCTCTTCTAAGACTCCTTTGTGTTCTCCTTTTTTTCCGCTCACTACTTGAGCAAATACAGAAACCCATCCTTTTTGAGCTATTTCATATACCTGATCTGCTATCTGATGGGGAGTTTGAGAACTTACTAATTTCCCACATTTAGGACAATATGCTTTCCCAATATGAGCAAAAAGCAAACGCATGTAGTCATATATCTCTGTTAAGGTCCCAACAGTAGATCTGGGATTAGAAGAAATTGTTTTTTGATTCACCGCTATTGTCGGAGATAATCCTTCTATCTTGTCTGCGTCTGGTTTTTTTAATCCTCCTAAAAACTGCCTGGCATATGAGGATAGGCTTTCAAGATATCTTCTCTGGCCTTCGGCATAGATAGTATCAAAAGCTAAAGATGATTTCCCAGAACCAGAAATACCGCAAATCACAACCAATTTGTTTTTGGGAAGCTTTACATCAATATTCTTTAAATTGTTTACCCTCACCCCCTTGAGTTCTATATATTCTCCTTGCATGTGAGTATTTTAATCAAGAAGAATATTATACACCAAAAAGTCAAGATATGAAAGGATAATGGTATAAACAAAAGAAACCTTGAAAAGGTTTCTTTTAATATATCTTAAATTATATGGCGCAAAATAATTGATTATTCTCCGTACCCATTCTCTCCCCACCATTTTAATACAATTCTTTTAGGGTTATCTATCCCGCATTTTCCAATGCAATGCAAAATAGAATCCATCGTACCTTGCGGAACTATCTCATTTTTTCTGTCAGGAGTTTTAACTGTATATCCGTACCCTTGGCGAGCGTATATTCTGTCATCGCCTTTAACATTTTGTATAAAAAATCCGTGAGCTTCTAAATAATCATTTATTTCTTCAGCTCTTCTATTCTTAAATCTTTTAGCCATTGCAATACCCTATGGGTTTAGTAAAAGCATAGAATCCTCCAGATTCTACCCTAGAATCATCTCTAATAAGTTCAACCCAGCCTAAAATTGGAGCGATATAATAGTAAATTAAATATTTTAAAGGAGGACGAGTATTTAAACTTGGCTCTAAATTCTGAGAGCTTTTATAAATAGCTTCTAAGAGAGCAACGGTTCCGTTGGAAAGTTTTTCTCTAACTATATCAAAATCTTTATCCTCTTCAACAAAACCCGTTTCTTTACATATTCCCAGATAACGACCGCTCCATTTAAAAATACGGAAATGCAAAATTCCGCTTTTTTTAGTGTTTTTTGTTCCTTTTTTCATAATTTCTTATATCTTATTATTAGCTTACTATATTTATAGAATGCTTGTCAACGTTGAAAATGAAAAGCGGGGTGCTTATCGCATTTCGCCGCTTGCACCTCCTTCAAGCCATAGGGATGGCTCACCCAATGTACTACATCATCAAACGCCCGACGATGATTGTAACGATAGAAACCGCCAGAACCAACCATGGCAAAACGAATAGAACATGCCGTCTCAGCCTTGTCCGGTTGATACGAAGACGGGCCGTCACGTCAATCACCTCCTACTATCTGTATTTTATCAAATTTAATTGAAAAAACCACCACAAAATGCTACTTTTAACTAATCTCTATGGAAAATATCAAAGAAAAGATCAAAATACTTCCCTCTTTTTCTGGTGTATATATATTCAAAGATATTCATGAGAATATTCTTTACATTGGAAAAGCAAATAATATTAAAAAGAGGGTAAATTCTCATTTTGCAAAACCAAAAGTTTTTGGTTTTGATTTCATTTCTTTAATTTCAGATATTGAAACATTTGAATGCGCCAATGAAAAAGAAGCTCTGTTATTAGAATCAGAATTAATTAAAAAATTACAGCCAAAGTACAATATTGAATGGAAAGACGACAAACAATATTTCTTTGTAGGAATTACAAAAGAAATATTCCCAAGAATATTTCTTACTCATCAAAAAGATAATATTAACAGCTTTATCGGTCCTTTTGTAAAAGGAACAGAATTAAAATCTTTTTTGAAAAATGTAAGAAAGATTCTCCCCTATCGATCCTGCAGAAATCTTCCCAAGAAACCTTGTTTGTATTATCAGCTAGATATGTGCTCTGCTCCTTGCATTAATGCAAGGAGAAAGAAACAATATCAGAAATTAATACAAACAATTAAAGCATTGTTAATGCTTTGCAATAATCAGGATTTAAGATTAGAATGCTATGACATCTCTAACCTTTCCGGAACTCTGGCAACTGGCTCTATGACAGTATTTGAAAAGAACAAAAAGAAAACAAAGGATTACAGGATGTTTAAGATTAAAAGGATAAAAGGACAAAATGACGTAGGTTCTTTAAAAGAAATCCTTCAAAGAAGATTAAAACATAATGAATGGAAGTCCCCAGATTTAATTCTTTTAGATGGAGGAAAAGGACAATTAAAAGCAGCTAAAACAATCAATATTCCTGTTTTATCCTTAGCCAAGTCAGAAAAAGGATCAGGAAAGATATTTTCTTTGTTTTCAAAGAATTTCATCTATGCTGATAAATTACCGGAAAGCATTAAAAACACATTTTTACAAATTAGAGATGAAGCGCATAGGTTTGCGATAAGGTATCATAAGAAGAGAAGAATAAAATATTTGAATATAAAATGAAATTTGAATTGCATTCAAAATTCAAACCAACCGGAGATCAGCCCCAAGCAATCGAAAGCCTGGTTAATGGAGTAAAAAAAGGAAATAAATTCCAAACGCTTTTAGGCGTTACCGGATCTGGAAAAACATTTACAATGTCTGCTGTAATAGAAAAACTGCAGAAACCAACATTGGTAATTTCTCCCAATAAGACTCTGGCTGCTCAGCTGTATGAAGAATTTAAATATTTCTTCCCAAAAAATGAGGTCTGCTACTTTGTTTCCTACTATGACTATTACCAGCCAGAAGCATATATCCCCCAAAGAGATGTATATATTGAAAAAGATGCCAAGATAAATGAAGAGATAGACAGATTAAGGCATCAGGCAGTCCAAGCCCTTTCTACCAGAAAAGATGTTTTAATTGTTGCTTCTGTTTCTTGCATATACAATCTTGGATCTCCTGAATCATATCAATCCCTTTGTTTGAGAATAAAGAAAGGACAAAAGATGACAAGAGATCAATTAGTTTCCCATCTTTTGGACCTTCAGTATGAAAGGAATGATTACAATCTCTGGAGAGGGAAAATGAGACAAAGAGCTCAATTCATTGATATCTGGTCTTCCGGAGAAGATAGAATTATCAGAGTTGAAATAGACAAAGATACTATTGTTGGAATCCAGACAGGAGAAGTTCCATTTGGAAAATTCAAACCTATAACCAGCATTGATATCTGGCCAGCCAAATTCTGGCTATCAGAAAGGAATAAAATTAATATTGCTGCTGCCAATATTGAATTAGAATTGCAGGAACAATATCTTAAATTAAAGCAGCAAAGAAAAATAATTGAAGCGGAAAGATTAAAAAGAAGGACAGAATATGATTTGGCGATGATAAGAGAATCTGGCTGGTGCTCTGGAATAGAAAATTATTCAAGGCATCTGGAATTTAGAAAACCAGATACTTCCCCTTTCACGCTTTTGGATTACTTTCCCAAAGATTACCTCATCTTTATTGATGAATCCCATATATCAGTTCCCCAGATAAGAGGAATGTATGAAGGAGATTTTGCCAGAAAATCTGTTTTAATCAAATACGGATTCAGATTGCCATCTGCTTTAGATAACAGACCTTTAAAATTTGATGAGTTCATCAAGAAAACCAATCAAGTAATTTTTGCTTCTGCTACTCCTGCAAAATTTGAGAAACAGGTTTCAAAAAACACGGCAGAGCAGATAATAAGGCCGACATTTCTTTTGGATCCAGTGATTGAAATCAGATCTACTAAAAATCAGATTTCTGATCTTTTAAAGGAAATCAAAGAAAAAAAGAAGCTGGACCAAAGAGTTTTAGTCTTAACCTTGACCAAACGATTGGCTGAAGCAATTTCTGAGCATTTAAAAGAGCAAAAGATTAAAGCCAATTATCTTCATTCAGAGATAAAGACATTGGTAAGACCAAAAGTTTTGGCTAATTTAAGAAAAGGCTTCTACGATGCAATCGTAGGGATAAATCTTTTAAGGGAAGGGTTAGATCTTCCCGAAGTGTCCTTAATTGCAATTCTTGATGCAGATAAAGAAGGATTTTTAAGAGACGAAACTTCCTTGATACAGATTATGGGAAGAGCATCTCGCCATCCTCAAGGGAAAGTAATCATGTATGGAGACAAGATTACCTCTTCAATGAAAAGAGCCATAGATGAAACCAACAGAAGAAGGAAAATACAGGGAGAGTATAATAAGAAAAATAAGATTTCTCCAAAACCTGTGATAAAAGATATCCGCGATTCATTATCTCTTCTCTCTTTAAGAAAAGAGGAAGAAGAACCAAAAGAGGAATTCTTAAGGGACTATCTCAAACAATTAAAATACAAGCTGGATTTAGCCAGAAGAAACCTTCAGTATGAGAAGGCAGCAGAAATCAAAGAAAAGATTGAAGAATTAAAAGAGAAAATCTAAATCTTAAATATCTCGTATAGTATCTGAGATATCAAAAACAAAGAGTAAATAGATATCAAAACTATCCCCTCTTTTCTGTTTATCTCATTCTTGCTTCTAGAAAATAGAAAGAAAAGCCCGGCTGTAATAATTGAAAAAGCAATTCCTAAAACATATTGAGGAATATTAAATACTCTAAAAGGACAGATAATGGCAGCCATTCCCAATACTAATCCTGCGTCTATTACAACAGAACCCAATACGCTTCCTATTATCATCTCCTTATATCCTAATCTGGTTGACTCAATGGCAAATACCAATTCAGGCAAAGATGTTCCTATAGCTACTATTAGTAGTCCAATGATAAATATTGAAATTGGAGTCAGAGCGGCAATATTCATTGCGGCAAAAACTACTCCATTGCTTCCTATTAAAAGAATAGCTATTCCGAATAGGAATAAGGCAAAATATTTAAAGAAATCAAAAATCTTTTTTCTAAAATTAGTTTTGTAATGATTATATACTTTGGAAAATTTCCTTTGATGCTTTACTAATTCCTGGAAGTAGAATATAAGGGCCAATATTAAAATGATTCCATCAGTTCTGGAAAAGTATCCATCTATCAAAAGTAATATTGGTAAGAATAGATATAATACAGCAAAAGCAGACGATCTCTTTATTATATTACTCTTGAATCTCAATTTCCCGGCCATTATGGTTCCTACCCCTATTACCAAGGTAAGATATATAACTCCAGCCCCTATTACATTTCCAATAGATAATTGGGGGACTTTTTTAATGCTTGAATTAATGGCGATAAACAACTCTGGAAGAGTTGATGCGGAAGACATGATAAAAGAGGCAACAATGAATTCCCTCCATTTTAAGATTCTGGATATATTAGACAATGCCTTCACTATCCAGCTACCAGCCTTAGCCATTATAAAAAACGAGATAATGAAAACAAAAATAGACAACAATATCATATATGTCTATTATACGATATTTAACTATCAAAAGTGAAGCGCGGGTACCCTTCCTCCTTAGAAGAGTACCCGCCTATGGTTTTCCGGCTTGCGCCGGGTCAAAGATCAACCTCCCTCGGTGTACACAAGATCCCCGTCCACGAATTCCACTTCGTAGACCCAGCTACACTGCTGGGCGTTAACGAAGTAGACATAGACGTAGATCTTGAACACCTCTGCTTCAGGTCTAGGGAAGAAGAGTTTGCACCCCTCTTCTCTCCCTTCATCGTTCAGGGATCCGGACACGAGTGTCCAGACCTGTAACGACTCAACCTGAAGTGTGTTGTCTCCTATTCCGTAGGACCTCGGAACACGAACACAGATCTGTTCTGTCCGAGAATCGTAGGTGATGGAGACATCGTCTACGTCTTCAACGAGACAACCTGCCAGAAGCAGAACTGCTGCAACCAGCAGACCCACCGCCAGAATCGCTTTCTTCATGTAGGACCTCCCAGCCGGCTAAGGTACTTCTTCGACGAACGTCGCCGTATCGCCGGTGATCGTATACCGGGCAACCGCGGTATTCGCCGTCCCCTCGTTGTCCCATACCGTGATAAGTATGGGACCCTCGCAGATCATGATCCCACACTCATCGTGAGGAACAGAGAAGCAAGTGGTGAGTCCACTGCTTCCGTCGAACGTCCCAAGGTTTGGGACGTTTACCTCCATCCTAACGATGGTCGCATCCCCACACGCATCCGTATCGTGCGAACCACTCGCATCGACACAGATAGTCTGGGAACAGCCATCGTACGTCAGGACGGCCACCACCTCCGGCGGCGTATCCTGACATGGAAGAGGACAGTCAGGGCATGGGATGACGGTTTCCTCAAACCATCCCATGCACCCCCCGATCAGGACGGCAAACAGCGCCACCCCGACTGCCAGCAACGTCATTCTTGCCGTGTCGATCATCTTCATCTCCTTTGCCTCCTTCTTCCGACGATTTCAGTTTATATTCTATCAGAAATACCTATCTATGTCAATGTTTGACATGAAGATGATTTGATGATATGATACTAATTAGCGAAGGGGTGATCGAAATGAAAAAGCTGCTAATAGCAGCGTTGTTGGTGGCGTTCGTAGCACTCTCTGGGAGTGCGAGCGAACTGAGCATCATCGCCGAAGGAAGTTTGCTATTCGGTGATGAGTCTGCATTCGGCGCTCTCGTAGGAGTTGCCAAAATCGCAGACAACATCGGAGTTGCTGGCTCGGCAGTATCTTTGGGCCTGCCGGACTGGGATGTGGTCGCCTGCGCATTCGGAGGCGGATACTGTTGGTACTCTGGCTTCGTGGGAGGAGGAGTAATCCTTCCATCCCTTGAAGGCGGATTCGCCACAATCCTGGCCTGGAACGAAAAGTTCTATGGCTCCGGGCTGTTATTCCAGAAGAACTTCACCGATTTCTATGTCCGCGTGAACGCGGATGGACTAATCGGTGAAAACATAGCTCTTCAGGGGAGGATTGAGGCAACATCCAATGCTTCGTTCTCCTCTACGATGAGCTGGGATGGCGGTTTCTTCCTGCGCTCAACCGCGCTATGGAGCAAACTGCCAGCATGTTTGTGGTTCGGTATCGGGGGAGAGATTGGCTGGCGCGAATGCCCTGGCCAAACCTCTCATGTCGAGAAAGGGATCCGTCCGGGAGTCCGGGTGGACCTCGGATGCACAAGATTCGACTTCCGAGTCTTTCTTGTCCGGTCCAACGACGGATCGAAAGCATGGGGAGTGGAAATCGCACTCCTCAGCAAAACCTTCTCTGAGAAAGCACCTTCTGGGGATGCGCACTGAGTGCGCATCCCCATAACCCTTTTAACAAATCTTAATTGTTTTGTTTCTGCTTTTTCTTCCTTTAACTATTACTAATTTCTCTTTTGGAATTTTTAAATGTAAAGATAATAATTCAATCATTCTTTCATTGGCTTTCCCTTGTTCTGCTTTTTCTTTAACAAAAACAGAAAAACAATTCTCTTTTTCTTCTTTCACTTCTTCTTTTTTTGATTCTGTAAACGCTTTTACTTTAAGAAACATTTTTTGCAATTAAAAATCTTGTTTTTTTAAACTGATCTTTTTTAAATTCATATTCTAATTTCTTTTTCTCCAAAATCATTTTAATCTTTTCTTTTTGCATGGGATCAAATTCTAAAAAAAGAATTCCATTTGGATTTAAATGTTTTTTTACATCTTTTAATAATTTTTCAATAAAAAGCATCCCATCTTCTCCGGCAAAAAGAGCCAAATGAGGATCTTTCTTAATAACTTGCGGATCAACCTCCCCTATCCTATCCAATGCCACATACGGAGGATTGGCAAGAATGAAATCATATTTGGATGATATTTTAGAAAAAACATCGGAATGAATTATTGTAAATCTTTGATTCACAATATTATTCAATTTGATGTTCTTTTTAATCTGTCTTAAAGAATCTTTTGAAATATCTGAAAAATCTACGAATGACCTGGTGTTTTTTAATATTGCTATCCCAATGCAACCGGAACCAGAAAAAATATCCAAAACCTTTAATGGTCTTGGTATTTTTTGCATCATTGCTATTGCTTTTTTAGTCCAAAACTCTGTTTCCAAACGTGGCTCCAATACTTTAAAAGATTTATCAATCTTACAGTTTAAAAACTTTATCATATTTTATTGGAAAGTATTGAAGAAATGCTTTTTGGTTTTTCTCTTTGTTCAATAAATGATTCATATGAAGGTCTTGAGATAGAATAGAACAAACCGATAGGAATCTTGTTAGCTTCTTTTCCATAATCCCATTCTCTGGCTTTCTCCCATGCTTTATCAAAATTCTTTGAATCATGATTTACGCTTTCCAATTCGTATACTTTCTGATTGTAGAATTCAATATTGTTGAAATATGAGATACAGGGCTGCAATACATCAATGAAGGAAAACCCTTCATTTTTAATTGCTTTCTTGATCAGATCCTTCAAATGATTGGTTTTTAAGGCATACCCCCTAGCTACAAAACTGGCCCTATCAGCCAACATCAGCGCCAATGGATTAAATGGTTCTTCTATGCTCCCTTGGGGCGTAGAACGGCCGATAAACCCCTTAGGAGAGGTTGCTGTAAACTGCCCAGTAGTCAAGGCAAACAGCCTGTTATTATGCACAATTACGGTAATATTGGTATTCTTCTTGGCAGCATGGATCAAATGCTCTATCCCCTCGTCATAGGCATCGCCATCTCCTTCAAAAACAATTACCTTTAAATTGGGGTTGGCTAGCTTAATTCCTGTGGCTGCGGGAATTGGCCTGCCATGCAAACTATACAAACTGGAAAGATTAAGATAATCAACAATCTTTGCATGGCAACCTATCCCTGTTACAACTACAAAATTCTCCAATCTCTCCCCCTCTTCAATTAATTCAGAAACAGCCATTTTAAAAGCAGCGTCTATCCCGAAATTAGAACATCCCGGACACCAAGTATTTTTTGTATTTAAAGTTAAATCTTGTGTTTTCATCTGATTATCTTTAAGATTTTTTCTTTTAATTCGTCTTGGGCAAACGGTCTTCCGTCATATTTTAATATTGATTTATCAACCTTGATCCCATTTCCGGCAAGAATCTTTCCTAACTGCCCAGTGCTGTTCATTTCCACATCAATCAATTTCTTTACTCCTTTTAATTCTTTAATAACCGCAGATGAATTAAACGGTTTAAAATATATTGGTTGAATGAATTTAATCCCCAATTCCTCTGCTGTTTCTCTGGCCGCTCCCAAAACAGAACCCCAGCCGATGATAGCAATCTTACTCTTTTTATTCCCAAATACTTTTACTGTTTCTTTTTTCTCAAAGTATTTCTTAATCGTCTCCCTCTTCCTTAATCTTTTATCTGCCATCCTTTTTATCCAATACATATCTTCAACAGCTGTTCCTAAATCATCATGTTCATAGCTGGTAGTTTTTACTATTGCATCTTTTGAACCTGGGAACATCAAAGGCGAAATTCCATCAGCCGTCACCCTATACCTCACATATTTTCCTTTTTTGTCCCACATTTTAGGGTATATCTCTTTAACTTTTTTCTCGTCAAAGTCGCAAATAAAAGTGCTTTCGCTTAAATGCTTGTCAGAAAGCAAGATTGAGGGAACTTGGAATTTCCAGGAAAGATTTAACAATTCTGAAGCAAGATAGAAGGATTGGTCTGCATCTCCCGGAGCAGCTACAATTTTACAAAACTCCCCATGTCCGGCATTCAAAGCAAAGGACAAGTCACTTTGCCCTGTATATGTCGGAACCCCGGTAGAAGGAGAATATCTTTGAGACAGGATAAACATTACAGGGATTTCTCCCATTCCTGAAAAACTTAATGCCTCAGTCATCAAGGCAAACCCCCCTCCTGATGTTCCTACTGCCACTTTTTTCCCGGCAAAAGCTACGCCTTGAGCCATCATGGCAGCAGAAATCTCATTTTCCGGATGGATTACATTAATTCCTAATTGCTTTTGATAATCAGCAAGAAAATGAAGAATCCCTGTTGAAGGAGTCATGGGATATGAAATGTAGAAATCAAGGCCGGCTTTTGCAATTCCCAATGCAATTGCTTCATTTCCCGTAAGCAATGGCATTGGCTTTGATTTCCCATGTTTTAAAACAATCCTATTCTCTACTTTTTGATATCCGGCTTTGCTAGCTTTAATATTTCCTTCTAAGTTCACGCATAGAGAGGAGGTAATTACATTGGATACGTTGTCAAAATCAATTCCTAATAATTTAGCCAGGATCCCTATCCCTACCACATTTCTGGCAATAGGAGGCAGGCCATTCTCTTTGGCTATCAAAGACATATCTACTCCTATTCCTTTATTGAACTTGCAAACTCCTGAATCAAAGATTACCAAAGTGTTTTTCTTTATCACTTTGTTATGCTCTTTTAAGGTGTCTTGATCAAAAGCGATTAAAATATCTGCCATATCCCTATGGCTGTCTATCTTGTCTATCCCAGCTCTGATGATAGAAAAATTATGCCCTCCCTTTATCAATGACTGATAATCTTCATATACAAAGACATTGAGACCGTAACGGTTTAACATTTTAGCAACCATGTTTCCCGCTTGCTTTATCCCATCCCCTGCCTTTCCCCCTATTAATATTGATATTTCTTCCATATTATACAGGTTTAATTTTTTTCCCGTTCAATTCCATTAAGATTTTAGCTTCTTCTATCAATGGAATCAATTTGCTTTTTGGAATATTCTCATGCTTGGCTAATGCGTCAACGCTTGTACTCAGCAAATCAGTTACCAGCATTCTGTTATGAGATGACAGCATATTGGTAACAACCCCTTTAAAAGAAGGGAGGATTGTTACCGGGTACAAATTCTTTTCTTCTATCATCGCTTCCAATCCTCTGGCAGTAGGATACCTCCATCCTAATAGTTCCAATCCAACGCATTTAGCGTATTTTATCGCCTGATTGGTAAATTTAGCATTAGTGATTAAATATATTTTTAAGGGTTTTTTAAAACCTTTAAAATATCCTTCCTTTAAATCAAAAAACTTAGCGTAATTGGATAGGCAGTTTTTAACATCAATCCTGTCGCCTCCAGATATCCTGTATTTGCATTCGGCAATGATGATTTCTGAATCATTCTCTGCAATGAAATCAATTTCATGAGATACGCATTTTCCCTTAAGAAATTGATTTAAGGTGACATGATATCCATTATAATGGAATACTTCTGCCATGTACTTTTCAAAAGGAAATCCGCTTGGCCCTAATCTTTTAATTGCTTCCTTTAAATTAAATCTTAAGGCAGCAGTGTAATCATATGTTAAAAGCATTTCTTTCACTCTTCTGAAAATATCTGAAGTTCTCATTCCGGAAACAACTTCTTCTTTGATAGTCAAAGCAATATCCATAGCTGCTTTCTTTGAAGCACCGGCTCTAACAGCACTAGTCAGTACTTTTCTGAAAGAAAAGGGCTCCTGTTCTCCTCTTGAGTTGATTACGAATACTTTATTCATATCCTCAATTTTAACTTAAAATCTCTTTTAAGGCAAAACAAAAGAGCGCGTTTCCGCGTTCTTTTTATGGGCCATGATCATCTGGCGCAAATCCTACCCAATCTCCACACATATTTTTAAAGTTTAATTATAAAAGAATTAAGCGGATATCTCTCCATTGAACATTACTGAATCTCCACACATATTTTTAAAGTTTAATTATAAATATATTTTAAACTCCACCATCATCCCCTCTTAAACCTCCTATTTGATCTCCGCCCTTCAATCCGCTTTCTTTGGGCCCTAGCATTAAACCACCTCCATCTCCTGGCCCTTTTAGACCTTCTGCTGATTCTCCACGACCAACTGCTGTTTCTGCCATATTTTTAAAGTTTAATTATAAAAATTGATTATATCCCGATATCACCATTTAACCCACATGTATCTCCTCTGCCTTGCGAATCCCCGCACATAGTATTAAATATTAATTATTCTTTAATCGTAGCACTGCCAAAACCTTAGTCAAGCATTAAAACAATCCGGAAAACTTCTGAGCCATAGACATCTGTATTTTCCTGACTGCCTCATTTAAAGAATCCTTAATGATTCTTTGCTGCTCTTCTATGCTTAATTGAGGATTTAAAATTACTTCTTCTGTTTCGAACTTCCCATTTATCACTATCTTTACTCCGTTGTTCTCCACTGTTGTCTTTTCTTCTTTCATCTTGGCTTCCATTTCCTTTAACTGAGACAATTGTTTCAATTTATCAAACATATTTTTAATTGATTTCAAATATTGGTTTTTCTTTTAATGTTTTTATGGCCAGCTCTATCCTGAAATCAGTAGTGGAATACAGGGTGCAAAGAATGTCTCCTTTTGATATCTTGTCTCCCATTTTCTTCTCAAAATATATCCCAGCTGATTTGATAAAAGGCGAGCCAAGAATTCTGCATATTTCAGAAAGGTTGACGCTGTCTATTGATTTAATTGTCCCGGAAATATTTGCTTTCAGATCATATTTCTTCTTGGCCAATTTGATATCTTTTGAAGTAATGTCTGGCTTTCCTCCCTGGGCAGCAATTATCGCTTTCATCTTCATCAAAGCTCTTCCTGAAACTAATGTTTCCAGAGCTGCTTTTCTTCCTTGTCCTTTGGGAACCGCTCCAGACATTTCAAGAATTATTCCTGCCAGATAGACAGCTCTGTTCTGCAAGTCCATTGGCCTATCTGGCTGTTGTTCCAATACCTTTAAATCATCTCTGATCTGCAAAGCTGCCCCTATTCCTCTTCCGATAGGCCCGGTAACAGGATTTAAAGATACAATTGTTTTAATTCCAAACTGTTTTGTGACATCAATAAATACTTTTTCCAGTTTTTTGCCATCAGCCACGTTCTTTATCTTTGCCGATTTATTCACCGGAATATCAATGACAAGATATTTTACTCCCAGAGCCACCTTTTTAGCGATAATGCTGGCTACCATCTTTGGAAATGATTCTATCAAAAGCTGAGAAGCCACATCAAGAATAATGGCATCGGAAGGAGTGATGTCTCCTGTTCCCCAGATAATACAGCCTTTTGTTTTCATTACAATTCTTTTCAATTCCTCGTCAGTAAAAGATACTGGAGCCAATACTTCAAAAGTATCAGCTGTTCCAGAAGCGGAAGTAATGGCTCTGGAACAGGTCTTTGGAATATATACTCCAAAACTTGCAACTATTGGAACAATTACTGGAGTTGTTTCGTTTCCGCATAGTCCTCCAATTGAATGTTTGTCCACCACAATGCCAGGGAAAGATATCCTTTTACCCGTTTCTACCATTGCTTTGGTAAGGTAAAAGAGCTCTTTAGGAGAAATCTGGCCTAAAAATGATGAGGAGACAAAGAATGCTATGGCTACATCATTCAATTTCCTGTCAACAATATCTGAAACGATGGCTTTCATCTCTGCATAGCTTAAATCATGGCCAAGCATATTCTTTTGTATTGCTTCCAAGGATTTTGGCTTGCCAATCCCCACTAAAGAGAATTCTAATGCTTCTCCGTTATATATTCTGTATTTGGCTCCCAAGTCCTTAAAAATGCCAACCTCTCCTTTCTTAATCAAGCTGTCTGTGATATCCACATGCACTGTAATTGTCTGGTTCTTGATATGCATAGCTACATTGCTCCCCGGCTTTATACTATACCTATCGCAATCGCTGCGATTGATTAAAACCACTCCTGTAGCTACTCTGGCAGATATATCAACTATCTTGGCTTTCAAAAGAAAATTTCCATTTTTCATTTTTTGAAATGTTTTAATGCTATTTTTAATTCTCTATGCTTCTTGGCATATGTATTTAAAGGAATTCCTTTACTGGCGGCTTCAATTGATTGCAAGGCAGCTTTGGCTCCATCTTCAGATCCATTTGGATGACCATGTATTCCTCCTCCGAAATTAACGATCAGATTCTTTCCAAGAATCTTGATCAATTGAGAGGATAATCCGGGATGCAAACCTCCGGAAGCAACAGGCATGACTGGTTTTAATTTTCCCCATTTGCCAGTCAAAAATCTGTTAATTTCAATCACATCTTTTTTACTTCCTTCCATTTTCCCGACAACAGTGCCTGTATGCAATTCATCTACTCCGCAAAGCCGGCAGAACTTAGCAAACACAAGCATTGATACATCATCGGTAAAGGCGGCATGCCCCGCTCTGTGGCCGTGAATTATCATTCCGTATTTATCGCTTCGGATATCTTGCAAGGAAGCTAATCCGCAAGTAACCACGTCTATCATTATGCATTTACCTCCTGTTTTCTTTACAAATCTAGCTCTTTTTTTCATTATATCTGTTGGAGCGGAAATATCAAAAGCAAAGATTTTTTTCTTTCCGGTAATCTTTTCTGCTCTTTTGGTAGCTTTAACAACCTCCCTGACTCTTTCTTCAAAAGGACAGAATGTCATGTTGGTCAGAGTTTCATCATCTTTGATGAAATCAACGCCATTTACAAAAACATCATATGCCAAATCTCCTGTCTCTTTGGCAGAAAGCCCCACTTTGGGTTTAATGATGCAGCCGACTATTG
Organism: uncultured Candidatus Saccharibacteria bacterium; assembly: GCA_964616145.1. Lineage (GTDB taxonomy): Bacteria > Patescibacteriota > Minisyncoccia > Minisyncoccales > PEYH01 > JAQTNP01. The sequence goes on along the minus strand of CAZTRD010000007.1, from coordinate 13,896 downwards.
GTCTGCTCTTAATCCCATACATCTTTCTTATCCCCTCTGCTCCGAATTGTGGACCCGGAAATGAATTGATATATGAATCTGGAAAAATTACATCTAAAAGTTTTAAATCCTGAATCTTTTTCATTGAGAAAATATTTCCAGCAATAGTAGACCATAACTGGGATATATTTCCTTTTTCAAATAATCTAATCGGGTAGGCAATCTTGGCAATTCCATCCTTTTCATTTAAATATATTACCTTGGCAGCTAGTTTATCAAATGTCTTTTTATCCAATGTTTTTATCTCTGTCCAAGTTCCGACAGACGATTCTCCGGCTATCTCCTGCACGCAATCTTTAAAACTAATTCCTTTGGCTGGAATCATTTTTAAAACAGACACTATATCTGTTTTATCCGGCTTCTGCCCTAATTTTAAGTATGAATTTACAGCCATGGATATATTTCTTTTGCTTTTCTGGCAACCTGATTTGGTTTAATTATTCCCGCTTCACAGATTATTCCCTCTATATATTCTGAAGGGATAACATCAAAAGCAAGATTAATTATCTTTAAATTCTTCGGAGCGCTGGACCAAATCTCTTTAGCCGGTCTTTTTTCAATCTTAATCCAGTTTTTTGGATGAAATTTCAATAATGATCCGGCGATATATACTTTTTCTTTTTCATTGTGAGCGGCCAAAGCAGTCACAAAGCTTCCAATCTTGTTTACGCAGGATCCGTCCAAAAGCATGGCATCACATCCGATTATCACCTTATCCATCATTAATCCCCTATCAGAAAATCTTGAGATGAAAAATCCGGCAGAAGCATCTGTAACCATAGTTACATAGATTCCCGCTTTTAAAAGATTTTTAGCGGTAATATGTCCCTGCAATAAAGGTCTTGTTTCCGTATTAAAAACATTAAACTTCTTTTTTGATTTTTTGGCTCTGATTAAAATATCTTCTACTACAGAAGAATGGCAATGGGTGAAAATATTATCATTATTCTTTACCAATTCTGCTCCATGTCTTGCTATCTTTCTTCTGCTCTCCTCTAAGGTTTTTAAAATATCATCAACAGATTTTTTCACAATCAATGTGCATTCTTTTGCATTTTTTGCTTTCTTTAATTTAAGAAAAATATATTTTACAAGATTAAAGGATAACGGCTCAGTAGGACGGGAAGACAACAGAAGATCTGCCGCTTCCTTGAATTGCTTGATAAATCCTCTTTTATCCTTTGCCTCTATCCTTGAAGAATAGTTCTTTAAAGATATGGCTATTGCTGTAGCAACAGCGCTAGCTCCCTGCACTTCTAATTTTTTGATCTTTTGGAAAGTAGAACGTATTTTTTGCATATTATTCAGTGCAATCAATTAAGCAATTGTTTACATTTTCTGCGCAAGGACAACCCACGGCCATGCATACCATTTCCTGGCAAATCCCATCTCCGCAGAAATCCTGGCAGAATGATTTTCCCATAGAGCATTCTCTTCTGAAGAATTTCCATTCTTCGCATTCTGAACCATCTTCAAATACGCAAAATCCTTTCTGACCGTCTGTAAATTCCCTTATCTCTATACTTCCACCTTGTTGTTTGCAGTATGTGGAAGCAGGATTGGCAATAGCAGTTGGGGCTGCTGATCCAGACGAAGTAGCGTTAAATCCTTCTCCCAATAATTCCATTTTAATCTCATCGTATTTCCCGTCAGTAATCGCTTCGATGATCTGCCCCTTCTGGATATTGATAGTGATAATATGAGGTGTCTTATCTTCTGTCAAAGCTACTTCAGTCCTATCCCCGTATCCGGGGTATTTGCTTTTAAATGAATATGAATACTGATAGCAACTGACGCATTTCATTAATTTCACGGATTTATAATTCAAATCATATCCGTCAAATTTATACGTAGAGGAATTAGTTAAAATCCAATTCCTAGCAATATCTTTTGCTTCTGCCTGAGTACAGAATTCATCAGTTTTTTCTGATGACACACACTTACTCTTGCAGGTTATCGCCTGCCAGATAATTATTCCCAAAAGAATAATTATCAAGAGAACTATTAGGATGATTTTGTAGTTTGTCTTCATATGATATTTTAATTATTCTTCTCCAATATCCTCTTTCCATAAAGAGGGGTTGTTAGCGATGAATTCGGACATCATTGTTTTGCATTCTTCCAAATCCAGATCAATGACTTCTATTTCATGCTCTTCCATTAAATCCCTGGCTCCGGAAAAGTTTTCGGATTCTCCAACAATAACTTTCTTGATATCAAATTCTACAATTGCTCCAGCACACATATAACAAGGCATTAAAGTTGAATACAGGGTAACATCTTTAAAGCTTTTCATTCTCCCGGCATTATGCAGACAATCCATTTCTGCATGAAGAATCTGGCTTCCTTCCTGCACTCTTTTGTTATGCCCCTTGGCTATCACTTTTCCATCTTTCACCATGACAGAGCCGATAGGGATGCCTCCTTGCTGCAAACCAATCTTTGCTTCCCTGATGGCTTCTTGCATGAATATGTTAAATTCTGGATTTTGCATATGTATCAATATTCTAGCATTAAAGAGAAGAGGAATAAAGGAGTGAAAGGATATAATTTTCCCTTCTTTTTTGATATAATACGTATATACAATTAATGATAAAATATGAAAACAAAAATAAAGAGTATAATAATAACAATAGTTGTAATTGTTTTGGCAGCTGTTCTGATATATATCATGTATTTCATGAAAACTCCTGTAAATATAAAATTGGAAGAAAATCAAAATCTAGAAGAAACATTAAATAATGAAAATGCCACAGATACATCTCCAGAGCCATTGCCAATGGCTCAAGTATATTTCAATGAATCTTTATCCACAGAACCTCAAGGAGCCAAGAGCCAGGTAGTTGATGGAGTAATATTTCCTGTATTAAAAATGATATTTAATCTTGCTCCGGCAAATCCAGAAGAAATAATTATAGATAATGTGAAATTAAATATCTCTTCTGATGATAATAAGCTGGTATATGTTTTTAATAGGACTTGCACTGATGAAGATGTAGAAAACTTCAAGATAGCTTTAAAGACAATGGGGGCTAAGATTAAAAATGAATCTAATCCTGTTACAGCAGAATACAGCTCAATGAATTTTACCTTTAATTTCTGGCTGAATGACCAACAAAAAAGCGGAGTTGAGGTAAGTTTTTAAAAAATAATCAAAGATCAAAAAACCACCTTCATTTGGTGGTTTTTTATGCAATATTTTTACCATCCTCCTCCACCACCACCTCCTCCACCTCCGCCCGAACCACCAGCTCCCCCTCCAGAAGCAGTGCTACTGGAAATGCTGCTAGAAATACTGTTTAAGGAACTAGTAAAACTATCTATATCAAAAGAGGCAAAGTTGGCTCCAGTAAACCATATTGGGGTATAGGAGAATGTTTTGTTTTCCTGTTGATATATCGCCTCGACCTTTTTTAACTAAATCTTAGTTATTCCGAATACAATTGCATACGGTAATAGTTTTTCAAACATATTTTCTTTTTCAAAGAATTGCTGTCTGTACTTTTCAGCGGTTTCCATATAAAGCTTGAACCCTTTTATCTGCCAATTTAATTCCGCTCCTTTTTGAGTGCGCTTGGGCATAAACATCAGGAAGATAAAGGAGATAAAAAAGCTTGCAAGAATAGCAAATCTAGCTATGGTTTCATTTCTCGGCTTAATGTTTCCTAAAATAATCCAGAGGATGATAAAAATAATAAAAGGAATGCTCATTAAACCATTAACTCTTTTATTGTTCACCAATAATCCTTGGGAATACATTAGATTCCGAATTTTCTTCTGCAAATTCGGCAATTTCTTCCTAAAGTCCTGTTTTAATGCAGAAATATGTACGGGATCATATCCCGAGAATATCTCATCAATGATCATCTTCTCTGCCTGACTGACTTCTTTTAATTTTCCCTGATCTATTATAGTAAGCTTGTAATCTTTCCCTCCCAGCATCCATTTTCTATCAATCTCTTCTATCTTCAAAATCTCTCTTGTAGCTAAATTAATGATGGTAGAAGTAATTACAGCTCCACTCACTTTTCCAAAGTTTGATATCAGCCCGATTTCTGCCGGGCTCAAATCCTGAGGCGGACCGAATTCGGGAGTGATAGTTTTTGAGATAGAATATTCTTTTCCATATTTTTTCCAAATGGAAAAACAAAAGATAAATACTGATATTGGGATCAAGAGCCATAAATACCCGAGGGTTTTGGAATATTTTTCCAGAAACGTAAGTTTTGAAGCAGTAAATATCTCTTTAGGAAAATCTATCATTATGCTTATCCCCTGTCTAGGATAAAGCATCGTATTATTGGAAACATTTAAAACATTATTTTCCCAAATACCTGTTAAAAGATTTTGGCTCCCCAATTCTCCAATAAAAATCTTTGTATTAGAATTGTTTTCATTTATCTCTTCAGGGAAGATAATGCTTGCAAAAGATTTATCAATATTAAGTTCCCAGAAGTTTCCTGTTAGATTCCAATACAATTGATCATATGAATCATAGAATCTAATAGTATTCTTTACAGAATACACTATTTGATAATAATTCACTCCTTGTACTGTTTTTTTAGCATCTCCGATTTTAAAAGTAACCGTATTATCAGAATAATTATTGATTACAGAATATTTGATAGGATTTCCATTAAAATCAGTTATTGAGATTAATTTGATTGGAATATTAACCAGCTTTCCATCAACATTCATCTTCGTTGGTAAAACTCTGAATATTCCATGTTTTCCTAAAGCATTTCCGCAATCTGCAGTTATTCTTTCTGTAATAGCTAAAGAAGAATCTTGATTTACATTAATCTGGGTATTGAAATCCCTGACATACCAATCATCTGCCAATGCTATCACTGGCAGAAACAAACATATCAGAAGGATAAAAAGTATTTTTTTGATCATAGTATACTTTAACATTCCATTAATAGAAACGAAAGATCGCCCCCCAGTTACTGAGGCGACCTCGCAAACGTTGCTAGATATCTGACAGAAGTTCGGACCTCCCGCCAGACAGAACAATGAAGAGTTGCCTGTCAGGTGAGATTGAAAGACCCCTGACCACCTTGGGATTGATCTCCATGCTCACGGGAATGATCTCTTGCACTCCCTTCTCGGAAGCCCGCCAAACCCTGACCTCCAGCCAATGCCTTTGTGGATCCTCTACCAGGAAGAAGATCCTGGAAGCCCTGGGTCTCATAGCAAGACCCCTTATCCTGCTCTTACTAGAGCTCAGGTAGCTAATCTCCCGGAAGCCGATCTGGTTGTACCAGTAGAGATACACCGTTCCATCCCGCTGGGCAAAACAGAAGACCCTATCTCCCAGACATATGGCTTGGTGATACCCCACCTTGACCAAAAGCAACAACCACAGATACAGCATGGTCCCCCCCCCTAGCTCAACGTGAATGTACTGCAAATAAATACTAAATGATAGTTATCAAAAAGTCAAAAACAGCCTATTACCGTAAGCTGTTTCCTTAATTATCTGCATTCTTGCGCCACTACATTTTCCAGGCCTTCATCGTTTCCTAAAAGTTGATTTAGTAAAGGAATGCTTAAGTTTTTCTGGGAGAGATAGCAAGTTTTTGTCGTATCTTTGCTGACCTTGACATAGCATTTGCCATCAACCAGCCCGTATATTAAAACCGTAATCTTTCCATTTCCATAGCTGGCTATTTTGCAATTCAAAAACCTATCAGCTACGCATTCAAGATCAGAACATTCTTTTCCTTGGAAAGGATCTGTCTCTGTTTCAGCTGGTTGCCTGTATCTGGAATCTACTTTGTATGTCCTGCTGGAAATTAAAATGATGGCAACAAATCCTATCACAAATAAAGAAAGGATGATAAACTTCTTTTTATCCATGTCTACATTATCCCTTAGTTTTTGAGAAAAACCAAGAGCTTAAAATTATCATTAAAATATCAAAAGCAACTAATACTGATATATTAAGATACAAAGGAAATTGAGAAGAATTGATCAAGCCGAACCTTAATCCATCCACTCCATATACCAAGGGATTAGCCATGGAAATCAAGCGAATCCACCAGGATAAGCTGCTTAATGGAAAGAATGCTCCTGATAAAAATATGGTTGGGGAAATGATTATCTGCATTATCAAGGAAAATGCCTGGGTATCTTCAAGAATAGAAGCTAAGGCCACTCCAAAACCTACAAATCCCACCCCTATCAGAATCATGAAAAGAAATGTAAGGGCTATGCCATATGGATTTAAGACCTTAAATCCCATTAATAAAGCGAGTAGAAGAATCAAAAGACCCTGGATAAATCCGGTGGTCACTCCCCCGGCTATTCTACCTAATACAATCGCCCACCTGTGCACAGGAGCAACTATCATTTCTTTTAAGAATCCGAATTCCTTGTCCCACAATACGGAAATTCCAGCAAAGATTGATCCAAAAAGCATTGTCATTCCAATAATTCCCGGGGCTGCAAAATCCAGATATTTAATATTATCCGGCATCCCTGGCAATCTAAATCCTGAGCTAAAACCAAAAGAAACAAAGAATAGCAAAGAGAATGGAACGATAAGGGTGGTAATTAATCTGACTTTTGAACGGAAAAATCCCTTCACATCTCTTGACCACATTACATATATTGTTTGTAAATCCCTTGATACCATAATTATGGATGAAAATGTTTAATGCTATCCCCGTTCTGATTCTCTTCGTCTCTGATCATTTTTCCGGTAAAGCTTAAGAAAACATCTTCCAATGTTGGTTTTCTTAAATTAATTGTCTTCATTGTAAATCCTTCTTCTTCCTGATCTATCTGAATGAGTAGAGGAAGCTTTTGCTCTCCCTGCTCTACCATCAAATGAATGAATTCATTGTGAATCTTGATCTTTTTCACCCAAGGAAGATTTTTAAAGATTTCGAAGGCAGCTTCCTGGGGAAATGCCTCAATAGATATCACGTCTCCTCCCAAAAGGTTCTTTAACATCTTGGGGGTATCCAAGGCCACAATCTTTCCAAAATCAATAATAGCAATTCTGTCGCATAGGCTATCAGCTTCTTCCATGTAATGAGTTGTCAAAACTATTGTAATTTTTTCCTTCTGGTTTAACTTCTTAATGTAATCCCAAATATTTCTTCTTGTCTGGGGATCCAACCCTAAGGTTGGCTCATCCAAAAACAATACTTTGGGATAATGCATTAGGCCCCTGGCAATTTCTAATCTTCTTTTCATTCCTCCAGAATAGTTTTTTACCAAAACCTTGGCTTTTTCTTCCAAACCAACCAAAGAAAGAACTTCTTTAATTCTTTCTTTTCTTAAGATCCTAGAAAGTCCGTACAATCTGGCATGAAGATCAAGGTTTTCATATCCTGTCAAACGATTATCCAAGGCCGGCTCCTGAAATACTATCCCAATATTATCCCTTACTTTACCCTTTTGTTTTACAATATCGTAATTAAAAACCCTTGCGCTTCCACTAGTACAAGGGATGAGGGTAGTCAGCATTTTAATTGTTGTTGTTTTTCCTGCTCCGTTAGGACCCAATAGCCCAAAAACTTCTCCTTCTTTTACCTCAAAAGACAAATCATCAACAGCTGTTAAGCTGTTGAATCTCTTTACCAGGTTTTTCGCCTCAATGGCAGACATACAACTGATTATACAGGAAAAGAGTAAAAATGAAAATATCTTAAAGAATTGACGGAGCCATTAGGGGCCCCGTCAGAACTTCGCGCGGATGCAGGTTTACTTGATTGGTTCCTCTCCGACCGAAACGACAATCCAGAAGAATGGCTCGTATCTTGGTATCCTTGCGCTGTCCGCTAACATCAGATACCTGCCATACCTCCAAACGATCGCGCTTGATTCCTGGTCGGACCCAAGAAGAAGAAGGAAATCTACCCCTTCGGGTAGAGCATCCAATCTCTTGATACGTTTAGCGATCGCCCACCTTTTTGTGGTGAGCGAGGCGCCTCTTGGCCTCAGGTAGTCGAAGAGAACCGATCTCTCATTTCCTCTGAAGTAGTTCGTGATTGGAACGATCTTCAGGACTTGCCTTCTGGCCCTCGCTCCATGGCCGACTACTGCCAACTTGATCGTTTTGCTTTTGTCTCCCATCACCGCTCCTTTCTTGTTGTGCCGCTTTTAATATATATTTTATATACCAAAAGCGGCACAACAATATCCGCGTTTAGATATAAAGAACCAATACATTGAATATTAATACTATTATATCATTTATGCAATCCATCAAACAAAAGTGTCCCCAGAAGGAGTTGAACCTTCATTTCAGCCTCCGCGGGGCTGCGCTCTATCCATTGAGCTATGGGGACTAGATATTTTTAATCTAACATGAATGATTAAGGAAAAAAAGAGAGAAGAACACAAAACCGCCCTCAGGCGGTCTTGTTCTGATTAGATCTGCTTCTCCCTATTCTCTTTCTCCTTATCATGATTTCTCCAAGCCATAGAAACTGTTGGAGCAATGGCATCTAATTCTTGGAGGATAAAGTCACGGATTGATAAAGAAGTTATTTCTTCTTTGTCTGCAAAATGGCCTACAACCTTAACAGCTAAACTATCTATTAGGTCTTGTCTTTTATCTGGAGGGAAATTAGCATTGCGGGCGGCAGAAGCTATGGCCCTTTTTAACTTCTCAGCATCAAAGGGTTCTTTGCTGCCGTCTCTTTTAATGACAAAATTGATCATATTTTAAAAATATTTAATTGCTTTGCGACCTTTAACTGTTAAGAGAAAATACAGAATAGGCAAGGTATGTGGCGAAAGCCACCCAGATTATATATGGAAACCAAAGAATTGCTGATACCCGGTGTTTTTTCCAAAAAAGGATAACAATGGCAATATTTACGATATTCAATATTATCATCTCTACCACAGACCAGAGGATAAGGTGAAAACCAAAGAATAGGCCACTCCATAATACATTAAGCAGCGCATTAAATATCAATAAAGCTATCAAGGCCTTTGATTTCTTTTCTTTGGAATTCCAGAATAACAAAGAGGAAATCGCTGAAAGAATGAAGATGACAGTCCAGACAGAACCGATAAACCAACCTTCCTGGGCTGTCTTAGGAAGAGATAAGGTGTCATACCAAGTCATTCCCATATTAGTAATCAAACTACCTCCATAGCCAACTATGGCTATTGTTAAAGGAATAATTATGTAATTCCATTTAAATTTCATAATATTGTCTTAATTCTTCTATTATACCAGAAAAACGCCCGGTCAAGGGCGTTTTTCTCCACTTCTATCTTTGAAAGATTATTCAGTCACTGGTTCTGTTTCTGTTGCATCCTCTCCAGCTGGAACTTCTTCTACTGGAACAACTTCCGCTTCGGCAGCGGCACAGCTGGTTCCATCAAAGCAAGTTCCCTCGGGACAAAGGCAAGTCTTGGTATCTTTGCTGTTTTCTGCAGAACATCCGCAAGCTCCGATTGCGCAAGTATTTGGAAAATCTGCTGAAGAAGTACAACAGGAGGCGACAACGACGACACCGCCAGATTTAGTACAAGCTATTTCTTTGATCTGAGATAGTGTCATATGTTCTTCTCCTGGACATTCAAGAAGACATTCTGGTCCCTTGGGGAATATCGTTGTACCATCTTGGCAAGTATATGCTAGTTTCGGACAACCCTCATAAATATCGAAACTAGTCTTATTAAAAGTGTCTGTGCCAAAAATCAGATATAGAAATACTGCAACTATTATTAATAATATGATGCATATAGCAATTAATATTTTTTTATCCATAGATTATATAATCATTAATTAATTCGACCTCAAAAGTAGTATAGCACTATGGCTATTTTCTTTCAACTAACTATTTGTGTATAAGTTTAAGATGTTATTGGCAAAGTTCTTGGCATTTTCTAGATCTTTTTCATTTGGCCTGCCTTTATTAAATCCCCCAAAGAGTTTTAAGGGACCTATTGTATCCCAGCCAAGACAATTAAATTCATCTAGAATCTTAAATCCTTTCTGAATTAATTTATCTCTTAATGGTTTATGCCATTTTTGCATATCTTGATTCTTATCTCCGCTTGTAGAGAAGATAAAGGAGGATTTGCCTGACATGTTTGGTAAATTTCCTGCTAGTTTTATCAGATCTCTATGATTTTTCCATAAATATACCCCTGATCCAAAACCAATCAAATCATATTCTTTCAATTCCTCTATCTTTACATCTTCAGTTCTGATAACTGGACAATTTAAAAATTCTGCCATTGCCTTAGCAATCTTAAAAGTATTTTGATGATGAATCGATGAACAAATGATTAATGATTTCATTTACTTTCTTCAACATTATCTATTATTACCTCTACCACTCCTTTAGGATTCAGGTCCTTGTTTTCTTCCAGCCCCTTAGCCCATTCTAAATGACTGCTGTCAGTATGGTAAGAAGCCTTTCCAGATATCTTCAAGCATACGCTATAATCCTTGTTATATGCCAGAATAGAGACTAAGGGATTTTCTACGATATTTCTTTTAGTAATATTCATGAAGTTATCCACTAAAACTATTCTATGATTTATGCATTTTGGATAACCCATGAAAACAGCTCTTGGCTGTCCGTATTGATCAGCTGTAGCTAAAACAATTATATTGTTCCCTTCAATTAATTTTTCCTGGTCTGTTGTTAGCGTCATGTTATTAGATTAATTGTCTTAATCCTTTTTTATCCCATATATATCCCCCTTTCAAAGTAATATCTATGTCTACTTTGGTATTTTTAATGTATGTTTCCAATTCCTTTGGTATCTTTTTATGATACTTTTTCTCCAATTCAGCCAAAGTAATATGGGGCTTGAAATTTGCTCCTTCCACATCCTGGAAAATCGGGAAAATTGTTGTTGCTTTTACCAATTCCTTGTGCAATTGTATCAGCTTTTTATCCTTGATATCTGCAAATAATAATTGCCTTTCTATCTCAGGATGATTTTTCCAGCTTCCGCTCAAACTAGATACATTTACGGTGATTGGAAGATATTTAGAATAAATATCCAATACTCTTTGCTTGGCATCTTTCAAATTATCATCATTTATCTCATCATGATAACCCAAATATCTTAAAGACAAATGAATCTGCTTTAATTCCAAAAGATTGGTAAAATATTTTTCAATTGGCTCTATCAGTTCTTCCAATTTCCTCACTTCAGCCACTTTAACCTTATTCAACCCTGTTCCGTAGAAACCAATCTTTGCATCCGGAATTTTATAGCTTCGGTATTGTTTCATTTAGATTAACGTAAAGAAACCCTTGCGGCATAATTAAACGGATAGAAATATTGTCTCCAAAAATTATCTGCCGAAGAAAAAATATTATCATAGTAGAAATAGTCTATGAATAACTCATTTAATCTTAAAAGTTCTGGAAGGTGTTTTCTATTCTTACTATCATCAATGGTCAAACCAATAAGCTCTAGTCCTCTGTCAACGGCCATCTTGCTATATTCCATATTCCCCTTCTCTCTCCAATTAATAGCTCTTTCTATCTCGCTGCCAATATTGGCCATTTGTTCCATAAGGGATAGGGTTTGCCATTTTCCACCAGCTGCTTGTTTATGAATATATTCATTCATTTATTTAACAACTAAATTATTAACAATCTTTTTGATTTTCTCTTTAATCTGCAGATCATCAACATTACGAGTACGATTTCCAACAAATGGTTTTAAATTAATCATTGAATCAAATTCAATAAAATCGTCTTTACCGAATAAATCTGGGTAAAGACTAATACCCCATACTTCTGATCTTTTTGATCCGTTTTGCATTAAAAGGGTTTCTTCGTCGGAATGAAATTCAGCATCTACAGCCATAATCCCTTTTTCAACATCAACGACAGTTTTCACAAGTTTACCAAACATCTTTTCAGACATTTTGACCAGATCCTGAACTGATATTTTATTATCCTTGTTTATTATTATCATAGGATAAGCTTACAATATTTTCATGATTTTGAATAGTAAAAATCGCCTTTAGGGCGATCTTTATCTGGTTATTATAGCGCCAGGGCGTCTTGCAATTCTTCCACATGTTTTTCTAGTTTTTCTATCCGTTTAAGATGATCTATGAGAATCATATTTTCTATCTTATCAAATCTTTTATCCATTGCATCAAAACGAGTATTAACTTCTGTCTTTTTAGAAGTTTCTTCAAATCCCTTCTGTACCATTATCGCTAAATCATCGATTGTTACAGCTTTTTTTACCATATGTTTAGATTATATTATCTTCTTCAGGATATTGTCAATCATCCAAAAATTCCTTAATTTTCATTCCTGCTTCCCTTCCCATTTCCATAGAATCAAATAGTTTACTATGTTTTTTTGTCCTCGGCCTGACCGGACAATATTCTGGAGCTTTAATTAAATATATTTTTGGATTGTTTTGAGCTAATAGAAAGTTGTTGTCTGATAATCTTTGCCTTTGCATGAATATCTTGAAAAGTTCTTTGCCATACATTAGAGAAGTCACGCTTCCTTCTAAAAACGATTCTAATTGATGCCTAGTTTTGCTAATTCCTCTTTTCCCAGTAATCAGTATGATTCTATCATCAGGGTATCTTTCTAGAAGATATTTAATATTGATCGGGTCTTTTATCGTGCCATCTATATATCTCTTTCCGTTAATTTCAACGTTTTCAAATGTATACGGAGCAATGCAAGCAGAGGCCTTCAAAAGATCATACATGTTATCTTTATCAGCCAGAATATATTCAGATTGCTTGCTTTCAATATTCAATACCTGAATATATAGTTTAATTCCTTTATCAAATATATTTTCTATCCTTAGGGGCACTTTTTCTTTGATTATTTTAATAACATAATCAATATCTATTGCATTAATTGTTTTTTCTTTTGAAACCGGCTTAACAAATCTATGCCAGATTCTTTGAGGAATTCCCGGAACCAAATTCCAGCGATGGATAAAACCACTTCTTAGATAGTTTAGATATACTTCTTTCCCTTCATTGGTTTGTCTGGCTAAAAGATATGCGGCGTTGAATGCTCCTGCCGACGCAGCATATATGGCTTCAATATTGGGATAGAAATCTAGATCTTCTAGGGCTCTAACCACTCCCCCTCCAAAAACACCGGACATCGCTCCCCCATCCATGTAAAGAATGAATTTTTGATTCATACTATATATTCGGCTTTATTGTTACTTGATAATATATCCTATCTATCGCTTTATCATCTGTATCTTCTACTTTTTTGAAGACAAATTCAATATCTGTTTCTCCTTCTTTTAACGCCTTAAATGTAAATTTCTCAAACCCGGCTCCTTCTAATAGATCTCCTTCTGGCTCTATATATTCTCTGGTAACAAATTCAACTGCATTTGAATCATAGTTGGCGTTCCATTCATATCCGGAAGATTTCTTTCCCAAAAGAGTGATTAAGAAATTCTGGCCGTTTATTGCTTCCATTGTCTGAATTTTAACTTTATCTTCAGTGTCCAAAGAAGTTTCTTTTGGCAGGAAATAGTAAACGGCAAAACCAACTGCTATTAATATGATTACTATGATTGGGATAATTATCTTTTTCATATGTTTTTTTTAATTCTTGACAAAAATTATGGCTTGAGCTATATTTAGATTGCACTCGTGAGGGCTTCGGCTCTCTCGCGGTTAACACAAAAACTGCAGACGAGTGTTTTTTAATCTTCCTCTAAATTTCCTGAATAGAATATTTTCTTTTTTACATCATCCCCGGAGGTTCTCCAAAAAGGATATAGGCTATAAAAGAACTTTTCTCCTCCTTCAATTTCTTTAACAATAATTTTTAATCTAACTTCTTTTAAAATAGCTGCGAATTCCGTTTTGAAGTGCAACTGAAATGAGATAACATTTCAGCATGAAAA
>CAZTRD010000006.1:36245-58530 GCA_964616145.1 uncultured Candidatus Saccharibacteria bacterium | reverse complement strand
TTCATGCTGAAATGTTATCTCATTTCAGTTGCACTTCAAAACGGAATTCGCACAATCCCGTTGAAGCATGGGTCTTTGAGGAGTGATCCGATGAAGCGCAATTATCGTATTTCTGAGGGGCTTGTGGTTTTCTTTGCGCTGGTCGCATGGTTTGGAGTTCTTGGGCTGGCATTATGGCTTAGCGTGCCACCGCTCTGATCATCCGTCCGAGAGTTCCCGTCGCTCATGCTTCGGGGCTCTCTTCGTTTCTACTTATTCACGTTGACATATTTTAATTATTCTGATAACTTGTATAATTGCGTTTTTTGCGCTAATGTATATATACAAATATGCCGACATTTCAACAATTATTAAAACAGAAGAGAAAGAAATCAACAAAGAAAGATAAAACTCCTGCTTTGGCTTTTTCTTTTAATGTAAAGAAAAACAGGCCAGTTAAGTTTAATTCGCCATTCAAAAGAGGAGTTTGTTTAAAAGTATTTACAGTTACTCCTAAAAAACCAAACTCTGCTTTAAGAAAAGTTGCCAGAGTCAGATTAAGCAATGGCATGGAATTAACAGCATATATTCCCGGAGAAGGACATAATTTGCAAGAACACTCTATTGTAATGATCAAAGGAGGAAGAGTAAAAGATCTTCCAGGAATCAGATATAAGATAGTGAGAGGAGTATTAGATACTGCCGGGGTTGAGGGCAGAAAACAATCAAGAAGCAGATACGGAACTAAAAAGAAATAATATATGGCAAAAAAGATTAAAAAAAGAGAATTAGAACCGGATGTAGTATATGGAAGCGCTTTAGTTTCCAAACTCATCAATTACATAATGAAGAAAGGAAAGAAAAACATAGCATCCAATATTGTCTATGATTCTTTTAAGATAATAGAGGAAAAAACAAAAAGAAGCCCAGTAGAAGTATTTGAACAGGCAATTAATAATGCTGCGCCAATCTTGGAAATTAGGGCTAGAAGAATTGGAGGAGCCAATTACCAGGTTCCAGTGGAAACAAAAGGAGACAGAAGAATTACTTTGGCTTTCAGATGGATAATTACAGCTGCCAGAACTGCCAAAGGAAAGCCAATGAAGGATAAATTGGCATTTGAAATAATGGAAGCTGCTAATAATGCAGGAACAGCAGTGAGAAAGAAAGAAAATATGCATAAGATGGCTGAGGCCAACAGAGCATTTGCACATTTTGCGTAAATAATTAATTCACATATATATGGCACGGGTATATCCGCTTGAAAAATGCAGGAATATCGGCATCATTGCGCACATTGATGCTGGAAAAACTACCGTCTCAGAACGGGTTCTTTTTTATACCGGCATTTCACATAAAATAGGGGAGGTTCATGAAGGAGCGGCAATCATGGATTGGATGGATCAGGAGAGAGAAAGAGGTATTACAATTACTGCTGCAGCTACTACTTGTTTTTGGACACCCATAGAAAAAGATCATCCAGATCAGGAAATTCCAAATCATGAATACAAGATAAATATTATTGATACTCCTGGACACATTGATTTTACTGCAGAAGTGCAGAGATCTTTAAGAGTTTTGGATGGAGCTGTTGTTGTATTTGACGGAGTGGCAGGAGTGGAGGCTCAGTCAGAAACTGTTTGGAGACAAGCGGACAAATTCAAAGTACCAAGGATCTGTTTCATTAATAAATTGGACAGAATGGGGGCTTCTTTTGAAAATAGTTTTCAATCAATTCTGGACAAATTGACTCCTAATGCGATTGCTGTCCAGATTCCGATAGGGATAGAAGCAGGATTTGAAGGAGTTATCAATTTGATTACAATGAAAGCAGTAAGATTCAGTGGAGAGCATGGAGAGAATGTTTCCATTGAAGAAATTCCTGACAATTTAAAAGCAAAAGCGGTAGAATGGAGAGAAAAACTTTTGGACAAAGTAGCAGGAGAAGATCATACTCTGACCGAAAAGTTTCTGTCCGGACAAGAAATCACTCCGCAAGAAATTAGACATGTATTAAGAAAAGCAGTTATCAATTACAAAATAGTTCCTGTATTATGCGGTTCAGCTTTGAAGAATAAAGGAGTGCAATTAATGCTTGATGCTGTTGTGCATTATCTTCCTTGTCCTTTGGACTTGCCAGCTATTGTAGGCAAAGATGTCAAAACCGGAGAGCCATTGGAAAGACATCCTGATGATAATGAACCCTTTGCAGGTTTGGCATTTAAGGTTGCCACCGATCCATTTGTAGGGAATTTAACATATTTCAGGGTATATTCAGGAAAAGTTGTTGCCGGATCTACGATTTTAAACAGTATAACCGGAGACAAAATCAGGATCGGAAGAATTGTAAGAATGCATGCCAATCACAGAGAAGAGATAGAAGAAGTGTTGGCAGGAGATTTGGCTGCCGCTATTGGATTTAAAGATGTGTCTACCGGACATACGATTTGTGATTTGGAAAATCCTATCATTCTTGAGGAAATTATATTCCCTGAGCCGGTTATCTCTATCAGAATTGAACCAAAAACAAAAGCTGATCAGGAAAAATTAGGGTTCGCTTTAAAAAAATTAGCCGAGGAAGATCCGACATTCAGAATTAAGTCAGATGAAGAAACAGGCGATACTATTATCTCCGGCATGGGAGAGCTGCATCTGGAGGTTTTAGTAGAAAGAATGAGAAGAGAATTCAATGTTGAAGCCAATATTGGGAGACCCCAAGTAGCTTACAAAGAAACCATTACCATCAATGCTGAAGCAGAAGGAAAGTATATTAGGCAGAGCGGAGGCAGAGGCCAATATGGCCATGTATGTATAAAGGTAGAGCCGCAGGAAAGAGGAAAGGGATACTTATTTGTTGATGAGATCAAAGGAGGAGTTATTCCAAAAGAATTCATTTCTCCATCTGAGAAAGGAATCAGAGAAGCAATGGAAAGAGGAGTTGTTGCCGGTTATCCGATGATTGATGTGAAAGTAACCCTATATGACGGATCATTCCATGAGGTTGATTCTTCCGAAGCGGCCTTTAAGATTGCCGGTTCTATGGCTTTGCAGGAGGGTGCAAGAAGAGCCAAACCGATATTGCTTGAACCTATCATGAAGCTTGAAGTTACCATTCCATCTGACTATTTTGGCGATGTAATAGGTGATTTGAACTCCAAAAGAGGAAGAATATCTGAGACCGCAGACAGATTAAATATGAAAGTCATTGATGCGGAGGTTCCTTTGGCCGAAATGTTCGGATACGCCACATCCTTGAGGTCATTGACTCAAGGCCGAGGATCATTTACTATGGAGTTTAATAGCTATCAAAAGGTCCCAGAAAACATAGTTCAAACAATAATAGAAGGAAGAAAATAATATGGATTTTAATCTGATAAAAAAACTATTGAAGAAGGAAGGGGGAAAGATAATCATAGTTGAAGACGGTAATCCAACCATGATTATTTCTTCTTTTGAAGAGGAAAAGCCCGTTGTCAGCCAAGGCATAGCAATGCCGGCTCCTAAAGAGGAGAAAGTATTGCCGCCAATGCAAGAAAAGGTCATGCTCCCTGATAGGGAGGAAGAGGGGCTGACAATAGACGATTTGCCTTTTTAACAGTTGACTTCTTTTGTGGTTTGTAATAATATTGATATACTGTATTTTTACAGTCCAAACCGTCATTAAAAGTAATTAAAAAATAAATAAAGAGTGGGATTGGGTGATTGTTTGCGTGAATTTTTTTTCCCGCAAGAATCTCTAACCCATCAAAAATTAACATGGCAGAGAAAGCAAAATTCGAAAGAACAAAACCACATTTAAATGTTGGTACCATCGGTCACGTTGATCATGGAAAGACAACTTTAACTGCGGCAATACTCCATGCTTTACACTTGCATGGTTTTAACGTAGACGAGAGAACAATCGATCAGATTGATTCTGCTCCAGAAGAGAAGGCAAGAGGAGTTACCATTAATGTTTGCCACGTAGAATATGAGAGCGAGAAGAGACACTATGCTCATATTGATTGTCCCGGACACGCCGACTATATCAAAAACATGATTACCGGAGCTGCCCAGATGGACGGATCTGTCTTGGTTGTTTCGGCTGTTGACGGGCCAATGCCTCAAACCAGAGAACATATTCTTTTGGCCAAAAACGTAGGCGTTCCAGCAATGATAGTATTCTTGAACAAATGCGATGCAGTTGATGATCCGGAGATGATCAATTTGGTTGAATCAGAAGTTAGAGAACTCTTAAAGAAATATGAATTCCCTGGAGATGAAATTCCAGTGATCAGAGGTTCTGCTTTAAAGGCATTAGAAGCTAAAACAAAAGATGATGAGGCAATTAAGCCAATAATGGAATTGGTAAAGGCCTTAGATGACTACATTCCAACTCCTCAAAGAGAAACAGACAAGCCATTCTTAATGGCTGTTGAAGATGTTTTCTCAATTGAGGGAAGGGGAACAGTTGCTACTGGAAGAATTGAAAGAGGGGCATTAAAGGCAGCTGAGGAAGTCGAAGTTGTTGGCATAAAACCAACAGTAAAAACAACAGCAGTCAGCCTTGAAATGTTTAACAAGATTCTTGACGAAGCAATGGCGGGAGATAATGTTGGAGTATTGTTAAGAGGTTTCAAAAAAGAAGATGTTGAAAGAGGGCAGGTCTTAGCTAAGCCAGGAAGCATTACTCCTCATACGGAATTTGAAGCTGAAACATATATTTTGACAAAAGAGGAAGGTGGAAGACATACCCCATTCTTTACTGGGTATAAGCCGCAATTCTTCATCAGAACAGCTGATATTACAGGAGATGTGATTTTGCCAGCCGGAACAGAAATGGTTATGCCAGGAGATACAATCAGCTTAACAATGAAATTGATTGTTCCAATGGCCATAGAAGAAAAACAAAGGTTCGCTATCAGAGAAGGAGGCAAGACAGTTGCTTCAGGAGTTATCACAAAGATATTAAAATAAGGCAAAAGCTTTGCCTTGTTTTAATTTAAAAAAATGGCAGTGTCAAAAAAGAAAGAAACAGAGGCCGTAAAACCAAGGATAAGGATAAAGCTCAGAGCTTACGATTTCAAAGTATTGGACAAAAGCTCAAGACAGATAATAGATACGGTATTAAGGTATGGAGCAGAAGTATCAGGACCAGTTCCTTTGCCAACAGAAATCCATCGCTATACCGTGAATCGCTCAAGCTTTGTTCATAAAGACGCTAGAGAACAGTTTGAAGTAAGGGTTCATAAGAGATTGATAGATATATTGAATCCTAACCAAAAACTGATAGAAGCGCTTACCAATTTGACATTGTCCAGCGGAGTAGATGTGCAGATAAAGATGTAATTAACATGCAGAAATAATTAAATTATAACGACCAGCTTTATTGTTAGTTAGTAGCAATGCCGGGCTGGATAATCCCGGTATTTGCTTGAAAAAAATGCCAATCATTTTAGGAAAAAAAATAGGAATGACTCAGATCTGGAAGGAGGATAAGATAGTCCCTGTGACTTTGGTTGAAGCTGGCCCATGTTTTGTAACTCAGATTAAGACAAAAGAAAAAGACGGATATGACGCAGTTCAGATAGGATATGAGAAAAGAACCAAGAACATTAAAAAACCATTGCAGGATAAACCATACAGATATTTAAGAGAATTCAGAAATATTGTCCTTGAAGTTAAAGTCGGAGATGAAATCAACGCTTCTTCCTTCGCCTTGGGAGATGTTGTCAAAGTAACAGGCAAGGCGAAAGGAAAAGGATTCCAAGGAGGAGTGAAAAGATGGGGATTTCACGGAAGAAAGAAAAGCCACGGAGCCAAGCACGAAGAAAGAACAATTGGTTCTGTCGGAGCATCGTTTCCTTCCCATGTTATCAAAGGAAAGAAAATGCCTGGAAGGATGGGGGCTGGGCAACATACTGTTAAAACAGCCAAGATTGTTGAGATAGACAATTCCAATAATATAATTGCAATTAAAGGAGCTGTTCCTGGCAGGAAGGGAATACTCTTAGAGATTAAGAAATAACATGTTAGCAGATACATACAATTCAGAAGGGAAAGAAGCTGGAAAAACCCAAATGCCAAAAGAGATTTTTGGCAAAGAGGTTAATATGGATTTGATCAGGCAAGTTGTATTTGGAATATTGTCTAACAAAAGGCAGAATATCGCTCACACAAAAGACAGATCAGAAGTAAGCGGAGGAGGAAGAAAACCCTGGAAACAGAAAGGGACAGGAAGAGCCAGGCACGGTTCTATCAGATCTCCGTTATGGAGGCATGGAGGAGTTACTTTCGGTCCGAGAAACGACAAGAATTACAAAAAAGTCCTTTCTGTAAAAGTTAAGAAAGCCGCCCTATTCTCTGCTTTGTCAGGAAAATTGAAAGATAATGAAATATTGGTTTTGGATAAAATTGAGATTAAAGATGGAAAAACAAAAGAGGCCTCAAAGATTATCAATAATGTTTTGGAGGGAGCCAAGAAAAAGGGAAGCACCTTAATAGTAATGCCTTCAAATGATAAGAATCTTAAATTAGCTTTCCGCAATATTAAGAAAACAGATGTTGTGCAGACAAAGGATTTGAATGTGACAGATGTAGTTAAATATGCCAATTTAATATTTTTAAAGGACAGCATAAAAGAATTAGAAAAATTAGTTATTAAAAAATGAGCGCATTATTCAAGAAAACTGAAAAGAAAGCTGAAAAAGAGGTTATAAAAGAAAAGCCCGTTGTTAAGGTTGAAGAAAAGAAAGTAAAACCGATCAGGGAGGATAGGATAAAGCAAGGATGGAGATCTGTTAAAGCTCCTCACATCACAGAGAAAGCAGGATTTTTAGAAGGGAAAAATCAGTTTGTTTTCAAAGTTTTTAATAATGCCAATAAAAACGAGATAAAGAAATCAATTGAAGAGATATATAGGGTAAATGTTACTAATGTTAATATAATCAATGTAAGGCCTAAAGAAAGAAGAAAAGGAAGGATAAAAGGGCAGAAAGCAGGATACAAGAAAGCAATCGTATCGTTGAAAGCAGGCCAGAAAATTGAAATTTTACCAAGATAAACATGAAAAAGACAAAGGTTAAAAACATATTGACCAAAAAGGAACCGGAAAGGAGTCTTTTGGTTACGATAAGGGAAAGAGCTGGGAGGAATAATTCTGGTAAAATTACTGTCAGGCACAGGGGAGGAGGGGTGAAAAGAAATTATCGCATTGTTAATTTCGGACAGGAGAAGATAAATATTCCTGGAAAGATCAAGGCGTTGGAATATGATCCGAACAGGTCTGCATTTCTTGCCTTAATAGAGTATACTGATAAAACAAAGGCCTACATATTGGCCCCTGATAAAGTAAAGATAGGAGATATGATTATTACTGCTGAATCAGCAGAGATAAGGCCGGGAAACAGAATGAAAGTTAAGAATATTCCAGTAGGAACAGAGGTTCATAATGTAGAAATGGAACCAGCCAGTTCCGGGAAACTGATTCGTTCTGCCGGAAGCTCTGCAAGAGTTCTTACTCTTGAAGACAAGTATGTACATTTGCAAATGCCTTCAAAAGAAGTAAGAAGAATCAATGCAGAATGCTTTGCAACAATAGGAGCTGTATCCCATCCAGAGCACAGATTTACGATAATTGGAAAAGCCGGAAGCCCAAGACTTAAAAGAAGAAGGCCAAAAGTAAGAGGTTTAGCCATGAATCCTTCTGACCATCCGCATGGAGGAGGAGAAGGAAGAACCGGTATTGGTTTTGCCGGGCCAAAGACAAAATGGGGAAAACCAGCCTTGGGAGTGAAAACAAGAAAGAGAAAATATACCAATAAATTTATCATTAAAGGAAGACCAAGAAGAAGATAAACATATGGCAAGATCACTTAAAAAAGGTCCGTTTGTAGATCAAAACCTTTTAAAAAAGGTACAAAAAGGAAAAGCAGATGATGCTGCCCCGATTAAAACCTGGGCCAGGCGTTCAACCCTTTCCCCGGAAATGATCGGATTTACCTTTAGCGTTTACAACGGGAAATCTTTCATTAATGTTAAAGTGTCAGAAGACATGGTAGGGCATAAATTGGGAGAATTCGCTCCAACAACAAGATTCGTCAGACACGGAGGAAAGATGCAGAGAGAGATAGAATCAAAATCAGAAGTCAGTGCAGCTGTACCAACACAGGAAACAAAGAAATAATATGGAAGTAAAAGCAAAATTAAGCAATTTAAGAATAGCCCCAAGGAAAGTCAGATTAGTGGCTGACGTGGTTAGGGGGAAAAGCGTCCAAAGAGCTTTGGATGAATTATCTTTTGTTGATAACAAATCAGCCAGACCAATAGCTAAGCTTATCAAATCAGCTGTTGCTAATGCCAAGAATAATTTTCAATTGAATCCCGATAATTTATACATTTCAACAATTTTTGTAAACGAAGGGTCTAAGTTAAAAAGATGGAGGCCGGTTTCCAGAGGCCAATCCAATGAAATTATTAAAAGAAGCAGTCATATAATTGTGATTTTAAATGAAAAAGGGAAGCCAAGGGATAAAAAGATTGTAAAAGAGGTTAAAAAAGAAGAAAAGAAAAAAGTTGTTAAGGAAACAACTAAGAAAGTTCCCGCTAAAAAAATAATTAAGAAGAAAGTTACAAAGAAAAATGTCTCATAAGGTTCATCCAATAGGGTTTCGATTAGGATATTTGGTAAACTGGGATTCCAGATGGTTTGCCAAAAAAGACCTTCAAAAATATCTTGAAGAGGACTTTATCATCCGCACTTTCTTGGAGAAGAAATTAAAAGAAGGAGCTGTTGAGAAAATTGAGATTGAAAGATCTGCTGGAAAAGTGAATGTAATAATCAATACTGCCAGGCCAGGTTTGATTATAGGCAGAGGGGGGAAAGGAGTAGAGGAATTAAAATCCTCTTTGGAAAAGGAATTGGATAAATTAAGCCCTGTTATCGTTAAAAAGAGAGATTTGAAAATGGAAATCAGGGAAATCAGAAATCCTTGGATCAATGCGGCTTTAGTATCTCAATGGGTTGCCCAGAGATTGGAAAAGAGAATGCCGTACAGAAAAGTCATGAAAGAAGGCATTGCCAAGGCAATGGGATACAAAGAAGCCCAAGGGATAAAGATTGAAGTTTCCGGAAGGTTGAATGGAGTAACAATTTCTCGTAGAGAATGGTTAAAGCACGGAAGATTGCCAAAGCAGACATTAAGAGCAGATATTAATTATGGTTTTGCCGAGGCCCATTGCACCTATGGAATCATTGGTGTAAAAACCTGGATTTACAAAGGTGAGAAATTTATTGAAAAAGAAGAAAACATTAAAGAATAACTATGTTTGCGCCAAAGAAAGTAAAATACAGAAAGATGCAGAAAGGACGCAGCAAAGGGGTTGAAAACCGCGGGACTGAGTTGGCTTTCGGCACCTATGGTTTGAAAGCCATGGGAACCAAATGGCTTACTGCCAAACAGCTTGAAGCTGCCAGAAGAGCTATTATCAGATATTTAAAAAAAGGAGGAAAACTATGGATTAGGGTATTTCCTGATAAGCCGGTAACTAACAAAGGAGTTGAGGCTCCTTTGGGAGGAGGAAAGGGTGCGGTAGACCACTATGTTTTCCCGATTAAGCCGGGAAGAATAATATTTGAATTAGCAGGATTGGATGAAGCAATGGCCAGAGAAGCATTCAGAAAGGCCTCTACTAAGATCCCTATCAAAATGAAATTCATCAAAGAAGAATAACATGGAAGTCAAAGAATTAAAGAAAAAATCAGCTGAAGAGTTGAAGAGGATGGAAATCCAATTAAGAGAAGAATTGAGGCAATTGCATTTTGATTTGGCCTCGGCTAAGGTTAAGAATGTCAAAAAAATGGGAGAGATTAGAAAGACAATAGCCAGGATTATGACTATTAACAAAATAAATAGCAAATAAACATATGGCAAAAAGAAGATTAACAGGTCGAGTGGTATCAAACAAAATGCAAAAAACGATTGTTGTTGAGATTGAATCGATAAAGCTTCATCAAAAGCTTCAGATGAGATACAAGTCCCATTCAAGATACAAGGCCCATGATGAGAAGAATGAATGCAATATAGGAGATATTGCTGTGATAGAAGAATGCAAGCCGATTTCCAAGGATAAAAAATGGAGAGTTGTTGAAAGAATAGCCCAACAAAAGAAGGCAGAAGATAATATTGAAGAAGTTTAAAAGATATGATCCAATTGAGAACAATGTTAAAGGTTGCCGATAATTCTGGAGCAAAAATTGCCCAGTGTATTAAAGTATTGGGCGGAAGCGGAAAGAAAACCGCTCAATTGGGCGATATCATTGTTGTTGCTGTTAAAAAAGCTGAACCAAGAAAGATAGTGAAAACCCATGAAGTTACCAGAGCTGTAATTGTAAGACAGAAAAGGCCTTTCAGAAGAAAAGACGGATCATATATCAGATTTGATGAGAATGCCATAATAATTCTTGATGCTAAAACAAAAAATCCAAAAGGAGGAAGAATATTCGGTCCCATACCAAGAGAAATCAGGGAAAAGGGATTTGATGGAATTGTTGCTTTAGCAACAGAAATCATTTAAAAGCATGAATATCAAAAAAGACGACACAGTGTTAATAATTTCAGGAGATGACAAAGGCAGAAAGGCCAAGGTTTTAAGAGTAGTTCCGGAAACTAATAGGATTATGGTTGAAGGAATAAATATGTTAAAGAGGCATCAGAAGCCAAAAAAAGAAGGAGAGAAAGGCCAGATTGTTTCCAAAGAAGGGTTAATTAATGCTTCTAAAGCAATGATTGTTTGTCCTAAATGCGGAAAGGCGACAAGAATCAATTTTGTTAAGAATAAAGTGGATGCAAAAGTTAAAAAATCAAGAGTTTGCAAAAAGTGCAAAGAGGTATTTTAAAAGACATGGATAATTTACAAACATTGTACAAAAAAGGTATTGTACCAGAGATGATGAAAAAGATGGGGTACAAGAATGTAATGGCTGTGCCTAAGATTAAAAAGGTTGTAGTTAATGTTGGTTTTGGGAAATTAGTTGCCGGGAAATCAAAGACAGAGAGGGATAAGATAGCTCAGGAGTTTGCCAATGATCTGGCTTTGATCATCGGGCAGAAACCAGTATTCACTACAGCCAAAACATCCATTTCCACTTTTAAGACAAGAGCAGGAATGGTAATTGGAGCTAAGACAACCTTAAGAGGAAAGAAAATGAATGATTTTGTTTCCAGATTGGTTAACATAGCTCTTCCAAGAACAAGCGATTTTAAGGGAATTGAAGAGAAGGCAATTGACAAATCAGGCAATTTAACGGTAGGAATAAAGGAACAGATCGTATTCCCGGAAGTTTCTCCGGAAAGCGTAAAAAGAATATTTTCTTTTGAAGCTACAATAGTCAGTAGCGCAAAGGATAAAAAAGAGGCAGTGGAATTATTTAAACTTTACGGATTTCCGATAAAATAATATATGGCAACAGAAGCAAAAATAGCAAAAGCTAAAAGAAAACCAAAATTCAGTTCTAGGATTGAGAACAGATGTTTTCGCTGCGGAAGGAAGCGTGGCTTTATCAGGGACTTTGGCTTGTGCAGAATTTGCTTTAGAGAATTAGCTAACAAAGGTTTATTGCCAGGAGTAAGAAAAGCCAGTTGGTAATTTAATAATATGCATACAGATCCAATAAGCGACATGTTTGTAAGAATAAAAAACGCGCAAGCTGTGGGATTTCCAGTAGTGGAAATGCCATATTCTAAAATTAAATATCAGATAGCTGATATTTTAAACAAAGAAGGGTTGATTGATAAAATTGAGAAGAAATTCAAGAAGACAAATAAGATACTAAAGCTTAATTTGAAATATGACGGGAAAGAGCCATTGATTAAAGAGATGAAAAGGATTTCCAAGCCAAGCAGAAGAGTGTATGCAAAGAAATTAGAGATTTTAAAAAGAGCTGGATACGGAATAAAAATAGTTTCAACTCCGCAAGGATTAATGACTGTGAAAGAAGCGCATAAGAAAGGTCTTGGAGGAGAAGTAATTTGTCAGATCTGGTAAATATATGTCAAGAATAGGAAAAAAACCAATTGATATTCCTTCAGGAGTAAATGTTTCCCTGGAAACTGGAAAGATTATTGTAAAAGGACCCAAAGGAGAAATTACATTAAAGACAAGGCCTGAAATTAAGATTGAAATCAAAGAAAATCAGATTGTTTTAAGTCCTGCCAGAGAAGGAAAAGAAACCTCTGCCCTATGGGGGACTGCTAGAAGCTTGATATTTAATGCTGTTAATGGAGTTAATTCCGGCTTTGAAAAGAAATTGGAAATTGAAGGAGTCGGATACAAAGCAAATATTGAAGGGTCTGAACTGATCGTTGAAGTGGGATTTTCCCACCCTGTAAAAATTTCTAAACCCCAAGGGATAGAATTTGCCGTAGCAAAGAATGTAATCACAGTTTCCGGAGCTGATAAAAAGATGGTAGGAGAAATAGCTTCTCAGATTAGAAAGATCAGGCCTCCGGAACCATACAAGGGAAAAGGAATTAGATATGCCGGAGAAAAAATTAGAAGAAAGCTTGGTAAGAAAGCTACAGCTACCGCCTAAATAATATGGAAAAAACTTTTTCAAAAACTGAACATAGGATAAGAAGACACAAAAGGGTAAGGGCTAAGATTATTGGAACTGCCAAAAGACCACGGCTTTGTGTTTTCAGATCTAATCAGCATATCTATGCTCAATTGATAGATGATGCAGCTAAAAAAACTATTGCTGTTGTAAGTGATTTTGATATTAAAACTAAAAAAGAAAGCGCAAAGGATAAAGAAGGAAAAGAATTGAAAGGAAAAATTGCCTTGTCATTTCAAGTGGGAGAAAGGATTGCATCTTTGGCTGGAGAAAAGGGGATAAAGGAAGTGATTTTTGATAGGGGAGGGTATCAATATCATGGGAAAGTAAAGGCCTTGGCTGATGGAGCCAGATCAGGATTAAAATTTTAAAATATGTTTTCTAAAAGAGATAGAACAAATAAATTTCAGGAGAAAAAATCAGAATTTGATTCTGAGGTTTTGGAGATAGGAAGAGTTACAAAAGTTACTTCAGGAGGAAAAACCCTTCGCTTCAGAGCCATTATGGTTGTTGGTAATAGAAAAGGGAAAATCGGGGTTGGCTCTGGAAAAGGACAGGATGTTGCTCAAGCAGTGGAGAAAGCAGAGAAATCAGCCAGAAAAAATGTATTTGATGTGCCGATTGTAAATGATACCATTCCTCATGAAACATACGCTAAGTTCGGAGCAGCTGAAATTCTTTTAAGACCGCAAAGAAAAGGAAGGGGATTGGTAGCCGGGGGAACTGTCAGAGTAATATGCCAATTAGCCGGGATCAAAGATATTTCTTCAAAGATTTTAGGGGCGACAAGGAATAAGCTGAATAATGCCGGAGCTACTGTAAAAGCATTAAAACAATTAAAAATAAAAGGGAAAAATGCAAATCCACCAATTAAAACCGAAGACAAAGTGGAAGAGTAAAAAAAGAGTTGGAAGGGGAGGAATCAAAGGAACGTATTCTGGAAGGGGACTAAAAGGACAGAACTCCAGAGCCGGCAGAAAGCTTCCGCCAATTGTCAGAAGCATGATAAAGAGATATCCTAAATTAAGAGGGTACCGCTTTAACTCTTTGGATTTCAAGCCAGCAACTGTTGATTTATCCGTGATTGAAAAGAAATTTGAAGACGGAGCAAATATCTTTCCAAAGGATTTGCTGGAAAAAGGAATTGTAAAAAATCCTTTAGGCAGAGTTCTTATCGTGAAAATATTAGCCAAAGGAGAAATTAAGAAGAATTTAACCATTAATGAGTGCTTGTATTCTAAAAAAGCCAAAGAAAAGATAGAGAAAGCAGGAGGGAAAGCCAACACTTTAAAGATCAAGGAACCGATTGTTAAAGAAAAGAAAAAAAGAGTAAGGAAAGAAAAGAAGGTTGAAGAGAAAAAGGAGGAAAAGAAAGTTGAGAAGCCAAAAGCAGTTAAAAAACCAGTCAAAACTAAAAAATAGTTTATGGCAATATTTAATCAGCTAACTCAAATCTTTAAGATAAAGGACTTAAGGAAAAAAATTCTTTTCGTTCTTCTGTTATTCGTTGTATTCAGAATAATGTCTGGCATACCAATGCCGGGAGTGGATACTACATATCTTAATGAGTTTTTTAATAAATTTCAGGCATTGGGGTTTGCCAATGTGTTGTCTGGAGGAGCATTGTCTACCATTTCAATAGCAATGTTGGGCCTTGGACCATATATTACCGCTATCATCATCTTTGAATTATTGACCTTGATCTTTCCTTCTTTGCAAAAAATGTATAAAGAAGAAGGAGAAGCGGGGAGAAAGAAATTCAATCAATATGCCAGGATTGCCACTGTTCCATTGGCAATTTTTGAATCATATGGGATGCTTACCTTGTTTAAGAGCCAGGGAGCTATTACTATTGATTCTCCTTTGACTTTGATTACCTCCATTATTGCTGTTACAGCCGGAAGCGTATTTTTAATGTGGCTGGGAGAATTGATTACGGAAAAAGGAATTGGAAACGGAGTATCTCTTTTAATCTTTGCCGGTATTGTGGCAAGATTTCCAACCAGTATTCTGGAAGCTATCAGGGGAAGCACTAGCGATCAATTGCCAGCATATCTTTTCTTCATTGCTTCAGTAATTGTAATTATCTTTGGGGTAGTTTTGATTACAGAAGCTAGGAGAAACATACCTGTATCATATGCTAAAAGAGTCAGAGGAACAAAAATGTATGGAGGAGTTTCTACCTATCTTCCGATGAATGTAAACCCAGCCGGAGTTATTCCAATCATTTTTGCCATGTCAATTTTAATGATTCCGGGAATGGTAACTAATTTCATCGGAAAAGGTTCTGGGCTCGCCCAAAATATTTCTAATTTCTTTTCCACTGGCTGGAGCCATGGAATCATGTATTTTGCTTTAGTATTTGTTTTTACCTTCTTCTATACCATGGTAACCTTTGATCCGAAATCAATTTCCGAAAACCTGCAGAAAATGGGAGGATTTGTCCCTGGCATCAGGCCAGGGCCATCTACTTCAAAATATATTTCCTTCATTCTTCACAGGGTCTTGTTTATCGGCGCTTTGTTTCTTGCTTTGATTGCCGTCTTGCCTTCAATTATTGAAGGATTAACAAATATTACATCGTTCAGTTTCTTAATTGGCGGAACATCAGTATTAATCATCGTATCTGTGGTATTGGATACTATTAAACAAATCAACTCTCAATTGCAGATGAGAGAATATGAGAAGATATAATATGGCTAATAGGTGCTCGAAGCCAGTTATCCTAATCATGGGACCTCCGGGTTCAGGGAAAGGAACTCAGTCCATTCTTTTGGCTGAAAAATTCAATCTTCATTACTACGAAACTTCAAAGATTATTGAAAGTAAGATTATGAATGCCAAGAAAGGGGAATACGAAGTGGTAGATGGCAAAAAATATCCTTTAGCAGATGAGAAAAAAAGATGGCTAACAGGAGTTTTGTGTACTCCCGAAGTAGTTAGCTATTGGGGAAAAACCATTATTGAAGGATTAGCTAGGAATAATCAAGGGATAATGTTTTCTGGTTCTCCAAGAACCTTAACTGAGGCACAATTAATGATGCCGCTATTAGCAAAACTTTACGAGAAAAAGAACATTAAGACAATTCTTCTTACTTTAAAGCCGGAAGATTCAATGTTCAGAAATTCCAACAGAAGAATTTGTGAATTAATGCGCCATCCTATTCTTTACAACTCAGATACAAAGAAGTTAAAAACCTGTCCCTTGGATGGATCTAAATTGGTTGAGAGAAAGGGACTTGATGACCCAGAGAGTATAAAGGTTAGATTACAAGAATACAAAAACAGGACAATGCCAGTAATTGATTATTTAAAAAAATACAAATATTTTGTTAAAACAGTTAACGCTGCTCCAGCGCCTTCTGTCATTTTTAATAACATTCAAAAAGCCCTAGAGTTAAAATGAACCATATTCCGTTAAAAACAAAAGAACAGATAGAAACTATGGCCAGGGGTGGAAAAATCCTGGCTAAAATTTTAAATGAAGTGAAATTGGAAGCAAAACCAGGAACAAAACTGGCTGATTTGGAAGTAAAAGCAAAAGAACTGATTAAAAAGAATAATGCTAAGCCGGCATTCTTAGGACAGGACGGCTATCCCGCCGTATTATGCACTTGTCCTAATGATATGATTGTTCATGGCGTACCCGGGGAATATATTTTGCAGAATGGAGACATTCTGTCTTTGGATTTAGGGATACAATATGAAGGATTGTTTACTGATATGGCTGTTACTGTTGGAGTGGGAGAGATAGATGAAGAAAAAACAAGATTGATACGAGTTACAAAAAAAGCATTAAAGAGAGCAATCAAAAAAATGAGGCCTGGAAATACAATAGGAGATATTGGAAACACTATTGAAAGGTATGTGAAGAAAAGAGGGATGTATGTGATAAAGGAACTGTGCGGGCATGGGATAGGGAAGGATTTGCATGAAGAACCAGATATTCTTAATTATGGTTCCAGAGGAACTGGACCTGTATTGAAAGAAGGAATGGTTTTGTGTGTTGAACCAATGGTGAGCTTGGGAACAGAACATATCAAATTAGGAAAAGATGGAACAGCGTATTTTACTTTAGATGGGTCTTTGGTTGCCCATTTTGAGCATACAATTGCAATAACAAAGAATGGATGCAGAGTGTTGACGGAGCTTGAATAATATATTATTTCGTGGTAGAAGTATGATGGAACATTAAAGGACGAGGAGGGATATCGTGAAGAAGGATCTGCATTGGAGGGAAGATTTGAGACGAGCTCGTTGGCTCGGACTCATCTTCTACCTGTTCGTTGGTGCGATCAGTGCATATGGGCTGTATCGGCACAACCACGGACCCCAGCTGGTGGCTCTGGTAATCCTTGTGACATTGGCCTTGCCACTTACCGCCTACATGAAGGCCAAAGGGATTGACTGGTTCATGGCTTACTGGATTGATGTAGGAGCTTTTTCCTACATCGTATCGTCGTTGGCCTTCAAGCACCAATCACCCCTTGAAGGAACATTGATTCCGATCGCTGCCCTGATTGGTGGAGCATTCCTGCTCTTTTGGGAACGTGGGGTGCGCAACAAACGAAGGGAGGAGATGGATAAGCTACGCAACACGAACCTCAGACGTTACTAGATCACGTAGATCCAACTCGAAGAATAGCGGCCGCGCGTGTTATCGAAGTATACATGTTGCGGCCTTCTTCTTTCTGTAAAAAATGATATAATATCTAAAGATATATGAATTCTTTTGAGACAAGAAAAGCATTCTTAGAGTTTTTTTTATCTAAAAACCATAAAATAGTAGATGGTTCTTCTTTAATTCCTACAGATCCATCAGTGCTTTTTACTACCGCAGGAATGCAGCAATTTAAACCATATTTCTTGGGAGAAAAATCTCCTTATGGAAATATGGTTGCAAGTTGTCAGAAATGCATGCGCACTTCTGATATTGATAATGTAGGAGATGCTAATCATCTTACCTTTTTTGAAATGCTAGGAAATTTCAGTTTTGGAGAATATTTCAAAAAAGAAACAATTCATTATGCTTTCGAATTTTTAACTGAAACATTAAAGCTTCCCAAGGATAGAATATGGGTTACATATTTTAAAGGGGATGATATGCCAGAGGATAGGGAATCCAAAGAGATTTGGGAAGAATTGGGAATTGCAGATGATAGAGTTATTGGTTTTGGCAGAGAAGATAATTTCTGGGGTCCAACAGGAAACGAAGGACCTTGCGGGCCTACGACAGAAATACATTTTGATTTAACAGGCATTCCTTGTTCTTTGGGTGATAGATGTTTGCCTAATTGTTCTTGTGGAAGATATGTAGAGATATGGAATCTTGTTTTCAACGAATTCTATCAAGATGCGAACAAACAACTAACTCCTTTAAAACAGGAGGGGGTTGATACGGGAATGGGCCTAGAAAGACTTTGTATGGCCTTGCAGAGCAAGACCAATCTTTTTGAAACTGATTTGTTTCTGCCAATCATTGAAGCGATTGGGAAAGAATCTAAAAAGAACTATGATAATTTTCAATCCTCTTTTAGAATTATCGCTGATCATTTAAAAGCAGCAATATTTTTAATTGAAACAGGAATCATCCCAGGGAAGAATGACAGGGAATATATTTTAAGAAGAATATTAAGGAGCGCGATAAGGCACGCAAAGAAGATTGAATTAAAGAATTTAAATTCAATCCTTGAAGAAATATTCAATATTTACAGAGACATATATCCAGAGATTATTACAAGCAAAGAAAGAATAATTTCTGTCATTAATGAAGAAAAAATTAAGTTTGAAAAGACATTGGAAAAAGGATTGAAAGAATTCGATAAATTGACAAAAATAGACGGACAAACATCTTTCTATCTATATGAAACCTATGGTTTCCCGATAGAATTGACTCAAGAATTAGCAAAAGAAAAGAATATTATCGTTGATATGAAAGAATTTAACGAATACCAGAAAAAACATCAAGAAATTTCCAGAGCCGGAGCTCAAAAGAAATTCGGGGGTTTAGGGATTGATATGGTAGAAAACGAGGGGGACAGAAGAGAAATGACAAAATTGCATACAGCTACTCATCTTTTGCATCAGGCATTAAGACAGGTCTTAGGAGAGGAAGTAAGACAAATGGGTTCAGATATCAATCCTGAAAGATTACGTTTTGATTTTTCTTTTCCAAGAAGATTAGAAAAAGAAGAATTGGGAAAGATTGAAGAATTGATAAATGAAAAGATTAAGGAAGGATTGGAAGTTAAAAAAGAAGAAATGAAATATGAAGAAGCCATTAATTTAGGGGCTTTGGCTTTCTTTAAAGAAAAGTATCCTGAAATAGTAAATGTATATTCTATTGGTGATTTTTCAAAAGAGATATGCGCAGGACCGCATGTGGATAACATATCTCAATTAAAGTGTGTTAAGATATTAAAGGAAGAAGCGGTTGGCGCTGGAATCAGGCGCATTAAAGCAAAATTAATTAGTTAACATATATGCCTTTTAAGCTGTACGATTTAAAACCTGTCAGGAAACATGTAGAAAAACCGGATAGAAAGTCGGTGGAGGATTCTTCTTACAAAAAGCATAAAAAGGAAAGGAATAAAAAGACATTGATTCCAAAGATAATACTTGCCATTATCCTTCTTTTTATCCTTCTCTTTTTAGGGACTCGGCTATTAAGAGCCGGCTACACTAAAGTTACCATTTATCCTCAGACAGAGCCGTTTGATTCGGAAATATCTTTAAATGCCAAAAAGGACTTAACAGAGATTGATTTTGAGAACAAAACAATTCCAGCTAAGCTCTTGGAAAAAGAGTTCATCGTTTCTCAGGAATTTAAAACATCTCATTCTACTGTAGAAACTAAAGCCCAAGGAGTAATACGGGTGACAAACAAATACACAAAGCCGGTAACTTTGATTGCCAATACAAGATTTCTTTCTTCTTCAAGCCCGACTAAGCAATTTCTAGCCAAAAAGGGATTTACCGTTCCTGCCGGGGGAAGCGTAGATGTGGCAGTAGTAGCATCCGAAGCCGGATCTGATTACAATATTGATCCATGCGTATTTTCAATCCCCGGCTTGAGGAATTATTCTCCTCAGCAACTGTATTCCAGCGTTACCGGAAAATCATTGGCTAAAATGGCAGGAGGAGCTATTGGAGAAGTGAAGCAGGTTACTGAAGATGATCTGGATTCTGCCAAAGAAGAATTGAAATTGATAGCTGAGGACAACGGATTGAAGGAATTAAGAACAATGGCGGGGGAGGAATATGTTGTTTTGGATAAAACAATAGGGACGGAGATATTGGAATCCGGTCCTGTCGATGTAAAAGTAGGTCAGGAAAAAGATTCCTTTATCTACCAATTGAAATTAAAAGGCAATGTATTGGCTGTTAAAAAAGAAGATGTAATGTCTGTGATTAATAAATATATTCTTTCTCAACAATTTGCCCAGCAGGACATTAAAGAGGGGAGCGCTACAATTAAAACCTTGGATTCCATTGTAGATGCAACAGGAAGCATATCCTTGAATATTACCTTTTCATTGGAAATGTATCCCTCCATGGATTTAGCAGCGATAAAGGAGGTGATAAGGAACCAAAAACCGAGCAATATCAAAAGATACATTCTTGAGATGTATCAGGAGATAAAAACAGAGCCAAAGGTCAAATTAAGCCCATTTTTTGCTGGACGGGCCTCTGGGTCCCTAGAGCAGATAGAGGTGGAGTTGAAGTTTGACTAATTCTTGACTCTGAGCTACAATATTGCTATTATTCAATATATCTGATAAGATTAAATCCTTAATGGCAGATAAAAAAGCAACATATAAAAGCGACGGTATTATTACTGAAGCCTTGCCAAGCACGACTTTTAAAGTTAGGCTCAACGATGGACACGAAGTGCTGGCTCATTTGGCTGGAAAATTGAGAATGTTCAAAATCAAGATTTTGCCAGGAGATAGGGTAACAGTAGAAATGCCAACGCCCAATGACCAAAGAGGAAGAATAATTTTCAGAAAAAGATGAAAGTAAAGCCATCCGTTAAGAAAATCTGCAAGAAATGCAAAACGGTAAAAAGAAAAGGCCGCATTTTTGTAATTTGCGAAAATCCAAGACATAAACAAAGACAAGGAAAATAGACATATATGGCAAGAATATCAGGGGTTAATCTTCCCAATAACAAACAAATAATAATAGCGCTTTCATACATTTACGGAATAGGGGACACCTTAAGTAAAAAAATACTGAAAAATGCTAAAATTGATCCTACCAAAAAGGCAGGAGATTTAACCAATGAAGAGGTCAGTGCTATCCAGGAAGTTATTAATAAAAACTACAAGGTAGAGGGAGATTTGAGAAAGGACAAGATGATTTCAATCAAAAGGTTGAAAGAAATAGGCTGCTGGAGAGGGCATAGGCATTCCAGGGGTTTGCCGGTCAGGGGGCAGACAACCAGAGTTAATTCAAGAACAATAAGGGGCAATTTAAGAAAAACAGTCGGATCAGGCAGAAAAGCTGCTCCGGGACCAACATAATAATATGGGAAAGAAAAAAGTTATCAAACAAACACAAGAAGAAGCTTTAAAGGAAACAGAAGAAGTGGAGTCAAAGATACAGAAAGCAGGGAATAAAGCTGTAACGGCCAAACAAATCAAAAAGGGCCTTATTACCATTTCATCTACATACAATAATACGATATTAACATTGGCTGACTCCAATGGTAATGTTTTGAGTTGGGCCAGTTCTGGAAAGATTGGTTTTAAAGGAACTAAAAAAGGAACTCCATATGCTGCAGCTAAGGCCGCAGAAGTATTAACTCAGGCAATTGAGAAATTTAAAATAGAAGAAATAGCTGTAAAAATAAAGGGAATTGGAAGCGGGAGGGAATCTGCCCTAAGGGCATTAGCAGGGCAAGGGGTGAATATCATTGCTGTTAAAGATGCTACCCCTGTTCCTCATAACGGCTGCAAGAGAAAAAAACCAAGAAGAATTTAACGATTTATGGAAAAAAAACCAAAATGTAAAATTTGTAGAAGAGCGGGCAAGAAACTCTTTTTGAAAGGAGACAAATGCAATAGCGCCAAATGCCCGATGGTTGTAAAACCATATCCTCCAGGAATAAAAGGCAAAAGAAGAATTGGCGGTCTTTCAGAATACGGAAGACAATTGAAAGAAAAGCAGAGATTGAAGAATTGGTATAACCTATCTGAAAAGCAATTCAAAAACTATGTCATTGCTGTTCTTGAAAAATCACGCAGGGGAGTAAGCAAGATGGGAGATGCTCAAGAGGCCCTGATCAAGAGCTTGGAAATGAGATTGGATAATACAATATACAGATTGGGAATCGGTTCTTCCAGAACCAAGGCCAGACAATTAGTTTCTCACGGACATTTCTTGGTTAATGGGAAAGCTATTGATATTCCCAGCTTTACTTTAAAACAGGGAGATAAGATAACAGTAAGGCCAACTTCTTTGAAGAAAGGGAATTTCAATGAATTATCAGCTACATTAAAGAAAATCCAACTTCCGCTTTGGTTGAAGTTAGATCCGGAAAAGATAGAAGCGGAAGTCATCGGCTATCCAACACTTGATATTGCCGCGCCTCCGGCAGAGATACAGGCAATATTCGAGTTCTATTCAAAATAAATTAAACCTTTTAAAAGGCATGATACCTTTACCATCTTCTTTAAAACTCATTGTCAAAAAAGATAACTATGCTGAATT
>CAZTRD010000006.1:0-36145 GCA_964616145.1 uncultured Candidatus Saccharibacteria bacterium | reverse complement strand
CACAGATCAAAAGATTGCTACTTTAACCAGCAAGACAGCTGAGCTGGATATGGAAATTGTTGTAAGAAAAGGAGTTGGATACGAGCCAAAAGAGATCAGAGAATCAGAGAAATTGGAAATAGGAGAAATTTCCTTGGATGCAATATTTACTCCAGTAAGAAATGTCAGCTACAGAGTGGAAAATATGAGAGTCGGACAGAGAACCGATTTTGATAAGCTATTCATTGATATTGAAACAGATGGAACTATTCAGCCAGAGAATGCTTTACTTGAAGCTAATAAATTGCTTTTAGATCACTTTTCCGTAATTGATAACGGGATTAAAGAACTAACTGAAGCGGAAAAGCCAAAGAAACAAGAGAAAGCTGAAGGGAAAAAAGCGGAAGCAGGTTCTGCAGAAGTATTGGTTGAAGATATGAAGCTTTCTACCAGAACAGTCAATGCCTTGACTAGCGGTCATATAAAGACAGCTGCAGGATTGGCTAAGAAATCTGAAAGCAGCTTGTTAGAATTAGAGGGCTTGGGAGACAAAGGGATAAAGGAAATTAAAAAGGCATTAAAGAAATTAGGGTTAGAATTAAAAGAGTAGTAAGCATGAATAAAAGAAAAAAAGGGAGAAAATTCAACAGAGAAACAGATCAAAGAAAGGCCTTGATTAAAAGCTTGGTTACGGCTTTGGTAATGAAAGAAAGAATAACAACAACTCAAGCTAAAGCTAAAGAGCTTTCTGTCTTTGCAGAGAAAATGATTACCAAAGCCAAGAAAGGAGATTTGGCTACCAAAAGGCTTTTGCAACAAAAATTATCATACAGAACTGTAAAGAAATTAATGGAAGTGATTGCTCCGATGTATAAAAAAAGAAAGGGAGGATATACAAGAATATTAAAGATTGCCAACAGAAGAGGTGACGCGGCCAGAATGGCAATCATTGAATTAGTGAAATAATATGGAGATAAAAAGAGAAACACATACAATAGATGCAAAAGGAATATCTTTGGGAAGAATGGCAACCAAGATCGCCATACTTTTGCAGGGAAAAAACAAAACAAATTATCAGCCCCACATAGATGCCGGGGATAATGTTGTTGTAAAGAATTTTGATCAGGTAAAATTTACCGGAAACAAACAAAAAGGAAAACTATACTTTCACTATTCCGGCTATCCCGGAGGAATGAAAAAGATTACTTTAGAAAGGCTATTACAAAAAAATCCTCAGAAGGTCTTGTTTTTAGCGGTTTCCAGAATGTTGCCAAAAAACAAACTTCAAGCAAGAATGATGAAACGTTTAAAAATTGAGAAATAACTATGGTTACAAAAACAGTTAAAAAAACAGAAGCAAAACCTAAAAAAACAACTGTAAAGAAAGTTGTTAAAAAGGTTGCTGTGAAAAAGCCTGTAAAAAAGATTGAAAAACCAGTTAAGGAAGTTAAGGTTATTGAAGGAAAAATATCAGGAGAATATCTTGAAGCAGTAGGAAGAAGAAAAACTTCCATTGCCAGAGTAAGGATATATGCAAAAGGGGATAAAAAGGTGACTGTGAACGGAAAAACACTGGCAGAATATTTTCCCGGATTCTTTATGCAGAAAAAGATAATGGATCCCTTAGAGAAAATGAATGTTTTGGATAAATTCGGAGTGACGATATTGGTTAAAGGAGGAGGATTAAATTCCCAATCAGAAGCGATAAGACATGGGATATCAAGAACTTTAGTAAAATTCAATGCAGATTTTAGGAAAAGATTAAAGAGAGCTGGATTTCTAACAAGAGATCAAAGGGAAAGAGAAAGAAAGAAATTCGGATTAAAGAGAGCAAGACGTGCTCCACAATGGGCAAAGAGGTAAAGACAAGAAAAAGCGCGAAAGCGCTTTTTTGGTCTTGACTAAAAGGAGATTTTCTACTAATTGTATATTATTAACGAACAAGTAAGAGCAAAACTATGTTTTTCTTTTTCTCGTTCGTTGATAGACGGTAGCGCTATAGCCGGAGATGGACTCCCTCATCATAAACCCGAAGTTCGTTCATGGTCTATTTCTTTCTAGTGCGCTACTAAGCAGGGACGCGGAAGCAGGTTCCGTCCGTTTAATCTAAGTCCCTGGCATCATCGAGGGAGAGGGAGGGGGAGAAAAGGGCATGGCTCCTGAGAGTGAAGTAACTCCTCCTCTTCTCTTCCTCTCCCCAAATTTGGTATATAATATATTAATGGTTCAAGAGAAAACAAAAAAAGGTACTCCATTGTTTGAACAGAGAAATCGAGAAGTCAAAAAAATTAGAGCGATGACGCTTTTAACTACCCAAGAAGCTGCAGAAAGATTAAGATTAAGAAGAGAAACAATTCTTGAATACATTAGAGCTGGGAAGATTAAAGCAATACAGTTTAATAAAAGGATATATAGGATACAAGAAAGAGAGCTAGAGAAGTTTATCAAAAAGTGCCAGAAAAAATAATCAAAAGATTGCTGTAAAAGAGCAATTTTTGTTTCCTTATATAGCTTTACATAAAGTGTAGTTTGTGCTATACTATACACTGTTTGTTAGCAGTTCGTTTAGGGGGAGGTACCATGGTCTACCGGGTGGCGATGGTCCCATTCTGCGATGGGAAGTTAACCAGGTGGGAAGGCGTTCCCTTCCCGGCGAATATGGTCTCAACGACCAGCGAGCTGGGAAATACGTCTCAACGGTATGGAGATCCGGAATTAGCCAAGGCTAACGAGGGGTTTGCCTTGGCAGCCCTCGGACTCAACGGTCAGCGGCGATTCATTCCAATCAAACCAATTCGCCATAGGAGGGGCGAAGAGGGTGATTGGGTGAAGATTGCCGTTGCGGAGAAAGACGTTCCGAGCGGTTCCAGTGTCGAGTGTGATGGATTGATCTTCTGGGGGACAACTTTCAGCGGTGTTCGATCAGCTGATTGCCCTCCCGTTGCCATCACGGAATCCACGGGAATGCTCAGGGCTCTTCTTCATGCCGGGAGGAACGAGCTAGAACTAGGTGTCGTGCGAGAAGGGGTGCGAGCCTTCGGGCATTCATTCCAACTCAAGAACGACAAGATCTGGACAGCTGTGGGTCCCGGGATCAAGAGATGCTGTTACCGGGATTCAGAGAAGCCCAGCCGGGTTATCGATCTCGACGCAGAGATCCTAACCCAACTGTTGGAAGCAGGTGTGCCAGAGGATCATATCGTGATCTCCTCTCATTGCACCAGCTGTTCAAGAACCATCAAGTATCCCTCTCACCGTCGGTCAGATGAACTGGGTCAAGAGGTAGAGCCAGAAGCTCGCTTCACCACGTTCCTCTACTAGACGGTTCAGAGCCCTGGTTGCGTGCGTTGCACGTGGCCAGGGCTTCTTTCTTTACATTTGCCAATCATCGATTTTTAGTTTAATATTAAAACATTCTATATGTCTAAATTCATTATCAATGGAGGTGAGCCATTAAAGGGGGAAATAGAGGTCAGGGGAGCTAAAAATGCTGCTTTCCCGATTTTGGCTGCCACTCTTTTAACCGAAGAAACATGCATGATAGATAATCTTCCTTTGATAGAAGATATCTTTAAAATGATAGAGATTATTGAAAAGATGGGAGCAAAGATTAAATGGTTGAGCGAAAGAAAAGTAGAAATCAATGCAAAAGACATTGATCCGGATAAATTAGATAAGGGGCTGATTAAAAAATTCAGGGGTTCAGTTCTTTTAGTTGGTCCATTGCTGGCAAGATTTAAAAAGTTGAAATTCGCCCAACCAGGAGGATGCATTATCGGAGCAAGACCGATATCAACACATTTAGATGCCTTAAAACAAGCAGGGGCGGAGATAATTCCGGAAGAAGACAGTTTTGTTTTTGATTTTGACGGGAAATTAAAATCAAAAAAGATTATTCTGAATGAGTTAAGCGTAACTGCCACAGAAAACATTTTGCTTTTTCTGGCTAATTTTTCAGAAGAATCGGAAATTAAAATCGCTGACTGCGATTATCAAGTTAAAGAATTAGCCAATGTGTTGGTGAAAATGGGAGCTAAAATTGATGGGATAGGAACCCATGATTTAAAAGTTAAGGGTGATAGAAAACTCAAAGGATTTGAGTATTCTGTAATGTATGATCCTATTGAAGCCGGCACCTTTATCCTTTTGTGCGCCGCTGTAAAAGGGAATGTGATTATTAAAAACGCTCCTTTGAAATATCTTGAATTGCCATTAAAGAAATTGAAGGATTCTGGTTTGCCATTTGAGATAATAGATGATATGACTATCAATATTAAGCCCTGGTCTGAATTAAAGATTGAAAAGGTGCAATCATTGCCATATCCTTCAATAGGCAGTGATATTCTTCCATTGTTCGGAGTATTAGCCACCCAAGCCAATGGCCCGACATTATTACATGATCCATTGTATGAAAACCGCTTGAAATATCTTGAAGAGTTGAATAAAATGGGGGCGCAGATAATATTTGCCGATCCTCACAGAGCAATAGTAAACGGACCGACTCAGCTGTTTGGGATAGAGGTTGATTCTCCGGATATCAGAGGTGGAGCTTCGCTGATTGCCGGAGCATTAATAGCAAAAGGAACAACAACTATCAACAATATCTATCAGATAGACAGGGGATACGAAAGGATAGAAGAAAGGTTGCAATTGTTAGGAGCAGATATCAAAAGAGTAGAAGATTAATATTAAAAACATGATTAGAAAAATTGGAATAGACCTTGGAACATGCAATTCGCTAGTATATATTCCTAAAAAAGGAGTTGTTTTAAACGAACCTTCTGTTGTTGCCGTTTCCGTTGATGAAAACAGAATATTGGCAGTTGGCAGAGAAGCCAAAGAAATGACAGGAAGAACTCCTGATACTATCAAAGTTTATCGTCCCTTAAAAGACGGAGTGATTGCCGATTACAGGGTTACTTTAGCAATGCTCAGATATTTCATTGAGAAAACAAAACCCTGGTTTCAGATATTTAAGCCAGAATTAATAATTTCTGTTCCTGCAGGAATCACTTCTACTGAAAAAAGGGCGGTGATAGAAGCAGCCATGGAAGCTGGGGCCAAAGCGGCCTATGTTGCTAAAGAACCGATACTGGCTGCGATAGGAGCAGGTATTCCAATTAACAGCTGTTCCGGCCATATGATTATTGATGTTGGCGGAGGAACTACAGAAGTAGCCGTAATTTCTCTTGGAGGAATTGTCACTGTTAATTCCGTAAGAATGGCAGGGGACAAAATGAATATGGCTATTTCAGAATATATTAAAAAGAGACACAACCTGGCAGTCGGGGAACAGACCGCCGAAGAGATTAAGATAAAGATAGGGACGGCAGTTCCAGAGAAAAAAGAAAGAATTATGGAAGTCAAAGGAAGAGATTTGATTCTTGGACTTCCAAAAACCATTAAAGTCAATTCTAATGAAGTTTGCGAAGCAATAGGAAGAGTTTTAGAAGAGATAGTCCAGTCAATAAAGATAGTTTTAAGAGAAACCCCTCCTGAATTATCAGCTGATATCATGGATAAGGGAATGGTTTTATCCGGAGGCGGTGCTTTATTAAGAAACCTTGATCAATT
The DNA here is from genome assembly GCA_964616145.1 of uncultured Candidatus Saccharibacteria bacterium. Classification (GTDB taxonomy): domain Bacteria; phylum Patescibacteriota; class Minisyncoccia; order Minisyncoccales; family PEYH01; genus JAQTNP01. The sequence goes on along the minus strand of CAZTRD010000006.1, from coordinate 30,592 downwards.
GGTTGCTAAAATGACAGGAGTCCCTTGCTTTGTTGCTGATGAATCGCTATTCTGCGTTGCCAAGGGAACAGGGGTCGTGTTAGAGAACCTTGATGTTTATAAAAAAAGCATTATGACTAAAAAATAGTTTCCATATTATGGAAATAATCGGACATACAAAGCAATGGGAATTCTTGAAGATGAGCGTTGATAGCAATAAATTGAGCCATGCATATTTGTTTCACGGGCCAAGCCAGATTGGGAAAAAGAGAATAGCTATTGAATTAGCTAAATATCTTAATTGCAAAGAAAAGAATGCTCCTTGCAATATGTGTCAGATATGTTTACAGATAGATAATGGATTGTATTCGGATGTTTTAATAATAGAGCCGGAAGAGGATAAAAAGAGCATTTCAATAGAGCAAATCAGGGGATTGAGGGATAAAATGGCAATGTCTACGATTGATCAAGGATATAAGGTGGCGATAATAGATAATGCTCATTTAATGACATTTGAAGCCCAGAGCGCTCTATTAAAACAATTAGAAGAACCGAAAGGAAAAAAGATTTTCATTCTTGTCAGCGAGTACCCTCAGAATCTTTTGACAACAATTGTTTCCAGATGCCAGCAAGTGAGATTTGATTTAGTAGATGAAAATATTATTGAAAAGAGTTTTGAAAAAAAGATTCATATTGGAGAAAATGTTTCCGTGTATTCTTTGGGGAGGCCGGGATTGGCAATAAATATATCAGAGAAAACAGAAATCGGAAATATTTGGTCTAAAAGAATAGAAGAGATAGAGAATGCCAAGAAGCAGAATTTGTATAACAGATTCGAATACGCTGCCTGGCTGTCAAAAGAAGCGGAATTGGATGAAACATTTGAAATATGGCTGTCATATTTCAGACAATTGATGAAAAATTATATAATTAAATCAGATTATCAAACTCAATGGGGATTGGATAATGTGAGAAAGATAATTAATTCTGTGCAGAATTATCAATATCTTTCTACAACAGCCCCATTGAATACGAGATTAACATTAGAATTATTTTTACTAGACATATGATAAATTACAAAACAATAATTGAAAGTAAAACCCCAGAGGTAGAAAAAGCTATAGAGTTTTTCTCTTCGGAATTAAAAAAGATCAGAACTGGCAAAGCCAGTCCTATTTTAGTTGAAGATCTGCTAGTAAGCTATTACGGGCAGATGATGCCATTAAAGCAAACAGCTGCTATTTCTTGTCCAGAACCAAGACAGATATATATTCAGCCATGGGATAAATCAATGATTAATGTGATAGGCAAGGCGATTTCTGAATCAAGCTTGGGCGTTTCTCCTTTAATAGATCAAAACGGAGTAAGAATTAATCTGCCGAATTTAACGGAAGAATTCAGAAAGAATTTAACAGCTCAGGTCGGAAGAGAAAAAGAATCTGCAAGAGAGATAATCAGAAAATGGAGAGACGAGATCTTAAAGGAAATACAAATTAAGTTTAATGACAAAGAAGTATCTGAAGATGATAAATTCAAGGCTAAAGACGATATACAGGAGATGGTTGATAAATATAATACAAAGGTAGATGAAGTAGCTGAGCATAAAAATAGGGAAATAATGGAAATATAATATATGTTTTTTATCTTTACTTTAATAATCTTTCTTTTCATTCTTAGCTTTCTAGTGTTGGCCCATGAATTCGGGCATTTTATCGCAGCCAAGAAATCAGGGATGATGGTTGAAGAATTTGGTATTGGTTACCCTCCTAGGATTTATTCCAAAAAGATCGGAGAAACAAAATATTCCATCAACCTTCTATTCTTTGGGGGATTTGTAAGATTAAAAGACGAGGAAACTGTTCCGGAGAAAAAATCTGATAGGGGATATTATGCGGCTAAACCCCGGACTAAAACTAAAGTGCTTTTGGCTGGAGTAGCTGCCAATCTTTTAATTGCCATTGTTATTTACTACATTATCCTTATCGGACAAGGCTTCACTTTCTATTCTTCATCAATAGGAAATCGCAGAATGCTTTTTGTTGATCAAACCACCTTGCCCATGATTTCACAAATCATGGAGGATTCAGCGGCCTCAAAGAGCGATTTAAAGCAATATGATGCGATTATTTCTTCTGGAGATACCACATTTAGTTCTCCAGAATCTGTAATTACCTTTGTTTCGGAAAGACCGGAGCAAGAAATTACTTTTAATGTTAAAAATATTATTTCCAAAGATGAAAAACAGGTAACAGTTGTTCCAATTCTTCAAGAAGGAAAAGGATTTTTAGGAATAGGGTTGGGTCAGATTTTGGAAGTTAAATATATCACAACTGCTCAGAAGATATTTTCAGGGATAACTCACTCCATTTCTACTTTGGATTATTCCTTAAGGGTTTTAGGAGGAATTATCGGCTCTGCTTTTGCGGAAAAATCAGTCAAGCCGTTAGCTGATACAGTAGTTGGTCCAGTAGGGATGTTTGCCATAACCGGAGCTATTATTGATCAGGGAATATGGCAGATATTGAATTTTGTTGCCATTATTTCTCTGGGATTGGGCTTGATAAACATACTGCCGATTCCTGCTGCAGACGGAGGGAAAATGATATTTGTAATATATGAAGCGATATTTAAAAAGAATGCCCCGGAGAAATTTGAAAGAAATTTTAATTTTTTTGGGTTCCTTATTTTAATTGGATTATCCTTAGCTATTGCTATTAAGGACTATATACAGTTTTTTGGCAAAGGCAAAGGGTAAATAACATATGAAACAATCAATATTGTTCTACAAAGCAGAAAAAGAAGCGCCAAAAGAAGCAGATACTGTTTCTCATAAATTGCTATTAAGAGGCGGCTTCGTTGATCAATTAATTTCAGGGGTATATAGCTTTTTGCCCTTAGGACTTTTAGTTAGCAAAAAGATCTGTAATGTCATCAGAGAAGAGATGAATGCTATCGGCGGGCAAGAATTGTTTTTGCCGACTTTGCAGCCCAAGAGTATCTGGGAGCAGACAGACAGATGGGAGCATATGGATCCGCCACTCTTTAAATTAAAAGACAGGCATGAAAAGGAATTAGCTCTCGGCCCCACTCACGAGGAAGTGATTACTCAGTTAGCTGCTAAAAAGATTTCTTCATACAGGGACTTGCCTTTGTATCTTTACCAGATACAGACAAAATTCAGGAATGAAATGAGATTTTCCGGGGGACTGTTAAGAACTAGAGAATTCATGATGAAGGATTTGTACAGCTTCCATACTGATATGCAGGATTTTCAGGAATATTACAAAAAGGTAGCCAATACATATTTCAAGATTTTCAAAAGATGCGGGTTGGAATCAATAATGGTAGAGGCCTCTGGCTTGGGATTTACCAATGATTTCACTCATGAATTCCAGGTTCTGTCCGAGGCAGGGGAAGATACGATTATCTACTGTCCAAAATGCGAATTTGCCAGGAACAAAGAGATTGCTGAATTAAAAGAGGGAGATAAATGCCCTGATTGTTCCAGATTCTTAAAGATTGCGAGGGGAATAGAGATAGGGAATATATTTCCTTTGGGAGAAAAATACGCTAAAGCATTTAATTTGTATTTTTTGGATAAAGACGGGCAGAAAAAATTGGTAATCATGGGTTGCTATGGAATAGGGATAGGAAGATTGATGGCTGCTGTGATAGAAAAAAATCATGATGAAGATGGAATGATCTGGCCAAAAGAAATTGCTCCATTTGCAGTTCACCTTTTGTCATTTGATCATGAAAATGCCAAAGTAAGGAAAGTATCTGATAGAATATACCAGGATTTACAAAAGGCAGGCATTGAAGTATTATACGATGATAGAATCAAGGTAAGCCCTGGACAGAAATTGGCTGAATCTGATCTGATAGGAATACCTGTCAGATTGATAGTAAGCGAGAAGAATATTGGGAAGAATAAAGTAGGGTTGAAGTACAGGGACAAAAAGACGGAAAGCTTGGCAAGCATCAGCTCAATTAAGACAATATTAAAAAAATGGTGAACTTAAGAAGAATATTAACCGGAAATTTATTTGGAAGATTAGGTAAAGATATCGCTGTTGATTTGGGAACAGCCAATACTTTGGTGTATGTGAAAGGAGAAGGAATTGTGATAAGGGAACCTTCTGTTGTGGCGGTTAATCAAAAGACAAATCAGATATTGGCTATTGGAAAAGAAGCTAAAAAGATGGTAGGCAGAACCCCTAGCCATATTGTTGCTACTAAGCCATTGCTTAATGGCGTAATTTCTGATTTTGAAGTGGCCGAGCAAATGCTTAAATACTTTGTTCAGGCCTCGTACAACGGGAAAGCTGTATTTCCAAAACCAAGATTGATTATCGGCATTCCTTGCGGTTTGACAGAAGTGGAGAAAAAAGCTGTCAAAGACGCAGGCAAAAGCACAGGAGCTCAAAAGGTATTTTTGATAGAGCAACCAATGGCTGCTGCCATTGGAGCTCGTCTTCCAGTGCAGGAAGCTGGAGGAAATTTTGTTGTGGATATGGGAGGCGGAACAACTGAGATTGCTGTCATATCTTTAGGAGGAATCGTTTTATCCAAGAGCTTAAAGATTGCCGGGGATAAATTAAATGAGGATATTATCAATTTTTCTCAGGAAGAGTATAAGCTGCTGATTGGAGATAGAACAGCAGAACAGGTAAAGATTAAATTAGGAAGCGCCTGCGCTTTAAAAGAAAAGGGGAGAACAGCAGAAAAAACAGAGATGCCTATCAGGGGGAGGAATTTAATCACCGGACTTCCGGAGGAGGTAATCATTACAGAAGAAGATGTTAGAAAAGCAATGGAAAAGTCCATTAAAGAAATTGTAACTGAGGTGAAAAATACCATAGAAGAAACTCCTCCGGAATTAGTTGCTGATATTATGAGCAGAGGAATATATTTGGCCGGAGGCGGGGCTTTATTAAAAGGCCTAGATGTTTTAATCACCAGAGAAACAAAAATACCAACTAAAATTGTAGATGATCCATTAACCGCTATTGTTAGGGGAGCTGGCATGGTTCTTGAAAGCTTAAGTGAATTAGAAGAGGTTTTGATAGAGCCAGAGGATTTGCAAGCTCCTAGGTAATAATATGCTAACTAAAGAAGAAGTAGAAAAAATATCTCAATTGGCAAGAATAGAATTTAATTCTGATGATATTGAATCAATGAGAAAAGATCTTTCTTCTATTCTTGATTACATTGAGAAATTAAAAGAGGTAGATATTAAAGGGGTAGAGCCGACTACTCACTCTTTGGATATTAAAAATATTTTCAGGAAAGATGTTGCAAAGGAATTTGGGAAGGATCTTTTGAATCTTTGTCCGCAAAAGGAAGGAAGACATGTAAAAACCAAACCAGTATTTTAATCATGGAAATTACCAGTTTAAGGATAAAAGAAATACAAGAAGGTTTTGCCAAAAAGGAATTTTGTGCCAAGGATGTGGCAGAAAGTTTTTTAAAAAGGATAGAAAAGAATAAAGAGATCGGGGCATATTTATCGGTATTTTCAGACAAAGCGATAGAAGATGCAAAAAAGGTAGATGGTCTGATGGCAGAGAAAAAACCATTAGGAATATTATCTGGCATCCCTTGCGGGATAAAAGACAATATTATGGTTTCCGGGCAGAAATGCACTGCCGGATCTAAAATTCTTGAAAACTATATCGCTCCATACAATGCCGGGGTGATAGATAAACTAGAAAAAGAAAAATCCATAATTCTTGGAAAACTTAATCTGGATGAATTTGCCATTGGATCTTCTGGAGAATATTCTGGATTTTTTCCTATTAAGAATCCTAAAGCCAAAGGATGTGTCCCGGGTGGCTCTTCTGCCGGACCTGCTGCCGCTGTGGCAGGGGATTTATGCGTATTTTCCTTGGGTTCTGATACGGGAGGATCTATCAGGCAGCCAGCAGCATTTTGCGGAGTGGTTGGATTAAAAACTACATATGGCAGGGTTTCAAGGCATGGCTTGATTGCCATGGCTTCATCTTTAGATCAAATAGGGCCTTTGACTAAAAATGTGGAAGATGCAGAAATTGTTTTTGATGCGATAAAAGGAAAAGATAATATGGACGCTACAAGCTGTCCTGATGTAAAAATTAAAACTCCAAAGAAATTTAAGATAGGGATAGTAAAAGAAGCAATGGGGGAGGGGATAGATAAAGAGATAAAGGAAGGGTTTAATAAGGTGATTGAAAAACTTTCTAAAGAGAATATTGAAATAGAAGAAATAAGTTTGCCATATATGGAATATGGTCTGGCATGCTATTATATAATAATGACGGCAGAGGTTTCCAGCAATCTGGCAAGATATGATGGAGTTAAATACGGGGAAAGATCAGAAGCGGATAGTTTAATAGAAACATATTTTAAGACCAGGAAGGATTTCTTGGGAAAAGAGGTTAAAAGAAGAATAATGCTTGGAACATATTGTTTGTCTGCAGGATACTATGACGCTTACTATTTGAGAGCTTTAAAGGTAAGAACTGTAATCGTTAATGATTTCAAGAATGCATTCAAGAAAGTAGATCTATTGATGATGCCAACAACTCCGACCCTGCCATTCAAGTTCGGGGAAAGAACAAGCAATCCTTTATCAATGTATATGGCTGATCTATTGACTGTTCCTGCCAACATTGCCGGATTACCGGCCATATCTATTCCTTGCGATAATATTAATAGCTTGCCTTTCGGAGTTCAGTTTATCGCTCCGGCCTTTCATGAAAAAAATCTTTTCGCTTTCGGTAAAGTTTTTGAAAAATTATGACAGACCCAGTAAATGCAATTGAAAAATTTATTAATGCGATCAGCTATGAAAGAGTTGTTCACTGGCTGCTTCCTTTTAAATACATTGCAATAGTATTCTGCATAATTTTAGCTCTGCTTATCATTTACTTCTCTATCTTTACCGACTATTTTTATTTAAAATATTTTGTTAATTTTGATGATTATTATGATTGGAAAGCAAAAAAGAAGATAAAGAAAAAGGGAAGAGTAAGAATTCAAAAACCCCTGGTAGCCAGAGAGTTTAAAAAAGAAGATGATTCATCTTTGTTTAAGCCAGAGCCGTTAATGTCTGACAATGATTGGAAAAAGATATTTTCTCGCATTGAATCCGGCAGAGATATGGAATTAAGGCTTGCCATTATTGAGGCGGATAAGATAGTAAATAGGAGATTTGACGATATGGGAATTCTAGGAAGGAATTTAAAGGATAAAATTGGGAATTTGCCAGAAGATATCGTTAAAAAGATCGGAAGATTAGATAGCGCCAGAAGAGTTTTAGATGATTTATTGATAAATGACAAGCTGGGAGTCAGCAAAGATACTGCAAAAAGAACAGTAGAAATATATCAGGAAGCATACATGAATTTGCTTTCTTAATCGTTTTCACATATTAACAGTTGATTTATACTGTTTTTTTGTATAGTATTGAACATAGCGGGGTAGAGGAGTAGTACCTCGGGGGTCTCATAAGCCCCAAGCCCTGGTGCAATTCCAGGCCCCGCAACAAGATTGGGCCGGCGTAGCTCAGTGGTAGAGCAGAGCATTCATAAGGCTAAGGTCGCCAGTCCGAGTCTGGCCGCCGGCACCAAACTATTTACAAATAGTTTATAGAAATATCGATTGTCTAAAAATAGAAAATTAAAATCTAAACATTGCAATACAGATCTTTTTAAGAAATGGTCAACTAAGATGGCTTATGTCCTAGGATTTATAGCGGCTGATGGGTATGTTTGGAAGAGTGAAAGAGGAGCAAAATACATTGGTGTTACTTCGACGGATCTAGAGATAGTGGAAAAAATTAGAAATATTTTTGAGTCTAATCATAAAATAGGATGCAGGGTCAGCAACAACCCCAAATGGAAGAATCGTTATATCCTACAAATTGGCAGCAAGGAGATAGTAGAAGATTTGGCCAAGCTTGGTATTTTTCAAAATAAGAGTTTGAATATCAAATTTCCATCAAATATTCCAGATAGATTCCTGAAGCATTTTATTAGAGGATACTTTGATGGAGATGGTGGGGTTTTCCTAGGGCAGTATTGGAGAAAAGATAGAGAAAAACTCAGTTGGGTATTTCAAGTTTATTTTATATCAGGGAGTAGAATATTTCTTGAAGGGTTGCATCGTGCATTAAAAATTTGTACCAGCAAAGGATTTATTAGCAACAAACAGAGAGGGTATGCTTTAGTTTTTAGTCATAGAGATGGGCTTGCACTTTTTCGTTTTATGTATAATAATGTACCCGAAGAGCTTTTTCTAAAAAGAAAACATAGCGTCTTTATCAAGGCCAATCAATTATTTAATGGGCCCGTAGAGAAGCCCGGAGTTCTCGTCTCCCTGTCACGGAGAAAATCGTGGGTTCAAATCCCATCGGGCCCGCATTAGGATGAAATCGCCATAAAAAAGAGGCGATTTTGTATTGATTTATTTATTTCTCAAAACCTAGTATAAAGGAAATGTATGAAATTAATAGCAACCCTTAATCCAGAAAATGCAACAGAAAAGGAAACTGCTAATTTCAAGGAAAGAACAGCAATAAGAGGTGTTGTTTTTGATTCAGATAATAAAATAGGAGTTTTATATGTTGGAAAACAAAAATATCATAAACTGCCAGGGGGAGGCAGCGAAGGAAGGGAAACAGATTATGATACGTTAAAAAGAGAATGTTTAGAAGAATTGGGTTGTAACATTGAAATTACCGGAGAGATAGGAAAAGTAATTGAATGCAGGAAAATATTTAATATGAAACAAACCGCTATTTGCTATTTAGCTAAAGTAGTGGGTGAAAAAGGAAAACCATTTTTTACCCAAGAAGAAAAGAATAATGAGTTTGAAGTTAAATGGCTTTCAATAGAAGAAACGATTTCTTTATTGGACTCTGATAAGCCATTAAATGATGAAGGGAGATTATATATCGTTCCGAGAGAGAAATTATTTTTAAAAGAACTAATTAAATGATCTAAATTGACTTTATCAAAGATATAACTATAATACGACTAGTCGTGGCTCTTTACATCAAGCAGGGTAGCTGTGAGTTCATCTGCATGATGGATTGACAGCTATCCTGCTATTCAGCTCTGGTAGCGGTTCCGATGTCGGACACGTCCAATTGCAGCTTCTTGCCGAAGGGAGCTGTACTTCTCAAAAACCAAGCTGAATGTAGCTCGGCAAATGCGGGCCTGGCATCAATACTCTTGCAGGGGAGCGCCAGACCCGCTTTCATTTATAATACCTTGCGCGATTCCTGCGCGATTATTGCGCGATTATGATCTTCATTTTATCAACAAATTACCGTTTGATTTATCTTCCGTTTTGGGGTAGAATAGAAGTATAGATATGGATTTAAAGGAGATTGGCAAAAGAGCTGAAAACGAGATAAAGACAGCTCAGAACCAAAACGATTTAAAGAAAATAGTGCAGAAATATCTGGGTAAAACTGGAGAAATCACCCAGATTTTGCATTCTTTAAAAAACCTTTCTATATCGGAAAAGAAAAAATTAGGACAGGATGCAAATATTTTAAAAACGCAATTGATGAATTTAATTTCTTCCAAAGAGATTATTTTTGCTAAAAAAGAATTAGAGGAAATTGAAAAGAAAACTGACATTGATTTAACAATGCCTGCAAGGCAGGCATCTGTTGGGCATTTGCATCCAATAACTCAGATAGAGAATAGAGTGATAGAGATATTCTCTAATTTAGGGTTTGAAGTAGCTCAAGGCCCGGAAGCAGAGACAGAATGGTACAACTTTGATGCATTGAATATTCCCAAAGATCATCCTGCTAGAGATATGTGGGATACATTCTGGTTAAAAACGGATAAAAAAATGCTTTTAAGAACCCATACATCTCCTGTACAGGTTAGGTATATGGAAAAGAATCTTCCTCCGATTAAAATCATTGCTCCGGGAAGAATATTCAGATATGAAGCAACTGATTCTTCCCATGAAATCAATTTCTATCAATTAGAAGGATTAATGATTGATAGAAATATTACCTTGGCTGATCTAAAGGGAGTGATAGAGAAATTCTTTCAATCGCTTTTGGGAGGACAAACAGAAATCAGATTAAGGCCAAGCTTTTTTCCTTTCACAGAGCCAAGCGTGGAAATTGATATTAAATGCATGATCTGCGGGGGAAAAGGATGCAGCGCTTGTTCTCAAAGAGGATGGCTGGAAATGGGAGGAGCGGGAATGGTTCATCCGGAGGTATTGAAATCAGTTAATCTTAATCCAAAAGAATGGCAAGGATTTGCTTTTGGAATGGGTTTGGATAGATTAGCGATGATGAAATACAAAGTTAATAATATCAGGTTGTTTTATTCCGGAGATTTAAGATTCTTAGAACAATTTTAAGATTATGAAATTCTCATATAACTGGCTACAATCATATTTTTCAAAAAAGCTTCCTAAAGCAGATGATCTGGCTGAGATTTTAACTCTTGGCGCTTTTGAGGTAAAAGATATTGAAAAAACCGGAAATGACTACATTTTAGAAATAGACATTATGCCAAACAGGCCCGATTGTTTATCATATTTTGGTATTGCAACAGAAATACAGGCTTTAACAGGAATAGCTTTAAATATTACTCCTGCCAAAATTATTGCTAAGGCAAAAGGTGGAAATATTAAGGTTACAAACGAAGAAGTAAAGGAATGCTTAAGATATTGTGGCAGGGAAATGTCTAATATCAAAGTAGCGGAATCTTCACATTGGATTAAGGCTAGTTTGATTGCTAATGGTTTGCAGCCGATTAATAATATTGTTGATGCCGCTAACTATATAATGTTAGAAACAGGCCAGCCATTGCATGTTTTTGACGCTGATAAAATAGAAGGCAAGCAGATTGTCATCAGACATGCGAAGAAAGGAGAAGAGATTAATGCTTTGGATGAAAATAAATACAAATTAGATGAAAATATCCTAGTTATTGCTGATCAGAAAAAACCCTTGGCAATAGCAGGCATTAAGGGAGGCCAAGATGCTGCTATTTCTAAACATACCAAAAGAATATTTATTGAATCCGCTAATTTTGAATACAAAGGGATAAGGAAGAGCTCAAGAAAACTCAACTTAAAGACAGATGCTTCTATAAGATACGAATACGGAATAGATAGGAATATGTGCTTAGATGCCTTAAATAGATTCTGTAGCTTGATAGAGGGAGATATAGCTAAAGAAATCGTAGACATATATCCCGGGGTAAATAGGATTAAGCCCAAGACAATTAAATTTAATCTGGATTTAATAGAAAAAATAATCGGGCTTTCTATTCCTTTAAATCAGGTTGTTTCAATATTAAAATCTCTAAATATCAAGATTGTTAAAAAGACAAGCAAGGCATTGGAACTATCAATTCCTACCAATAGGCCTGATTTGAATATTCCGGCAGACATAGCTGAGGAATTGATAAGAATATATGGTTTAAATAGAGTAAAATCTAATCTTCCAATATATCCTTTAACAATTCCTAAAAGGAATGAAGCTGTCTATTGGGAGAATAATATCAAGAATATCTTAAAGGAATTAGGGTTTATTGAAACCTATAACTATTCCTTTATCTCTGATAAAGATGCGAAAGGAATAGGTAATTTGATTGAATTGGAAAATCCTGTAAGCGATGAATTTAAATATTTAAGACCCAATTTGATTTTTAATCTCTTGAAATTGGTAGGATTCAATTTAAAGATCAAGCAGATTCAGGGCAAAAAGGTAGGGGATTATCTGCAATTATTTGAAATAGGGAATATTTTCAAGAAAGTAAAATCAGGTATTGAAGAGAAAAGAATGCTTACAGGTTTAATCTGGTCAGAAAAGGAGAAGAACGGATTTCTATGCGCCAAATCATTATTAGAAATGCTGTTTAAACAACTTGGGGTTTCTTCCTACTATTTTGATCCCGATCAGAATTCTTCAACTGATGTTTGGATCAAATCAAAAACAGCAGAGATTAATATCGATGGAAAAACAGTAGGGCATTTAGGAGCTATATCTTTAAAGATTCTTCAGGATTTTGAATCTCCTCAGTGGGTATTCGCTTTTGATATTGATTTGGAGAAATTAATCAAAGAATGCAATGAAGAAAATGAATTTGAGGAAATTCCCAAATTCCCAGCAGCTATCAGAGATATTTCCATTCTTTTGCCAAAAGAAATCAGAGTGGCTGCTGTATTAAAGCTTTTAAATGATGTTTCCGATAATTTAAAAGATGCTGATTTGCTGGATATCTACGAAGGAAAAGAATTACCAGAAGGAAAGAAGAATTTAACTTTTCGTTTGATTTTCCAGGCTAAAGACAGAACATTGTTTGGTCAGGAAATAGATTTGAATATGCAGAAGATTATTAAAGAATTAGAAAAAAATCCCGGATGGGAGGTAAGAAAATAATATGGCAAAAGCAAAATCTGAATACACAGCAAAAGATATATATGTTTTAAAAGGGCTTGATCCTGTTAGAAAAAGACCAGCAATGTATATAGGATCTACTGGACCTGAGGGCCTGCATCATTTGATTTGGGAATGCGTAGATAATGGATTAGATGAGGCAATGGCAGGGTTTGCCACAAAGATAGAGGTAACTATTGAGAAAGATAACAGAATCAGGGTTACTGATAATGGAAGAGGAATTCCAGTAGATATACATCCAGAAACTAAAACTTCAGCTCTTGAAACCGTAATGACAACTTTGCATGCTGGAGCTAAATTCGCCAGCAAAGTATACCAAGTTTCAGGAGGATTGCATGGAGTCGGGGTTTCTGTTGTTTGCGCTTTGTCTTCTTGGATGAAAGTAGAGGTTTGCAGAGATGGGGCCCTGTATTCGCAGGAATACAAGAAAGGAATTCCGCAGGGGAAAGTTAAAAAAGAGGGGAAATGTAATAATACCGGAACATCTGTAATTTTTGAAGCAGATACGGAAATTTTCGGACAAGTTAGATTTGATAGGAAAAAGATTCTTCAGCATTTAAGAAGGCAAGCATATCTAACCAGAGGAGTGAGGGTTAAATTCATTGATTTAAGAGATGGGAAAAAATATATTTACGTCTTTTACTTTGAAGGAGGATTGAGATCATATGTGAAATATCTTGTAGGTCAAAATGTGCCGATGCATAAAAATATATTTTACATTCAGAAAAGCAAAGATGATATTTTGGTTGAGGCATCTTTCCAATATACAGAAGAAAGAGAGATATATGAGGATAGTTTTGCCAACAATATCTTTACTCCCGATGGGGGAACCCATTTAACTGGCTTTAGATCAGCCCTTACCAGAGTATTGAATGATTACGCTAAAAAGAACAATTTTCTAAAAGCCGATGAAGAAGGTTTTACAGGCCAGGACGTGAGAGAGGGCTTAAATGGAGCTATATCCGTAAAAATACGGGAACCTCAGTTTGAGGGGCAAACTAAGGCCAAATTAGGCAACCCTGAGGCTAAGGCAGCAGTAGAATCAGTAGTTGGGGAAGCTCTTTCCGACTATTTTGAGAGAAATCCTCAAGATTCCAGAATGATCATTGAAAACTGCCTTTTAGTTGTAAAAGCCAGGAAAGCAGCTAAAGCTGCCAGACAGACTGTTTTGAGGAAAGGAATTTTGGAAGGTTTGAGCTTGCCGGGAAAATTAGCTGATTGTTCTTCTAAAAAAGAAGAAGAATCAGAGTTGTTTATCGTAGAAGGAGAGAGTGCCGGAGGAAGCGCTAAAATGGGAAGAGACAGAAGATTTCAGGCAATTCTTCCTTTAAGAGGAAAGATCTTGAATATTGAAAGAGCCAGATTGGATAAGATACTGGCTAATGAAGAAATCAAGGCCTTGATTATTGCCATGGGTACGGCAATAGCTCAGGATTTTGATGTAGAGAAGATTAGATATCACAGAGTCATTATCATGACCGATGCTGATGTGGACGGAGCCCATATCAGAACTCTTTTGCTTACATTGTTTTACAGATATTTCCATCCAATAATTGAAAAAGGATATTTATATATTGCTCAGCCACCTTTGTATAAGATACAGCAAGGGAAAACAGTGAAATATGCTTACAGCGATGAGCAAAAGGAAAGCATTTTAAAGAAATTGCAGAAAGAAGAAGGAAAGAATCCTAATATACAAAGATACAAGGGTTTGGGAGAAATGAATCCTGATCAATTGTGGGAAACTACAATGAATCCTGTTGGCAGGTTGCTTTTGCAAGTTAACGTGGAAGATGGAAAAGAAGCAGACAAGATATTTGATACCTTGATGGGAAAGGAGGTTCTGCCCCGCAAGAAGTTTATCCAGGCCTATGCCAGAACTGTGAAGAATCTGGATATCTAATTTGACAGCCATTAATTTCTGGTCTATTATGGAAATATCATAATAGACCCCCAAGGGGTCTTTTAAAGACCAAAAACATATGAAACTATCTTTCAAACAAATAGGGGAATATTTCAAGGAAGTAAAGAATGAAGTAAAAAAGGTCAATTGGCCGACAAGAAAAGAAACCATTAAAAGAACTTTAATGGTGTTAGGGATTACTATTCTAGTTGCTGCCTTCCTTGGATTATTGGATATCCTATTCAGAGATTTTGTAATAGCTTACCTTATTCGTTAATTAACATGCCTAAACAACAACTACCACAGCAAAAGAATTGGTATGCAATTCATACCTATTCTGGATACGAAGACGCTGTCGCTAAAAATTTAAAACAGAGGATAGAATCATTGGGGATGGAGGATAAAATCTTTACTGTTATTGTCCCTAAAGAGAAAAAGATTAAGATAAAGAACGGGAAAAGGCAGACAGTAGAGGAAAAGATATATCCCGGATATGTTTTGGTAGAAATGATAGTAACTGATGATTCCTGGTATGTGGTAAGAAACACCCCAAATGTTACTGGATTTGTCGGGGCGGGAACAACTCCAGTCCCAGTATCTGATGAAGAAATGGCTGATTTAAAAAAGAGAATGGGAGAAGAAACGCCTAAGTTCAAGATTAATTTAAAAATAGGGGACAGGGTAAAGATTACCGATGGTCCATTCAAGGACTACGAAGGCAAGGTTTCGGAGATAGATATAGAACAGGGAAAGATCAAAGTCATGGTAAATCTCTTTGGCAGAGATACTCCAGTAGAGCTAGATTCATTACAAGTGAAGAAACTATAATCATATGGCAAAAAAGATAAAATCAAAAGTTAGATTACAGATAATGGCTGCTCAAGCCAATCCAGCGCCTCCAATAGGTCCTGCTTTGGCCCAGCATGGAATAAATATTGCTGAATTCTGCAAACAATTCAATGATGCTACCAAGAATATGGCAGGATATACTATTCCTGCCGACATCACTGTTTACGAAGACAGATCATTCTCCTTTATCTTAAGACAGCCATTACTGGCTGATTTAATCAAAAAAGCTGCAGGAGTGCAGAAAGGATCTGATAAGCCGAACAAGAATAAGGTGGGAAAGATTACAAAAGCACAAGCAAGAGAAATAGCTGAAAAGAAATTGCCGGATTTTAATACTAAAAATATTGAACAAGCAATGAAGATTGTAGAAGGACAGGCCAGATCAATGGGGATAGAGGTAAAGTAAGTTTGATAAATTAAGAATTTTTTATTAAGATTTATTTGAATCTTTTTATTTTATGATTCTCTCTGATAAAGATATAAAAGAGAATATAGAAAAAGGCAGAATAATAATTAGGCCGCAGCCTGATTATATAATCCAGCTTGGTGCATGTTCTTTGGATCTGCACATGGGTAAAGATGTAAAGATATTTAAATATACAGAATGTCCATACATAGACTTAAAAGATCAGAAATCAATTGAATCTATTATGACTGATATGGAGATAAGCGATGAAAAACCCTTTGTTTTGAGACCAAGGGATTTTATTTTAGCTATTACAGAAGAATATATAGAATTGCCAAATGATTTGATGGGAAGATTAGACGGAAGGAGTTCATTGGGAAGATTAGGATTGGTTGTCCATTCAACTGCTGCCAGGTTTGATCCTGGCTGGAAAGGAAAAGCGGTGATGGAAATAGGGAATATGGGGATTATCCCAATAATTCTCTATCCTGGAATCAGAATTTGCTCCATGACTTTTGAGACATTGACTCATCCAGTAGAAATCCCATATACCAAGCAGGCCGATCATAAATATGCCGGGCAGGATATGCCCCTAGCCAGCAAGATAGACAAAGAAATAGAAAGACAGGTTCGCCTGGATTTGAAAGATGGTTCAGGCAGGAAAATTTTTGAAGGCAAAAAGAATAAATAATATGAAAACTACATCCTCCTTAAAAGTAAAATTCTTAGGGGTAATACCAAACCTTGAAGAAAAATCTGGAAAATTAAATCCAGAACAAATAGTTTCTCTTTCTGCCCTATTAACTTTTAAAGGAGAATCGATTAAGAAAATATTGGATGATATTAAAAAGGAGGGAACTGATTTAAATTCCAAAGTAAAAACAGTAATTATTAAATCAGCATTAAGAGGCCATGCTTCCATGGCAACTACTCCAGCCATTGCCTTCAGCTATGAGGCCACTAAGTTTTTAGATTCTGCTTTAACTGGCATATATTTTGGTTCTGCTTTAATGGCTTCGGGAAGAAGAACTAATACTACTGCAAAAGATATTATTTTCCCCGAACCAATTGCTAAAAACGAGAAAACAAGAAAAATATATCAGGAGGCCTCGGAAAAATTAATAGAAACATACGATTATTTATTAAAATCAGGAGTGCAGAAAGATGAAACTAGCAAAACTCTGCAATATGGCATTTATGGGACTGGTTTAATGGTTTTGCCTTTAGAATCGCTGGTAGCGATAAAAAGAGAATATGAAAGAGAAAAAGAATGGATGCCAGAAGAGATAGGGATGCTATTAAAAGAGATAGAGAAACATTTGAATAAAGTAGGATTAGGCAGGCTTTATCAAAGCAGGTTCTTTGCTCCCAGAAATATCTATTCCTACCCCAATATTTTTAAAGATCCCAAAGAGATTAATTTAACCAGAGAGTTAAGAGAAAAGAATAGAAAACTGCCAAAAGTTATTTCTCTGGAAATAAATCCTACTTTGGGATTTAAAAATCGCTTGAAGAAATTGGAATTATTGCAAAATAATGTTTTTAAATCAGGGAAATCAATAGAATCACAGTACCAGAATTTATTGGCAGAAAGAGGAAGTATTTGTAGGGATTACAATGCTTTATTCAATGTAAAAATATTATCCTCTGTGCCTTGGAGAGTCTGGGGGGATAAAAAGAGACACAGGACTTGTCCGCAGATCGTAGAATCAGTATATTTTTGCGCTCAAAAATCTGCAAAGATATTGAATCAGCTTGCTAAAAAGATAAAAGAAAGGAAACTTAATAAAAAGGATTTAATTGCTATAGAAGAAGCTATTTCTCTGCCTCCAACAATTCTTGGAAATAATGATTATTTATACAGATATCTGGGGTCGGTTTTAAATGCCTTTGATACATATACTAAATTGCTTAATCTTGGAATAAAGCCAAGAGATGCCATTTTTATCATCCCAAGAGGGCTTAAAATAGATGTATTGCAAGAATTTAATCTATACAATCTGTTGGTTGGATATTATCCTTTGCGGCTTTGCAGAACTGCAGAAGAAGAATTAAGAAGGAATACTTTCGCAGAGATAGATCAGATCAAAAGCATTTTGAAGAATAGAAAATGCGATTGGCTAACCAAATTCATTGTTCCAAAATGTCATATTACCGGTTTTTGTCCTGAGGAAAAAACATGTTTGAATGTGAAAAACATAGTTAAGGACTATGATTTGGAAATGCACAAAAAGATGTTAAAAATGTTAGAAGAGAAGATCAAATAATATGGTTTTAGGAACTGAAAAATTATTGGAGTTAGTCAAAAAGAATAATCTTCTGACTAATTTATCTAAAAGAGAGCTAGAAAATCCAGAAGGTTCTGGATTTGATTTAAGGATGGGGGAGTTGTATGAATTATCTGGGAAGGGATTTTTAGGAGAAGAAGAAAGAAATACTCCAGAGGCTAAACTGATAGCTAAATTTAAAGAAGGAGAGAGAATAAGGATTGTTTTAAAACCAAAAACATATTACACTTTTAAAACATACGAAGAAGTGAATATGCCGGATAATCTGTTAGCTATGTTTGCAGCCAGATCAACCCTATATCGCTCTGGAATCCATGTCTTTGCCGGAGAGGTTGCTCCAGGATACAAGGGAGGACTGACTATGGGATTGTATAATTTTAGAGATGAGCCATTTGAATTAGAAATGGGTGCTAGGGTAATTCATATCATGTTTTTTGAAGTAAATGGTAGCTCTAATCTGTATCGCGGGCAATGGCAGGGAGGTAGAGTATTTACTAATACAAAGGAAAAACAAATTTAAATGATTAAAAATCCGTATCCTGGGAAGTTAATAACAATTGATGGATTAGACGGCTCCGGGAAAAGCGTTCAAGCCGGATTATTGAAATTGTTTTTAGAAAAGAGTGGGAAAGGAGTATATCTTACCCATTATCCTACTGAAAAATCTGCCTATTCTACAGATATACAAAGAGCTTTAAAAAAAGAAATATCTTTAGATTCATATCAATTGCATACCTTGATGGCTAAAGACAGGGCAGAGGATTTCTTTAACTATGTTGCCCCAGCTTTAAAAAATGGATTATTTGTCATATCTGACAGATATGTATTTTCCAGCTTGGCTGTTGGACCGAATAATGAAGAAGGATTGGCAAGATATGAGGAATTGAATAAGGATTTCTTTCTTCCTGATTTGGGCATGACAATTCTTTTAAAACCTGAAACATGCTTGCAAAGAATTATTCAGAGAGGAGAAAAGCTGCAAACATATGAGAGCTTGGAGAATTTAAGAAAGGCATACGATAATTATCAAAATTTAGCTAGAAAATATGGTTTGTTTATCATCAATGGAGAGCAGACGATAGAAAAAGTGCATGAGAACATTAAAGCTCTTGTCAAAGAGGTTCTGCTGGATTAGGCTAAAAATATGGAACTTACACCAATAATAGGGCTGGAAATACATGCGGAGTTAAAAACTAAATCCAAGATGTTTTGCTCCTGCAAGAATAATTCCCAGGAAAAGGAGCCAAACAAAAATGTTTGTCCTATTTGCATGGGTCATCCCGGAACTTTGCCTGTTATCAATGAAAATGCAATAGATATGGTGATAAAAACAGGGTTGGCTTTGAATTGCAAGGTAAATGAAATATCCAGATTTGACAGGAAAAACTATTTCTACCCTGATCTTCCAAAAGGATATCAAATATCCCAATATGCCCTGCCTTTATGCAAGGAAGGATTTTTAAATATTAATTCAAATGGAGAAGAGAAGGTAAGAATCAGGAGAGTTCACTTGGAAGAAGACACTGCCAGATTGATACATTCAGAAAAAGATAATTGTTCTCTTGTAGATTTTAACAGAGCAGGAATACCTTTGATGGAATTGGTTACGGAGCCGGATATATATTCTGGTTTGGAAGCAAGAATCTTTGCCCAAGATCTGCAAGTAATTTTTCAATATTTAGATGTTTCTGACGCTGATATGGAAAAGGGACAGATGAGAATAGAGCCAAATATCAGCATTGCCCAGGATGGAGTCATGGGGACTAAGGTAGAAGTAAAGAATCTTAATTCCTTTAAATCAGTAGAAAGGGCTTTAAACTATGAAATACAAAGACAAACAGAAGCAATCAAAAGAGGAGAAAAGATAATTCAGGAAACCAGGGGCTGGGATGATGTTAAAGGAATTACCTATCCCCAGAGAAGCAAAGAAGAGGCCCACGATTACAGATATTTTCCTGAACCTGATTTGCCTCCGATGGAATTTTCCAAAACCCATATTGATAGATTAAGATTGGAGGTTCCGGAATTACCTAAACAGAAATTTCAAAGATTAAAAGACCAATATTTCCTTTCTGATGATAAAGCGCAGATTTTGGTTTCTGATATTGATTTAGGTCATTACTTTGAGGCCATGATATCGGAAGTGATTAATTGGACAAAAGAAGCTGGGATAGATAAAGAGGGGACAAGAAAGGTAATACAGATAGCGATAAATTACCTTACTTCTGATGGAGTTGGCCTATTAAAGGGAAAGGATTTTAACAGGGAGACATTCCCAATAACTCCAGAGAATTTTGCAGAATTTGCCATTATTCTTTTTGAAAAGAATTTTAACAGCAAGATGGCTAAAATGCTTTTAGAAAAAATGTTTTTAACTAAAAAAGACCCTTCAGAGATAATAGAGGAAGAAGGATTGAATGAGACCATAGATGATGAAAAAGAGATAGATGAGATAGCTAAAAGAATCATTAAGGAGAATAAAGGAGTGGTAGATGATTTTAAAAAAGGAAAACAAAACGCCCTCCAATTTCTTATCGGGCAAATAATGAAAGAGGCAAAAGGTAAGATTAACCCACA
Organism: uncultured Candidatus Saccharibacteria bacterium; assembly: GCA_964616145.1. Taxonomy (GTDB): domain Bacteria; phylum Patescibacteriota; class Minisyncoccia; order Minisyncoccales; family PEYH01; genus JAQTNP01. The sequence continues at coordinate 10,163 of CAZTRD010000006.1, read as the reverse complement.
GATTGCAAGTGAGATCTTGCAAAAGTGGTTGGAATAGGATATAATAGAGCTACTTGGCTACAGTCTTGACCTAGCCGCGCAAGACTGTATTCATGCAGTACATTATCCTACGGCTGAGGGAGGAGAAAAAGTAGTAAACCGTCGTTTACTTCACCTACCATGCGAGTTTTACAAGGGGGTTCGCGCGCAAGATAACGCGTGCGAGAGAGAGGAAACGATGACGTTCAGTAACGAACAGATACTGGCAGAGCTGAGACGGAAAAGGGGTATTTCTGCAGCCGACCTGGCTGAGATCAGGAGGCTGGAAGTACTCGTGGTTGATGACCACAATGAGGCCGTCAAGAGAGGCGAATTGCAGCTCGCCCAGTCTTGCCCGACTGGATAGTCGGGCGCCGTAAGGGGGAGGATAAGGGGAGAGGTCGCACGCGCGTGGCCTCCCCCCTCTCTAATTTAAGAAGTTTTTTACAAGAGAATAGAGTTCTCTTTTGTTTTTTATCCAAATAATCCTTTTATCCTTTTTAAACCAAGTTATTTGTCTTTTGGCATATTTCTCTATCTCTTTCTGCAAGAGAGAAATCATCTCTTGATAGGTGATTTTGTTTTGAAGGTATAAAGAGATATATCTGTATTCCAAGCCAAAATCATATAGTTTTTTGTAAGAAATGCCAGATGATTTTAATTTCTTTACCTCTTTTATCATTCCTTGATCCAAACGCTTTAAGAGCCTTTTTTCTATTCTTTTTTGTAATTCTTCTTTATCTTTTTTTATTCCTAAGAAAAGAATATCAAAATTCTTTTGTTTTTTTAATGCAGGAACAGGACTATTTGTTTTGATTGATATTTCTAAGGCCCTGATCAATCTTCTTTTATTATACCTGTCTATTGTTTTAGCTCTTTTTGGATCGTTCTTCTTTAAAAGAGAAAATAATTCTTTTGCAGATTTCTTTTCCAGTTTTTGTCTTAAAATCAAATCAGGCTTAACTTGAGGAAAGATTAAGCCATCAATAACTGATTGGATATAGAAACCTGTGCCGCCGCAGATTATTGGAATTTTGTTTTTCTTTAATATTGTTTTAATCGCCTGATTGGCTAATTTCTGAAATCTGGTTACTGTGAATCTTTTTTTAGGAGAGGCAACATCTAAAAGATAATGGGGGACATGTTGCATTTCCTTTTTTGTAATCTTTCCTGTTCCAATATCCATACCTTTAAAAACCTGTCTGGAATCAGCAGAGATTATCTCTCCGTTGATTCTTTTAGCTAGCCAAACAGCTAAATCGCTTTTTCCAGAAGCGGTAGGACCAGCTATAACGATAAGTTTGGGAAGATTATTTTTCATATAGTTTCCCCTCTAATCCAAATGGGAAAATTTTAATTACTTTGGCTTTTACGAATTTACCTAGTATATCCTTATTACTTTTAATCTTTATCGTTTGGTAATGCATTGTTTTACCAATATATAAATCTTTTATCTTTTCTAATATTAAAACATCAACTATTTTATCCTTAAATTGATTATTAAATTGTAAGGCAGTCTTTTTTACAATCTCTGTTAACTTTTGTTCTCTTTTCTTTTTTTCACATCCAGAAATGTTGTTTTTTAAAAGAGAAGCTACTGTCTGGGGCCTTGAAGAATAGCAGGAGATATATGCATTAGAGAATTTTAAATCTTTAAAAAGATTTAAAGTATTTGTAAATTGTTTTTCTGTTTCTGTGGGAAAACCCACAATTACATCAGTGGAGATAGAAAGAACTGATTCCAATCCTTTTCTATTCTTTTTAAATGATTCTTTTAATGTTTTAATCAGTGATTTGTAGTGATTGATAGTATATGGCCTGTTCATCTTCTTTAATATCTCATTATCTCCAGATTGAATTGGAAGATTAAGATATGGAGTAATCTTTTTGCACAAAGAAAAAGTATTTATCAATTCTTTAGATAGATCCTTAGGATGAGAAGATGTAAATCTTATCCAGAAATCACCATCAATATCATCAATCTTTTTTAAAAGATCAGAAAATGAATAGCTCTTATATTTATATGAATTAACATTCTGGCCTAGAAGCCATATTTCTTTTATCCCGTTATCTACTAATTGCTTTGCCTCTTTTACAATATCATTTATCGGTCTTGAAATTTCTCTGTTTCTAGTATATGGAACTACGCAATAGGAACAAAAATTATTGCAGCCGGTCATTATTGGAATATATGCAACTATTTTTGATTGATATGATGGGGCAAGTTTAAGATAATGGGATGTTTTAGATATATTCCCTTTAATCTTAAAACCATATTGTTTTAAGATTTCTGGTAAGGTTGTAATTTTATCTATTGGAACAAAACAATTAGCGAAAGTGTTAACTAGTTTTTTGTCTTTTTCTAAAACGCAACCAGTAGCGATAATTGTTTTGGTTTTAGGGAAATTCTTCAATTTATCCATTGCTCTATCAAAAGCAGATTGTCTTACAGAGCAGAAATTAACAATGATTAAAGAAGATTTTTCTGGAGTAGGGGAATGTTTGAAACCAAGCGATTCTAAAAGCCCGGCAATTCTTTCGCTGTCGCTTATATTCATCTGACATCCGTATGTGACTATATTGTAATCAAGTGGTTTCATACAAAAGAGCCTGTAGTAGGCTCTTTGTCTAATTTAATATTGTTTTTGATTATTGTCCAACGATTTGAATCTGTATCTTTCTACTTCTTGGTTTGTCTAGCTCTATAAACAGAATTCTTTGCCAGGTTCCCAATTGGAGTTTTGAATCAATTAGATTTAGACAAATACTTGAGGGAAGATGAATGGCTTTGCAATGAGAATGCCCATTCTGGCATTCATCATTACACATATTTACGGTTCTTTGAGAGAAATCATCGTGTTGATAGGGAATATCTTTCGGAGCTATTTTTTCAAGATTGTTTTTGAAATCTTTAAGCAATAGCGGTTCGTTTTCGTTTAAGATAATAGCGGTAGTAGTATGGAGGGTTTGGACATTGACCAGTCCGTCTTTTATTTTTGATTTTAAAACCTCCTGAGTAATCTGATCAGTTAAATCTTGGATATCAAGATACTCTCTGGTATTAACAGAGATCTCAAAATGAAGAGTTTTCATTTTTTATTATCTATTTGCTCTTGAGAGTTCTTTAAGAAGGATTTCAAAGATAGAATAGTAATTTTTTTGGTGTTTCTATCCCTAACACTGATCTTTTTGGAATTCATTTCCTTGTCTCCCAAAACAATCATATATGGAATCCTTTGGATTTCCGCCTCCCTTATCTTTTTACCAATGGTTTCATCTTCGTCTTTCAATTCTACTCTGAAACCGTTATTGCTTAATTCCTCATATACTTCTTTTGCATATTTATTATTAGTCTTTCCTATTGGTAAAACCCACATTTGAACAGGGGACAGCCATAATGGAAATGCTCCGGCATAGTTTTCTATCAATACTCCGACAAATCTTTCGATGGAGCCCAATAACGCCCTATGGACCATTATTGGTTCTTGCCTTTGCCCATTTTTATTAATGAAGGACATCTTGAATCTGTCTGGAAGGTTGAAGTCAGCTTGAATAGTGGTGCATTGCCAAGGTCTGCCAATACTATCCTTGATCTTTATATCAATCTTTGGTCCGTAGAAAGCTCCGCCTCCAACATCAACACTATACTTCAATTTAAGGGCCTTTAAGGCGTTTTCCAGAGCTTTTGTTGCCTTAACCCATATTTCATCGCTTCCAACATGTTTTTCCTTTGGTTTGGTTGATAGATAGATATCATATTCCTTGAATCCAAAATCCTTTAACATTTTTATTCCAAGTTTTATAGTAGAAAGCAATTCTTTCTCCAATTGTTCCGGGGTGCAATAGATATGAGCATCGTCTTGAGTAAATCCTCTGACTCTAGTTAGGCCGTGCAAAACTCCCGATTTCTCATATCTATATACTGTTCCCAATTCAGCGTATCTTATCGGTAGATCTTTATAGCTTCTGATGTGCTTGTTGTATACTTTAATATGGAAAGGGCAATTCATTGGCTTTAGCATGTATTGCTCTTCATCTACTTGGATAGGGGAATACATATTTTCTCTATAGAACCCCCAGTGGCCCGAGGTCTTCCATAATTGGATATTGGCAATATGGGGAGAGCGAAGCCATTGATATCCGGCTTTTCTTAATTCTTCATATAGGTATTTCTCTATTGCTTTGATTAAGGCTTCTCCTTTTGGCATCCAGATAGGAAGGCCTGCGCCAACCTCATCATCTATCAGGAAAAGCTCAAGCTTTTCTCCTAAAACCCTATGATCTCTCTTTTTAGCTTCTTCCAATTGGATCAAGTATTTATCCAATGCAGTTTTGCTTTCCATGGCAACTCCATAGATTCTGGTAAGCATTTTATTCTTTTCGCTTCCTTTCCAGTATGCTCCTGCCAGTTTGATTAATTGGAAGCATCCGTTAGGGATTTCACTAGTTGATTTTAAATGAGGTCCTTTACATAGATCAGTAAAATTACCAAGATGGTAAATACTGATTTTTTTATCTTCTTTGGATAAATCAAAAATTAATTCTAATTTATATTTCTGATCTTTGAATAATTGTTTAGCTTTTGCCACGGAAATGACTTCTTTCTGGAATTTCTTATTTCTTTTGATAATTTCAATCATTTTCTTTTGGATTTTTGGGAGATCAGAATCAGAAATAGGGGATTTGAATTCAAAATCGTAATAGAAACCATCTTCTATTGCCGGGCCAATGCCAAATTTGACTGTAGGATATAGCTCTTTTACAGCTGCAGCCAAAACATGCGAAATTGAATGTCTTAAAGTTTCTATTTCCATATGAAAAAATTAAATTAATGTCAGTTTCTTAATTATACTGATTTTTGATTAGTTTTCAATTATTTTGTTGTTTTCCAGGCAAGAATAGGCCAATTTCTTTTTTTGGCCTCTATCCTCAGTTTTTTATCAGGATTTACTACTCTGGGATTGGAAACTAGAGAGAGTAGGGGAATATCAGATAAATGATCAGTATATGCGTAACTGTTTTTTAGATCCCAATCATATTCTTTAGCCAATCTTTCAATTAAATCTGCCTTCCCTTGGCCATATACGAACTTGTTTTCTACTTCTCCGGTATATGCGCCGTTTTCTTCATAGAGGCGATTAGCCAGACAAATCTGGATTCCCAATCCTTTTCCTACGGCTTCTGCTAAAGGATCTATGGTTGCAGAGAGAAGAATAATTTCACATCCATTTTGCTTATGCTCCTTTATTTTTTCTAGAGCTTCTTTGAATATTCTTGGCCTTATACTTTTTTCAAATATTTCATCCAAAATATTTTCAAAATCATTCACTTTCCATCCCTTTAGGGCTTTATATATCTTTCTTGTGTGTTTTACTGTTTCTTCAAATTGACTATTGATTCCCAATTTATATCCCAGAAACCAAAGAGCATTAGTCAAAAGAAACCAGAAAGAAATCTTTCTTCTCTGAAAAAGACTGACTACCATTATTCTCTGAGTGTTTCCTCTTACTAATGTATTGTCTATATCAAAAAATACAACAGGTTTCATGTTAGCAGGGGAGACTGATAAAGAAAGATGAGCCCTTTCCCTTTCCTTCTGATTCAGCCCAAATCCTTCCTTTATGCATGTCTATGAATTTTTTAGCGATATATAGTCCTAAGCCAGAACCTTCTGTATGGAATTTCGGTCCGCTTTCTCCTCGTCTGAAACTAATGAATAGATTACTCATTTCTTCCTGGCTGATTCCCATTCCGGTATCTAATATTCTTACTATCACTTCTCTGTCTTTCTTTTGTGCGCTAATGGTTATCTTTCCTTGCTGGGTGTATTTGATGGCATTATCTATTAGATTCAGCAGAACTTGCCTCATCTTATCCCTATCCATAGTAATCAAAGGAAGATTCATTGGTTCCTGGATTATTTCTAGGCCCTTTTGATCAGAATTAATCTTTAACTTATTAATTATCTGACTAATTAATTCCGGAAGATCTACCTTTTCTGGCTCCAACTTTATCTTTCCTGCCTCAATTCTTGAAAGGTTTAAAAGATCATTTACTAGATTGATTAATTCTTCGTTACTGCTATAGACACTTTTCAAGATATTAGAAAATCTATCATCAAACTTCCCGTATACTCCTTCAATAGCCATAGATATATAGCCCTTTATAGCTGTCAGGGGAGTGCGTAACTGATGGGAAGCGATGGAAACAAATTCTGATTTTGCCTTATCTAGTTTTTTAAGACTGATGTTTGCTTCTTCTAATTGTCTGGTAAGTTTTTCAAGCTGTTCTCTGCGCTTGATTTCTTTGAGTACGCTTTTGATGAGAGAGATGCCGAGATAGATGAAAGCTAGCAGAGTTATACTTTTCAATATTATCAAAGAGGTGGATTTCGACAACATTAAATCAATTAATAGTGTTAAAGACACAATACTGACCAAAACCTCTGTTAAAATTACTCTTATATTAAATAGATGATGTTTTGTTATGGCGAAAGAAGTAAATATAACTAAAAATATTAAGGCAAAAGGACCAAATTGCCAATACATTGAAGAATGGCCAATCAATGGAATTAATAAGTTTGTAGTGATAGCTATTAATGTAGATAATATTGCTCCTATAAAAAAATATTTTATTTGTATTCTTTCTATTCCTTTAGTAATTTTATATTTCCATCCAAGTAATATCATCCCAAAAAGCATTATTGATAAGAACAACAATCCCCATAACGGATAGAGGGTTCCAAAACTTGGTTCATATATGCCATTTGTGAGAACCATATCTTCAATAATAAATTTTGTACCTAATGATGTATATATTAAAGCTATGGTAAGTACGGAGAAAAATATATTAATTATTAGTGGTAATTTTAAATGCTTCCTAGGAAATAATTGGGAGAAAAATAAGAAGGCAATAGCCAATAGGGAAGCTCCAAAAAACGGGACTCTACCAACTAAGAGAACTAGATTTAGATTAAATCCACTTATCATTGGAATTAAAATAATTCCCGTCATCCATATTCCTACTCCTAGTATAAGAAGAAGAAAGAGTTGATTAATACGATTTTTCCTGTTTGTAAAATAAACTAAAAATCCTAGCGAAAAATTTATTATAAGTATGATAGACGAAAATATTGATAAAAGACTCATAAATCAGTTTTAAATTTTTAATAAATATGGTTTTATTTCTGCCTTTTTAAAATATTCGCTCGCACTTCTTCGTTCTAATAATTGTTTTGGACCTATCTCTGCCATCGGCATCTCTTTAAAAGAAAATCCTAATCTGGAAAATCTTTCTTGAAGTGAGGCAGGCATTCCTATTATCCAGTAATGAATATGATTCCCCCTTGAATATCTATAAGCTTCTTTGAGAAGACCCATTGCTACTGTTTTATTTCGGTATTCTTTGCTTACACATAGTTTAGATAATTCCGCGACATTTTTTTCATTATGTGGAATATTTTTGAGATTAAAGGCATTCTCAGTAGGAAATCCCAAAGATGAAAATAACACCAACCTCACAATTCCTATTGTTTTATTCTTGTGAATTGCCAAAAAATTTATAGACTTTTCATCATATTTATCTTCTAGAGTATTCTGTGAATAATCTTTTTGATCTATATATCCTTCATCTTTATATATCCGCCACCTAAGTTGGTATATGGACTTCAATTCAGAACTATTATCAGCTTTTTTAATGATAATACCTTTCTGCAATAAAGAAAAATATATAAATATTTTTAGAATTATTTTTAACATCTAGATTGGTTTAAAAGCACTATTTAATATATTTTGATCAGCATAGACTAATTTCGTAGGAGAAATTTTAATAAAACCAGATTGCATTAGGAGGTTTTTTTGACCATTTAATTCAAACAATGAGTAATGATACATTTTTTTAATCTTCATATTGAACCAAAATATTTTTGTTGTAGGCAATAACATTCTAAGTAATACTTTAATGGTTTTTAAGACCCCCGTTGCTTTTATGGATAATTTAATGTGCGATAAATATATTTTTATAGGACTACCGGTGATAATTGGATTAGATATAACTATTTTTCCTCCGGGTTTAAGAATCCTATATAATTCTTTTAGGGCTAGAATTTGTTTCCCCTTATCTATTATATATAGAGTGTTATTTGAAACTATTTTATCAAAATAATTATTCGGAAATGGTAAAATATCTGTCAAATTGCCCAAAATAGTATTGGCCACAGGATCCTTCGTTCTATATAATTCTAAAGCCACATTGCAATTATCTAATCCTATAACCTTGCTACCATTATTTTTTATCATTAACGCTAGGTTGCCGGTACCACATCCTGCTTCTAATATTACGTCAGTTTTCTTAATTTCTAATTCAGAACATAAAGTGGATAGTAATGTCTGATATGGTATTAACAAGTTTAAAACGTCATAGCTGCAAAAATATTTTTTCCAAAAGATTTCCTTTAACATCTTATATTCTAATATGATCAATTTTAATCTTCGCGATTTGTTATATCCTAAGCATATAATGCAATGTTTTCCCTAGTGTTGATTTAGGAATTTCTTCTACAAATTTTATATATCTAGGAATCTTGAACCCAGCCAGATATTGTTTTGAAAACTCTATGATTTCGTTTTCAGATAGTTTTTCTTTAGAGACAATGAAGGCCATAGGGATTTGACCATAATAGTTATCTTTAATTCCAATCACAGCAACATCAACTATCTTGGGATGTTGCCTCAAAATATCTTCTATCTCCTGAGGCCAAACCTTTTCACCTCTTACATTAATCATATCATCTAATCTACCTTCTACATAGAAATAGCCATCTTCGTCCATAGAAACGATATCTTTTGTATAAAACCACCCATCTTTAAATACTTTATCCGTAGCTTCTTGTTTATTCCAATAACCATGAAAAATTTGAGGACCTTTTACAACCAATTCTCCAATCTGATTAGGCCCTACTTCTTGTTGGGTTTGCAGATCTATAACTTTACATAAGGTATTAGGCATAGGAATACCTATGCTTTCTATCTTTTGGATTCCTTTTGGGGGATTCATGATGACAATGGGAGAAGTTTCTGTTAAACCATATGCTTCAATGAATATTCCCTTAGAAATCTTTTTCATATTCTCTATCGTGCTTGCAGGACAAGAAGCAGCTCCGCTGCCCCAGAATCTCACAGAGGATAGATCATACCTATTAAGATCTTTTTTAAATATTGCTGCATATATTGCAGGTATTCCTGCAACCACATTGATCTTGTATTTCTCTATTGCCTTCAAAAACGGTTTTGTATGGAATTTTGGCAATAGTGTTAAAGGAAAAGCTTTAAATATTGAAAGATTCAAAACAAAAGTTAATCCATATATATGGAAAAATGGCAAAACTCCAATTTGACTATCTTTTCCTTCGGTTAGACAGTCTGTAATGTAGTCAGATATCTGAAAAACATTGGATGTAAGATTATAGTGAGTTAAGGGGACCCCTTTTGGTTCTCCTGTTGTTCCGCTTGTATACATTAAGCAAGCGCAATCTGTTTTAGGATTAATCTTAACTGTTTCAACGCTATCATTATTCTTTAGCAGATTTTTAAAAGAATAATGATTTTTTACAATCTTATTCTCAAAATATTCTTTTATTGTTTTTATTCTGTAAACCAATTTCAATAGCAAAGGAAATTCATCAGATACATTTGTGAAAATTACTTTTTCTACCTTTGTATCTTTTTTTGCTTGCAGAACTTTCTTGGAAAAGACATCTAATGTCAAAACTATTTTTGCCTGGCAATCATTTAAACAATAATGGATCTCTTTAGCAGAGAATAGGGGATTAAGGGGTACAATTGCAGCTCCTAATTTCAATGCTGCAAAGTAAACAATAATGAATTGGGGGCTATTGGGAAGAATCAATACAACCCTATCATCTTTAACAACTCCTAAATTCTTTAATGAACTGGCAAAAGAATTGATCCTTTTTTCTAAAGTTGAATAATCCAGTTTTTTATCAAAAAATATCGTAGCTGTATTCTTTGGATATTTTTTAACAGTATTCTCTAAGAAAGAATACAAAGAAACTTCGGGATAATCTCCGGAAATATATTTCAAACCTTCAGGATAATGTTTTGACCAAGGATAATTTTCCATATTTA
>CAZTRD010000005.1:44385-58616 GCA_964616145.1 uncultured Candidatus Saccharibacteria bacterium | reverse complement strand
GCCTGCTTCTTTTTCTAAAGCAACCTCTAAATAGTTATTTGATAATAATTGGGTCATCTATACCAATCTCTCCTTTTTCGTAGGCAGCTTCCGCATCTTCCTTAGAATTGAATTTCCTTACGGCTTTATTAGCGGGTTCTTTACTGGCGTAATACAGACCCATGACATATTCCTGCGAAGGGATGTAATGCGGCTTATATGTCCCCGCAGAAATTAGATTCTTTTCGGGCAACATCTTAGCTACCGCATCCTTAACTGCTTTATCCGATACTGGGACGGTGTAATGGCCTGTATCCTGAACTATAATCCCATCCGATGTTGCGAATGTGAAGGGACCTGGAACTGTTATATCGTAAGCAGTAGTGATATCCAAATTCTCTTTTATATCCTCTACTCTCTCCCAATTTATATCCGTATTCTTAATTAACTCTCTCCAGATATTAAATGCTAAACCTTCTTCTTCAGAGACATTTAATAAATGCTTCTTAGAAAACTCTAAAGCTTTACTTCTAGAGATATATCCATTCTTATTAGCAGTACTTAATTCCGAAGCTCTTAAAACTGAGTTATTCTGTGCATTTAACTTTAAGAGGATAGGATGTAGATGGGAAGGGTAGGGAACCTTATCGACAGCCAACGCTGTATTAGAAGACATATCTGTATATTTTAATAAATCTTCTAGAGCTTCCTGCTTATGTTTAATAGGCATTTTAAATTCAGGATTCTCTCTACAGAAATTAACAAAATCTGGTTTACAGAGAGTTATAAGATAAGCATTCTTCTTAGAGGGGGCTTTAAATACACTAATAGTAGATCTAATCCCCAATAGTTTACAAAGATGGGAGAAACTATCTCTAAGATTTGGGGAGAGAGTTGTGTAGCTAGCTCCACAATTATAGAATGTTTTTCCTCTCTTAAGCCCCTCCTTACAGAAGATACTTCCATCCGTACTAAGAAGACCTATAAGAAGACCTATAAGATGTTTCTTTTGAGCTCTTAGACATTCTGAGGGGATAACTTTATTATCGAAACCAACTCCTATTTTTTCTTTTAATAAAGATAAAGTCTTGGTATGTCCATTTATATAAATTTTACCTCTTTCTGTGATTTTCCCAGCTATATTTTCAGAACTATATGTATGATAGGTAGGTAAACTATTTCCTAAAAACTCGCTATTAGCAACAATATCTTTAAGAACATCATAAAATTCTGGATAAGAGGCCGCAATATATCCGCAAGAACGATTATCTACCCAACCATCTCCTATCATAGCTCCTATAAAGATTCCCATATTAAGATCTAAATAAATACTTGCTGTACTATTGGATAGATTGTATAGAGTATCTTCTGAAGAATAGTGATATAAAGATTTAGCTATCGGCACCATCTTATAAAGAGCCTCTTTGGGCGTTAGTAATTCTATTCTTCCATCTTTATATCCTATAAGAGAGTGATCTTCAGAAGTAGTTATTACTTTCGAATACCACTTCCCTAATGTTATATCAAACATCTTAAGGTTTCTATGTTCCGAAAACTTAGTTATAGGATAATATTTTAACTCTTTAGTTTCTCTATCAAGTGCACAGATGTGCACTCCTTCAGGAACATCCCACTCTGTAACATTTTCTGATTTATCAATTTTAGTTTCTTCTATATGGGGGATTCTTTCTATAGGTGTGACTTCGATATTGGTCGGGATAGACGCAGACTTAGCAATTGACATACATGTCTCCTTTTTGTTGCTAATATCTAATCCATCCTCTGTATTGCTTTTTGCAAGTATTTTTTCTGTATTTAAGGTATTTTGTTTGTAAGTTATTGCAACACAACCCCTCAGGCTGTCTCCGTCAAAATCCATAGCGAAGGGCCCTACTATAGCCGGACTAACCTTAAGTACATGCCCTTCATCCAAACGCGGCCAGAAAGCCATAATACTGTACTTATGGAGAGTCGGAGCTCTATTCACCAATACCGGTCTCTCTCCAACAACATCTTTTAAAGCTGCTAGAGCTGCTTTATCTTTATTGGCTACGGCCTTAGCAGCCGCAGTAGCGGGGACTCCTGTCAAAACTAACTTACGGATTATGAAAGGCTCGTATAGCTCCCAAGCCTGCTCTATAGGCATACCGACTTGATTGAGTTTTAGTGTTGGGTCCGGAGCCACTACAGCACTCCCTGAAATATCCATATTACTCCCTAAGACTTTTCGCTGCAGTGGACTATTCCCACTAATACAGGGTTTACCATTCCTTCTAACGATAACTAACCCATTGGGTACGGTCACACAATGTACAAGCCCGTTGTAATTCACTCTCTTTATATTTTTAGCCTCTATAGGAGAGTATGATGAACATACTACAGATGCCTTATACATCCCTGTATTACTCGGTTTACCTCCTGCTAACCAATTCATAGGTATCCCAGCATGTATTCCTAAAATCTGCATATCTTCGATTAACTGTTTGCTCATAGATCCAAATTTATTGAATTTAAGTAATCCGTGTGTATGTCTGTGTGTTTTTCCTTCCACACTCTTCCTTGTTTTACACGAACAACCATCCCCTTCTAAATAACCTTCAATAAGATTGCGAGCTAAATCAGCCGACCACATCCTAATATTAGCAGATAAGAATTTATTTTTACAACCTTCTCCAACATTATCCTTTAACCACTCAACTAACTCCTTACTATGTATTCCCCAATACCGCATAATTACTTTAACATTTTTTGGAGTTGTTTGTGCATAATCGTTAACCGAAAATCTAAGCCCTAGTTTCTCTACACAGTTTTGAATTAATTCAGTCTTGACACTACTTGCTTTCTGACATACATAAGCAGTATAACGATCCTGATGATTCCATCCTTCAGCAGCCCACAACCCTACAAAGGAAGCAAAAGCATAAGCATCTTTTACAAAAGGAGGAGGGGTTGTTTCTCCAAACATATTAGAAGCTGTGTGTGATATATAATATCTCTGTCCTTTAGAAAGTTCTTTCGCTACTTTAATTTCCCATCCTTCTTCCATATTCAATTTTCCATGTTGCTTTCTTCTTTTAACGAAATGTCTATGTTCAGGAGTAGTTACTAGACTAAAGTAGGAATGCTCCAGACATACCATCTCTCCTACATAAGGGGTATGGATGATGTTGGTTGGAGAGTGATATTCCAAATGTCTTTCTATAGGATGTATTGTGGCTACACGAACTTGTCCGTTATAATTAGCAATAGGAAGCCACCCTTCTTCCGTTAATATTTCTGTTTCGGAATCATAACAGTTTTTGGGGGAGCCTTTTCCGAATATCTGTTGTAGAATCCCTCCTATCTGTTTCTGTTTTAAGTCCGGCTGAATAGGATCTATAAGCCCTACTAAACTTTTATATGTCTTATACACTCGATCCCTAGCAGCTACCTGCATCTCTTTAGGGAGTACGCTACTATCCTTAAAATCTTCTATACTGTCGAATAGAGCTTTATATAGATAATTGGGTTCGTTACTAAGTATTAAATTTCCCTGACGAGTTATAGGTCTATATTTAGGAGGTAAGACGGGAACACGGGTAATTATAAAGTCTTTAGGATCTACACCCTGCTTCTGCATAGCTCTAGCATATCCGTATCTCTTGATTGCAGCATTTCTCTTAGACTTTACGCCAGTCTTAATATCTTCTAGAGAGTCTATAACTACTTTATTAATATCTACACTGTCTAAAAGACTCTTAAGAGCTTCTCCACCTACTTTACCCGCTATCTCTTTCTCCCCGTTCAGTATGCTATCTAAGGATTTCTGATCCAAGCCTAAAATAGATTTTATAGGACCTTCCATCACAGGGTTTAAGACAGGCTCAGGCAAACTTATATATGCAAATCTTTCGCCGCCAACTAAGCTCCCGGTGGCCTCTGGGTCGAAGAGGCCGCTGTTACCAACTAATATAGAAGCACTTATGTAGTTATGATTGTCCTTTACAGTTATATCGTACGCGGTCTTAGGAGATTTATTTCTATCTTTGGTGGACCACATATCTTCAGAAAAAGAAAAAGGAACTTTCTTAAGAATATTTATTTTCTTATTATCTTCTAAAACAGATTTTAATCCAGAACCTAAAATACTATCCGCATATAAACAAGAATATTGAAAGTCTGGGAGGACATACGGAGCTATTAAATTTACAAGTTTAATTAAAGCATTCCCACTAACTCTAATTCTAAATGTATCTTTGTATTTATATTTTTGTACTGCAATATCCCATTTATTATTAAACCATTCCACAATCAAATCTTGTTCAGATTCAGTGAATGAGTCCGTACATATTCTTAAGTTTTTAGTTTTAGACGAGTTGTCTAAAGTCCCGTCATCCATTATCCAAATAGCTAATCCTAAGATATCTATTTTATTTAACCATGCTTCACTAACTGTCTTAATATTATTAGGATAACATAATTTATAAGCATCTTTAAAAACATCACTAATTCTGGTCTTAAACCTTACGCAGGTATATTCTTTATTTACGCTTTTGGGGATGGCGGTAGAATCAACAGCAGATTTAAATTGATCTAACATTTGAGCTTTAAAGTTTATATAGTTACGCTGATGTGAACAACTGAAATTACCTGCTTTAGAAACAGACCCCTCTCCTAGAAGAGTTCCGTACAAAACCTGTTCCTGAGATTTACTAAGTTCCTCCGTAAAGCTTACTAAATATTCAGCATCTTTTATAGGTATTTTATTCCCTAAAATATCTGGAATAGAGTGATCTTCGGTGACTCTAAGTTTAGTATGCCCCAAACGATCTCCAAAAAACCTACAATTAGAATATTTAACTTCATACAGTCCTTTAACTTTATTCCTAAACCACCCTATTACCGGCTTAAGTTCTAGTTCTTTATTTTTAAAGTTATAACTCCAAACCCTAATATTTAGTCTCTTATTAACTATCTCCCCAATCCTTTTTGAACCATCTTCGGTAGAAACTAACGTAGAGTAATCGAAACATTTAATCGGTTCTAGTTTCGAAGCACTAAATGTTGCCCCACTCAATATCTCTCTATTTCCTGTAAGCTCTTTAATTTGATCTTCAGTAGCCGCGAAGATACTGTCTCTATCCGGACCCTCTTTTAAATTAACTCCCGCAGCCCTAATCATCTCCTTAAACTTTTCGTATACTAGAGGTGTTCCTGGAGTTGTTGGGGTTTGTCCTAATTTTAACTGTCTCCAGAAATCATCGTTCTTCTGTCCTTTAACTAATTTCAAGTCCTTAATAACTTCTGTAACCCCGTGCGCTAGAAGACTCTGATACTCCATGTCCCCAACGTGCTTACTATTTGAGACCAAAACATTTCCAGCAGTGTATTTGTGAATGTGACTAACCTCTATATCGTATACAGGAAAAGTTAATTCTCTTCCGGAATGTTTATAAGGTTTTATATCTTTAATTTCTGCGAATACAAAGCCGGGAGCAATCCCAGTAATAAGTTTATCTCCTACTTTCAATTCATCAGCTCTAACCTTAAGCATATCGTGCTTATAAATCATATGATTTTTAGTGGGATAGATAGAAGATATATTTTTAATACTTTCCTTTATATATGCTATATCTATTTGCAGAAGATCTTCAGCAGAAGCTTCTCTTACGAACCAATCAGTTACAGGATAAAATCCCCAATTTTTAGCATCTTCAGCATACCCCCAAACATGTACTCTCTTCCTTTTTTCAACAATATTACCTATTAGCATTTCTCCATCTGAAGTAAGTATCTTCTGCATTGCCGGGAAACAGCCACCCTTCCCTCCCCTCCCCGGATCTTCATCCTGACTGTACGATCCTGTAGATCTGCTCTTCCCCTTGCTTTCGGCAGTCTGCTGCAATCTATATACATACATATTTCCAGTAAATACTTTAGGAATTGTTTTATCTGTTAAAGGATCTGTTAAATCTTCCGTATCCGTCAACCCGTTTTTAGCTAACTCTTCCTTAGCGAACTCAATTAAATTTATATCTGAAAATCCGGGGAGGGCATAAGACTTCCCCGTCTTAGCGGCCACCTTCCCCAAACTAGCTGCCACCAACTGCGAAGGGTTGGTACGAGATACAATACTTAGAGGACTGAAGATAATATCTAGAGGATTTCCCGCAGCATCCTTAGGCATCTTATCATCACTTATGACTTCCGCGATAACTCCTTTAGACCCGAATGCAACACTTAGCTTATCTCCTTCTAGCGCAGGGCTATTCGCTCTAGCAAATATTTGAAAGCCGTTCTTAGTTTCTCCAACATCCGTAATTACTCCAGTAGACCTATGTTCCCAAATCTTACTTTCATCCGTTATACTTCTCCTCCCCATCATACTCAAGCTCGGTATTCTTTCCTGCGAGCTTAGGATTAGAGGATCCCCGAAGTTTACTGTAGCTCCTACCTCCACCACCCCGTTATCTCCGATCTTGTTCAACTGATCTTTAGTGTATTTTCCCGGGAAAAGAGTCATATACTTTCTCTTGTCTATATGTGCTCCCTCCTTCCTCTCTACCTTAGTATTGTACATAAGTTCAGCAGTAAGTTTCTTACTCGCTGAGTCGGAGATTACTGTGGCATCTTCAAAGTTCTTCCCCTTATATCCGAAATAACCTATCTTAAGATTTACTCCAGGAGCCGCTGTCCCTTTATCATCCGTAAAATTGGAACTCGCTAAAGTCTTATTTTTAGTTACTCTATCTCCTAAGCTAACTACAGGATAATTATGTATAAATGTTTTGGAGGAGAAGGGGAAAGAAGAATATAGATCGTATACTTTCTCCTCTCCGGAATCTGTTTTAACTATTATATTCTCTTTACCGACTCTAGTAACTGTTCCAGTCTCCTCCGCCTTAATAGCCCCCATAAACTTTCCTAAATAATCCATTTCCGGCCCCCCATCTTCGTGCGTAGACTGTACGTACGGAGCTTCTCTCCTAACTAGAGGGAGTGCCTGATTTATAAAGCGGGAGCCCATAGACAATCTCATCCCTTTAACTCCGGATTTAAAAGGAACTGTATTAGCTCCTCTAGAAAATAGATCGTCTCCCGATTTGAGTTCGTATTCAACTTCGTTCTTAGGAACGTAAAATATACCCTTCCCCTTAACCATTGCCGGAATGAATTCGGAGGGAGAACTTAGTCCTCCGGGAAAAGATATGACTGAAGTACTTAAAGTTTTGTGATCTACCCACTCTTTTTTTCCTTCAGCATTTAGGAGTTCCGCGTAAAGTAAGTTTTTAGGACCTTTTCTAACATTCCTAGCGAAGTAGGAATCTAAGCCTACTCGGAGACTTTCAGGAGATCTTACCGGGTCCACTAATCCTAAGTAACTCGGCTGAACTGCTCTAGCTGATTTAGGAGCTACATCTATGCTCCCCATCGCTCCTTCCCCCAAACGAACTACGCGCTGATTTTGATTGTACATATCCATAGGACTGATCTCTTCAACATACTGAGCTAAGCCCGCATTATTGAAGAAATGCTGCGTATGAGCATCCAAAATTCCTGAAGGCATAAAACCTAATTGCCCCTGTTTCCCCGTAAGCTTCCAAAGGAAAGTCCTTAAGACACCGTTTTGATCGTTTTTAAGTTTATCGCTTAAAAAATCTGAAAAGTCGTGTACTGTTTGAAATTGTAGACTATCTCTATCATCCGTATTGTCTTCCCCTCTACTGACTCTAAGTATTTTTCGAGTACTATCTAAAATTGCCTCCGGACCCACATTCGAATATGCTGTCCCTAAAGTTGCTAATGTCCCCTCCGGATCTACTTCCATCTTCCCAAAATATTTAGTTAATCCGGCATCTTTTTCGTATTCCAAACCTTCTTCCGCAGTCTTCTCCAATTCAGCGGCTGAAGTAGAGCGAATCCAGCTAATAGCATGCGGGCTGGGCTTAGCTTCCGAATTCTTCCTAAATATTTCCTTCCCCCAAGAATTGATTAAATCCGTATCTTCGATCCCCAACTTCTTCAATATAGGATATAGAGGGATTCTTCTCCCGGAAGTCTTGAAACTGAATATAGATGTTGCTGGATCCATCTCTATTCTAAAAGATGTTCCAGTCCTCGGTCTCACATTGAATTGAGCTTCTACGTTTCCGGAAGCAGTATTGCGGGTATATATATTGGGAATTAACCGGAATTGTTTCGGGACAGTATATTCAACTCCGTTACGGATGAATGTCCCTCTCTCTGTATAATACGGGACATTGAATAGAGTTTTCCTAAGTACTTTCGATACGGGTAAATTCGTATCGTTGTCTATAACTGTTAGTCCGGCAGTAAGCTTTCTATTCAAGGATTTTCCGGAAAGAAGAGCTGCTTTCTGTTCTTTCTTGGAATACTTTTCCGGACTGGAATAATTCAGATTGTCTAATACTAAAGTATACTTTTCATTCTTATACGGGAATACATTTTTTACAGACTTGTACAGTTTATCGTATATATCCGTACGTACTGCAGCGTAATCATCGAAATCAATTAAGTTAGGCATATTTTACCCCCCCTAAAGCTGCTGCGTAAGGATCTCTACTATCTACAATCTTCTTAGGTAAATCTACAGCCCCTCTAATTACACTTTTCTTGGGTTTTAGAGCTCCTAAGGTAGATACGGGATTGAAGTCCGAATCGCCAATCAATATAGGATTTTCATTTAGCTTGGCCTGCGATTTAGCTATCTCCTGCAGTTCTTTAACTCTCTTCCTGTTCGGATCCGTAGAATCCATATATCCTTTCCCCGCTCTATATGCTATTGCCATACTCCCTACAGCCCAAACCCACCAAGCTGCTCCTAAAGCCCTCCAAAGACTGCTGGCGGGCTTAGTATGCTTATTTTCATCTTTAGCTGTTTTAGGGAGTCCTCTAGTCCTCAAATACTCCGTATACATCAACTTATCCATTTCGTTCCTATTATCTTCAATTTTCTTATCCAACTCTCTCTCCCTCTGCTTGTCTAAGAGCTTATCCGCTATCTTCCACCCTAAAACTCCTCCCCCATAACTTGCTGCCAAAGTTGCCGCCAAATGTAAATTGGCTCTATCTTTCCTCCCCATCATCCCTACAAAATCCTGCACCTGCCCGAAACCTTCCGAAACTACGTTTGCTGTCTTATCAACTCCTATTTCCCTTTGTAATGCCTCAATTTTATTGTCTTTTAAGGAGGGATCAAATGAGACGATTGGATAACGGGCATTTAAATAAGATCGTATCTTTTTATCCCCCTGCTTATTACGTAACTTATCCCTCTCCCCCAACAACATTCTTAGAGCAAAGAAGGTCCCTCCCCACCCCAATAAATTCCTGCCCGCCTGCCTAACCAACTGCTTATTTTTATATTTATTCAGTTCGGATTGATCCCCAGAAATATTTTTATCTTCGAATCCTTCACTGGGGAAAGGATTGAGCATTTTCTTTAAAAATTCAGCGGCACCCATTATCAACTCCTATTTATTCTTCTGGAGACGTGTAGAACTGTTCAGCCCATTCCAAAAACACTATGTAATTCTTTAGGTCTCTATCGTACACTATTCTCTTCTGTCCTATTGTAATTAATCCTCTAACCTCTCTATCCATCAACTTGGAATATTCTTCTAAATTATCTTTTAAAGACATATTGAATACTCCGGCATGTCCTTCATATATTAATTTAGGCTGTTTAGACTCCGGGTCGCTTTCCCTAACTATTATAGGCTTACCTCTATAGGGGAGACCTTCGAAAGCTCCTGTAACTTTTTTAGCACCTAAATCAGTATCTATTTTAGATCCGGATTTCTCGCTGATCGTCCCGGGAATTTGTTTTGTGTTCTGCAAAGTCTTTCTTTCTCCTAAGTTCCGCTAAAGTTTCATCCATCTCCGCCGCTAACAAAGCCTTCTGCATATTCTTAGTATCTGTATTTCCGGGAGAAGTGAGCTTACTTACGCTGGCTCCGGCAGAAACTCCTATAAGAATCGGGAGGAGTATTGCCAACGTTTTAATGTTATGTATTCCCGCCCCGACAGTGCTGACACCGCCGCTAACCCCCGCGCCAACCAATCCGGGAATTGCGGAGTTAATAGCTGTTTTATATAAATAACCATCCGTAAACGCGTCTATATCCATGTACTCATTCCTTTTTGTTTTTACTTCAATATCCCTGAATTAAATACTGCCGCCGCTAATCCCCCCACCAAACTCACTCTATCCCTAACTGCGGGGGGGAGACCTAAAATACTGCCGACCCCGCTCCCGAAAGCGTAAGCCGGTGCGAAAGCTATTCCAGCCCTAATTGCTGAACGGGTCAAGTCTTTCCCGGAAGTAAGTCCACTCTCCTTCTTTTCGGCTCCGAAGATTAAATCCGCTGTTGTGTTTTTAGCGAAGGGATCTAAAAATACATCCTTATCTATAAGATCTAAGGACTGTTTTATAGGGATTATATCCGAAGTATACATATTAATTTCGGAAGCTAGTTTGGTTGTATAATACTTATTGTCTAATTTATTTTTGAATGTATTCACTCTAGTATTTAAGTTGTTTTTATTCTTCCAATACTCTTTATCTAGGAGACTGTTCTTAAACCTCCCCCAATCCCCGAAATCCAGATCTCTACCTCCCGAAAAATAAGCACCTCCTAGAGCTCCGACTATAGCTCCTATCCTGCTTAACTTACTGTTCTGTGTAACTGAATTCAATATCTGTTTACGGACTTCAGGAGGCTTATTGGCGAACATAAGACTAATTGCTAAATTCGTTAAGGCCTTAGAACCGTAGTATCCCCCCAAACCCCCTAAAGCTCCGCCTAAAGCTGTGGAAGCTATAGGAGGCATTTTATCTGTTAAACCGTAAAATATTTTTAGAGGATTTGTTTTATCTGCTAAATTTTTAGGTTGTTCGTTCATAAGTACCTATTTAACGGCTTCGCCGCAAACATATCCGTATTTGATTTTCTTTTATTCTCTTCTTTCCTACTAAGTAATTTACTTAGTATTAGAGGGAGAGCCACCGCTAGTGAAGGAGTTAAATACGGATGTTCTGAAATTTTATCCCATATACCGTTTAACTGTTCTGGAGTGTTAGCTCTTAATTTACCAACTCCAGTCCTAAAAAGATCTTCGTATCTTCTCCCTCCCGATTTTAACCACTCCAATAACTGTTGTCCGACAGCTGAAGTTGCTACAGGAATGTTGGTCTTTATCGTAGAGTTTATACCTTTTTTAAGATCTAAATTCTTATCTACACCTCTAATTATAGGCGCTACAACATTCTCCCCCAAATCTTCGTAGTTAGTATCTCCGTAATACTTCCTAACCCCTTTGGATATAGGTCCTACAACATGTTCACCGGCCCATTCAAAAACTCCCGCTTCCTTCCTAAATTTAGCTAAATCTCCGGCAGCTTTTAGGAGTTTGGGTTTAATATTTAACTTCTTCTCCATCTTTTTCGTCTTCCTATTTTTCAAGTATGCTTGCGCTAAGTTCTTAGCCGTATCGGTTAAAAGACTTCCGGCAGCATTTATTGGAGCAGTAACCTTATCTCCTCTTTTATATGGTTTAAAAGTGAAGCCCTGGTTGATTAAGGCTCTGTGCGGGGGTTGAAAACCAACATCTAATTCTTTATTCGGCATGTTCTCTCCTTAACTTTTATTGTAGAGGGATCTGTCCCGTTCTAACCAAATTCACTCCCTGCTGTCCCGCCCTCTGTTCTAAAGTTGTTAACTTGGATTTGACTTGAGCGTGCAGAGCTTCATTCTGTTTCCTAATTGCTAAGAGCTGACTCCTACGTGTATACGGATCCATATATAGGAGTTGATTTGCTATATCATCGGCCTGATATAGGAGCTCATCCAAAGTTGCGGGCTGGGAGGCCGTAGGAGGCTGCATACCGGCTTCTGGAGGCATTCCCGGCATCGGGGCCCCTCCCGGCATTCCCCCGCTTTGCTGGGCCTGCATTTGCTCTTCAGCCATTTGCTGTTGCTGCAGGATCTCTTCGCCGGGACTTAAGGTTGCTATAGCGTCTAAGCCGGCTTGTCCCTTAGCCATCTTCCTCTCCTGCTCCGCCATCCTATCCTGATCTTCCAATTCCTCCTCCATAATTCTCTTCATTTCGTAATTTCTATCTATCCCCAAAGATCTTAGGGCTGTAGATTGTGAAATCTGTTTGGCAGCCGCCAATTCCAACTTAGTACCTCTAATCTCCGGATCTTCATACAGAGTTACTGGAGCTATTGAAGCTGTAACGGTTTCCCAGTTATATAACTCCCCAACTTTCTGAACAAACCAAGTCAGCCAGCTATTAAGTTCTTTAGCGAAATGCTGCCACGTCCTTTCAAACATACGGAAACCTATAATAGGTCCCGCAGCATTGTTGACACTCCCCGAATAGAATTCTTGCGGAATTCCCATAGCATTTAACAGACGAGATTCGAAGTGCTCCATCAGCTCTACAGGAGCTAAATCCTTAGCTTCGCCACCTAAAGCCTGATATTGGACGGGGAAAGGGAAGAGGTTCCAATCCGTAGGGTTTTTTCTATGTCTGTCTATCATCCTCTTAGCATTCGCTATAAAGTTGCTGGTTCCTATCTTCAACATTGGATCCGAAGAACCTAAAGTTGCTCCGCCCCCAGAAGACGGGGGACTTAAAACTCGGAAAGGAATTAGATAATCTACTATTATAGATTCATTAAACTTATCTAGCATGTTTATAAGTATTACGGTTTCGAATTCAGCCATGAACTTCGGGAGACCCCATCCCCCCATCTGTGAATTAGAATAAGCTACAGTGCTGTTCGCCATATGATACAGCTCATCCTCATCGAACTTGAATATACTCTTCTCCCCAACAGCTCTAAGTATTTCTAGAGGTGTTTCCGCTAGAAATAGTAAATCTCCTTTTTCAATCCCTTCATACAGTTCTGTATATTTAGTGAAATCTATGTAGTATTCCTTAGAGCCTGTAGTCGGATGTGCTTTAATATTTATATACTGCGGAGGCCATCGAGTGATTACAGGGCAAAGAGTTTCCTCCGGCTTCCTTAAATCTCTAATTATGAATTTCCCCTTATATCCACATTTAACACCCGCACAGTTACCAATAAAATTTCCGCCCTCCCACTTTATATAATCTTCCCAAAGTTCTTTTAGAGGGGCTGTAAATCCGCAGACCGGACATACCAACTGCCGGAGGAAGGGGACGTGAATTGTAGTAAAAGAATTTCCGAAGGCTATATAATCCTCTCCTAAGATTGCCAAATCTTCCATAACATTAAAATTTCTCTCCAAAATATCTTTATACTTTGTTTTAGTAGTGTAAGATATTTCATCCTCTCCTTCTATCTCTATTTCAGTCATAAAGTATCGGACAGCTTTCTGTATAGCTGTGGAGTATATACCGTGATGAAACCACATCTCCTTAGCCCAGGCAAATACTTCAGTCATATTTTTCGGGTAGAGCTTACGAGACATGGTACGAAATATCGCAATAGAATGCGAAATATTATCTATATTTGTCTCATTTCCGCTCTGTGACAAAGTTGTTGACATGCAAATTCCTTACTAGAATTGTGAATAATATAGGCTAGTACGCATATTATTGCAATTTATCCCCACTCTATATTTTTGTAGCTAAGTCCTGCAAACGTAAAGTAATTTCTTATAGGTGTTAAAACACTTCTATCATACTTCCCCTTATCTTGGTGAGGGAAAGGTTCGGGAGGAATAGAAGTATTTAGGAACTTGCAGAGCTTATCCCACTTATCTTCTTTAAAATTTATTACTAATATATTATCTTTATTATTAAAGTAATTATATATAGTACGATCCCAGATATTGCGGTTGATAACTTCCTTGGATAGGAAAAGCAGATTTTCACTTTCTAGAGGATTCCACATACGCATTCCACCTCTCTCTAAGATGTGATAGAAACAGCTTAGAGCTGCTTCAGCATTATCATCTCTTCTCGTATATATGAATTTGGTTCCCAACTTATCGAACTGCTTATAAAATTCTCGATAAGGATGTTCGTAGAAAAACTCAAAATTTCGTATATTGTTCTGGATATCTTCGTCCCCCCACTCCTTCTTAAACTCTACGGAATATGTTGGGGCTACCTTAAAGCCTAAAATTTGTAAAGCTTTAATGCAGGTCTGTGTTCCCGTCTTATTATATCCTATATGTACAATCTTAGACATTTAGCACTCCTTTAAACAGTAATAACTTATATACTTAATATAAACAAGTAATAGCTAAAA
>CAZTRD010000005.1:12266-44285 GCA_964616145.1 uncultured Candidatus Saccharibacteria bacterium | reverse complement strand
AGGCATACTCCAAACCTTCTAAATCTCCCTATTTAGTTCCCATTTGTAAACCAAAAGGATTCCCTCAACTACACGCGTTTTTCTCTCCTCTTTTCCAAAGTACGAGCCCACTGCTTAGGATGCATAGAATCTTTCTCTTCATTACAAGCACGGCAGCAGAGTGCCATGTTCGTAATGTCATACCTCCTCTTCGGAGCGATTTTTATCGGTACAAGATGGTCCACTGTCGCTGAATTGGGGAGCTCCGAAGGCTCCGCCACCATAATACAATCACAGTATAAACAGATTAGTGGCCCCTCACCAGCCTCTTTGATTTTTAACATGCGGTAGTATGAGCGTGACCAACTCATTTCCATTTCCTCCTTTACAGTTTGTTTTCCTTTTACCAACCCAATTTCTTACTTATGCCAACATATTCTTCCGCACTAACCTCATTTCTTTTTTCTTTAAACACTTTGGAGAAATACTCTCCGGTATCTCCTGCAAATAGCCGGTCTCCTGCCGGAGCAAACCTCCATCTTTCAAACATTTCGTAGAATGACATATTGTCAATCTTTTCTTTCTCTTCTTTAATCATTTCACACGTCCTTTGCGTCAGGGTGTTTACTCAGAAGATATTCAGTGCCTAAATACTTCATCACCAGCCGGCCGACCTGCGGGCACCGTCTTTCTTTAACAGGTCTAATCACAGTTCCTTCTCTGATATGTTCACCTAAAGTCGTAGGACCATCGGCAATTTTCTTGATAGTTTCAAGTGAAAATGGCCCACGATACAGGAGTGGGACCATTTCGACTTGATATGATTTACACTTACAATCCAGTTCATCACAGTCAAGATATTTCCCATCGACGAATATATCGAACACTTTAAAGCCCGGTTTACTGTGAGTATCGTAGGTATAGCCTTTTTGAATGCCTGCACCGTAAACCTCACCGAAAACTATAAATTGTTTATGTAGTTTTCCTTCGGTTTCAATCATATCCCTAACAGCCGGAATAGAGAAGGGAAACCAGTAAGTGTTTGATTTCCACTCTTCTTCATTTTCCGGTCTTTTCCTTCTTAATTCCATTGAACCGGCCATCGGTTCTGAATTACAATAGCCTATCCTACAATTAGTTCCGTGAAGCTTCTCCGTTGCAACAACCTCTTCCCCCGCCTCGAAAATGTGAGGGAAATTCCTCAAATTCTCTATATCAGTATATTTAGGGAAGAGAGGATGGTCTTTTTCCGCATCCCCACAAGAAGTTCTAATAGGAGGCTCAAACTTTACGATTGCAAAGAGATCACTAACATTATCTCCGTCCTTCCAATCCCCCTCCGGAATCCCTACAATAAATCCGAAGGACGGTTCACCTCTAAGTCTGATCTGTCCAACCTTATTATGTTCTTTACCCTTTAAATAAGCCTTAACCCCCCATCTTTCAGCCCAAACATCGGGAATAAGAGAATCGGGTTGAATATAAACACAGCGATCTCCGACTTTATGGAGACCTTTTTGGGTGACTACCTGCCAACCCAAAGCATTCACGATTTCCAGAGCGTCCGCATTCGGATGCGACATAATATCTTTAACTGTAAAAACAGTTGATCTAATTTCCGTAGCCATTTCTTTTTTCTCCTTTAATTTTGTTTCGAAACTAGCGTCTCCTAAGTGCACAAAAGTGCACTTCAATCTATTATGCCTGAATTTAACTATTATTTAAATAAAAAACCTGTTGAAAATATTCCAACAGGTTTTAGATAACTAAAAATTAATTTACCTAAAATTAATAATTCCTGTCCTTGTATTGAATCTCAGCTGTTTCAATTCCCGCAGCCTTTCTTCGGCTTCTTTAAATATATATCCTGCATATATACGTATTTATTCAATATAATCTCCTAGTATGATAATTAATCTAGTTTATTAAATACAATGAAGCCTGCGTTAAACTGAGGTATTTCGAAAGTCACCCCAACATATCCAACACTATATTCCGCAGTAGCGGATATGTCTGAAATAATCAACTTATCTGTATTTGGAGGAATGAAAACACTATCTCCAATCTTATATACACATATAACATAACTTTCACTTACCGTACAATCTAAGAAATTTCCAGTAAATGTTCCGAAGCTCCCCATAAATTTTATCTTATGTTCTGAAGATTTTTTAATATCTTCCTGCAATTTATTTAATATGCTATCCACAGATATATCTTCTTCTTCCGGGAGTTCTACATCCACACTTTTTCCTAGAGAGCTTTTCTTAGCTTCTTTATGTTGGAGAAATATATGCGGTGTAAAATCTTCCTTAGGGACTAATCCTTTCCCATCTTTATCGCTCGTATATGTTTTTCCAGGAACTACATATCCGTAAGGAGAGGCTGTATTATCTAGCAGAGCACGGGAGTGAGATTCTACTAGAGGGACTCTTACGCCCTTCCCCACCTCCATATTCTCTTCTGTATAATCCAAACTATCTTCATCAGCTAGAACATGTATAGCTTCCGCAGCATACCCTCTAACTCTATTCTTAGCTTCTTCTTCAGCAATCTGGCTACTATTTTGCTTTAATTTCATTTTTTAACTTCTTCGTGTTCTTTAAACATATTATTCCTTATGTATATAGCATTTTCAGCAGCTTCTTTTCTTCTTCTTTTTGCTAACAACATCTTATATCTTCGGGCCGCTATTCCAAAATCTTCTACATCCTTATCCTTCATGCTTGATCTCCCAATAAAGGCTTTAGATCTATTTTATTTTCTCTGAATACACAATACAGACCGGCTTCCAATCTAGCTATTTGGCTATGTTTGAGCTTTAATTCCATATGTGTATTTATAGCTTCTATTATTTCATGTATTAGGGTGGAGGTTACTTGCTGTTCATTTATATCTTCGGAAATAGCTATGACCATATCTCCAGAATTACAATGGCCAAATTCTTCCATCTTTCCCAAAACTATTTCGTAATCGAATCCTAGAATTTTCATATTTACTAATTTACTATATAAAGATATCAGGTCAAGAATGTATTAAAAAAAGCCCGTAAGGTGGGCTAGTCCGTTCTTATCCTTATATTAGGTATAGGGCTATCTGAAGCCCTCCACATAGGAGGACCACCACTCCACAAGCGATCCGGAAGTAGGGGAATAGAACCCCCAGAACCGCAATCACCGCCATCACCCCCAACCTGTAGGCTCTGTCCTTCCAACCCCTATCCCCGCCATACCAGATTACTGCTTGAGTGGAAAGTGCGCACCACCCGCAGACTACCAAGAAAAGGAGAGAGTTTACCAGACAACACCCACCCAAGAGGACGAGTGTTGTTATACCTGTTAGAGGGGTACATGTTGTTTTCATTTCTGGTCCTTTTTAACTAGCCTTGGCCTTGTATTACCGAGACTAGATGATAGAAAAGCTCTCTATCATCCTTTGTCTCCCCACCCACTCTCCACTGCTTTTCAGCAGTATACACTATTATTCTCTTTTCCTTAACGGCTACAGTAAATACACCGTTTTTTTCCTCCACCCGAATATCCTTTCTTTCTGGGAGGGGTTTTGAATTTCGAGGGCCACTTCCATACATCGACGTCCATGCCCTGCTAATTGAGGCATGTTCATGCGCGGCCCCCAATAGGAAACCTAACCTCATCTCCGTCATCATCATAACCTTTTTCTCCTTTTTTTTAACCTAACCTAAACTCGGGTCCATTTCGCGACAAATCTCAGCGCACCACCTGAGCCGCCTGTCGCAGAACACCGCGTTTTCGTACGCCAGCACGTCTCGCAGGAGCTCTGGCGTGTCGATGATGGGGCCTGGGGTGTAGTCAGCGGCGGTCAAGGCTTCAGTCCTCCTGTGGCACTATGCGGTATACCGAGCAGAACTCGGCGAATGTTGGCGCGCGCCTCTTATCATTGGCACGGTCGCTGCTGCCTATCCACGCGACCACTAGCGGGGAGTGTCCCGGCCCTCGCCAGGAATGCAACGGCCACGCGGTGTGGTCGCCCGCCTTGTTGGGCCCCCGTGACGGAGTGTAGCAACCCCACGAAGGCACGATGCGCAGATAAGGTTTCAGCTTGGCGTATAGGGAGGACGCCTGCTCGCCAGGCATTTGCCTGGACTTGCCATTGCATCGTTGACAGCTCATGTCCTCAGCCCTCCGTGCGCGGCCCCCAATAGGAAACCTAACCTCATCTCCGTCATCATCATAACCTTTTTCTCCTTTTTTTTAACCTAACCTAAACTCGGGTCCATTTTATTATGCCCTAAATAAGCGTATTTTAAAGGTTATGTAGGATGCCACAAATCTGTTCGCTTAACTGATCGTTTATCTATCTTTCCCTTTACATTCGTACGGAAACTTAACCCACTGTCCGGAATTAACTACGACAGATACCATCGGCTTATATTCAGTATCTATATTGGAAACTATAGATGCTGTATAAGTTATTCCAGGAATGTCTTCTATAAGCTTTAGGAATGTAGAACCGGTATCTGAAATATCATCTACAATTAAAGTATTTTTAGGATCTATATCCTTCCTATCTGTTATAAGTTTTTTATCGAATTTATGCGATAAAATTACTGCCGGAATTAAACCCCCTCTCGGAATCCCGTATATGTTTTCAATCTTCTCCATCCCCGATCTCCCCAATATAGACGCTAATATATCTACATACTGTAGATAATATAACCATTCCATCTCTAGCATTTAACACCTCCTAATACAGCATTAGCCCACTCTATATGTCCTAATAAACCTGTATTTCTTTTCAATATCCTTTCAGCATCTTCAGGGACACAGAGAAGAACCTTGAGTTCCTGTTCGCTTAAAACCATTTTACACACTCACATTTTTAAACTTTCTAATTTCATACGAATACAATTTAATCTTATGTTCATATTTTTCTTTTAGTATTCTATCCGCTGAACTACCCCACCAACTCATCCCTTCATAATGTCGGAAGCATAGACCTCCCAAATCTATATTTACAACTCCTAAACCCGCTTTTTTAACATCTTCTAAAAAACTACTCCCTACATCATATCTTCTAATATTGGGATCATCCGTATTCTTCCAAAATCTTTTATCATCATAAAACTTAATTTTATGTTCTTTAATTTGTTCACAATCAATTAGGCAGAACCAGGGATCCACTCTCTCCCTAATTCTCTTTCCTCCTCTATCTCCAGTAATCTTCCCTAAAACAGCCGCCGTACCTATAAGCTGTAAAGAGTTTAAGCAGTTATTCAAAAATATTATATCGCTATCTACCAGCAGAAGGTATTTGGTAACTGTATTTTCTATAAGAGTATCTACAGATGTTTCATGTCTCCCCTGTGGGAATCTTAAAGTTATATAATTACAACTCCTCCTAAGAAGCGTATGTTCATCTTCTATATATATTGGGGAGTTTTCACACACTATTATATCCGTATGTTTTGGATGATAGAAACGAAAGCTTTTAAGCATCGTTAGGGTAATGTCCGGGGTACAATAATTACATGTTCCTAAGGTAAAATTCACAATAACTCCAAGGCTAACTCCACTTTAAATTCCGGGATCTTAGTTAATAATTCTTCTAAATACAAGTTATATGCTTCCGTATTATAAAATGAAAGATGATAATGTATTTTCATGTCTTTTAAAAATACTTTTATAGAGGAAAGCGTTATTGAAGAAGGATTTGAAGGAATTCTAAAAGAACTAGTTCTTTTAAAAAAATACTTTACAATAAATATCTTATTTTCATATCTATAAAAGCTATAAATCCTTCTATATGAATTTACTTTGTAAGAACCTCTACTCCATCTAATTTCCTTATTATATATAGGTATCTCATTTTTTACTAAATAGTTTGCAGTCACAATAACCTCGCTGCTATTTCCGCTTCTATACATTTTTTCAATTCCGGAAATAATTTACATAAGTCTTCTATAAATATCTTACACCACAAACGAGAGGCATCTAATCTAATATCATACGCAAGTTGGCGTAGAGAACTTTTGCTTCTCTTTATTTTACGTTTACATACGGTGTGAGAATTTCCTAATAAAGTTCTATATATTTTAACATCTTCCCCGTATTCATAAAACTCGTATAGTAAATAGCCATACCAAACCGCCTCATTCACTTTACTTAATCTTTTAGCTGCTATAAGAATAGAGGATACAAATTTTTCTTCGTTTTTCACATTTCACCTCTTCACAACAGGTACACTGCGTAGTACGTCTTTAAAATTTTCACAAAATCAGGAAAGCCCACTTCTTCGTATAATCGAAATAAATTATCCATATCTCTAACCGCTTTTATACATTCTAAACAAATCTCTTCTTCCGAAGAAGGAACTGGTTTAAGATTTTCAGAAACAGGATTGAAACAATTATCGTAAAAAATGGAATATGAAATGGATTCATCCATTTCTCTAATTACATATATACTAATGTTTGTTTTATAAAAATATAAATTTTTAACATTTAAAACAAACCTATCTCCAAACAAAAACTTTTGCATTTTACCACCTAACTTTATCCAAAGGATATGTTACATAATAAGCAGCTACAATCGTCGCCGCAGCTTTTTCAAAGATCTTTTTCAGATATAAAGACTTACTTCTCTCTTCCCACTCCATATCTTTATTCAAATAAATATCTGTCTGTTCATCCACAAAACTTATTTCTTCCGCCCCCTCTCTATATAAGCTTTTTAGAAAAGAATATACTTTAGGAGGTATACTTCCCGCTTTATTTATAAATGCAATAGGATCCAATACATATGAAATATTTATGTATTTATTTAAAACCTTCTGTTTATCTAAAACTCTCTTGGGATTTCTAAGAGAGTGTACAAATTCTACAGCAGAAGCTTTAACTGGATTGAAGGCGTCCAATTCAAAATGCTTCGAAACATTGAAAGACTGCTCAATCCCCCACCCCCGCAAATAGTAAACATACTGCATAAGCAAATGCCATCTACTTAAAACAGTAGGACGTCTACTACATAAATATTTAAAACTCTTTTCAGCAATTTTAAAACTGTTTGCGGGGTGATACACGTTGTGGTAAATAAACAATGTACCTTTAGGGAATGTTTGAGCAGCTATCTTCACTTACGATGTATTTCTACATTATACCTAACCTGTCCTATTAAGCAGCCTTTCCATCTGGCATCGCTTAGTTTACGTAATTTACACAGTACTTTCCTATTTATATCTAAAATAAATAACGTTATCGCATCCGTATCCAAACCTAAGTACCACCTATATTCCTCCGGAGAAGATCCTTTACCGAAAGTTCCATCTTCTTTAAATTCTAGGATCTTATTAGAACTTCCTTCTCTCTTATATTTATAATATCTATCTTTAAGTAACATTTTATAAGCTTTACTCATCGAAGCTGAAAAGATATTTCTTTTTGCAGTTTCAGGAATAGCACTTTTTCCTATAGCATTAAATGTTACCGGAAAACCCTCGCCGAAACCTAAAGGAGAAAGTTCCGCAATTAAATTTAAGCACTCATCTTCAAACATGAATCCGGGAATATGCTCATTTCCGAATATTTGAAACTTAGCTAAATTCCTATGTTGAAATAATCTCTCCCCCTCCGGGGCGTGCTGACACATTGTCTTAGGTATTCTTTCTATAGGATGCGGGATCATATAATAAGATTTATTAGCTACATGCCAGGCTAAGTGGAATGTTTCCTTATCCCCCCAAATGTGATTATAATAAAACTCACTCCACTCATTCATATGCATAGTTAGGAGGAGAGCTTTCCAACATTCTTTCTTATTTATTAAAATCTGTCCTGTTTCGAACTCCGGTTCAGATCTCGGAGCTATCTTACATATCTGCCATATACTCCTATCGTTCCCCAATCTTTCATAATCGGGCCAGAATATTGAGTGATACTTCTTATACTTAGGGTGTTCGAATAGAAATTCCGGATTCTTTACAGGAACATTATCCCCATCCAAAAATAAAACTTCTTCGAAAGGACAGTTTATTATAGAGAAGGGCTTACTTTCCCATCCCCCTAACTTTCGTACAGGATGCTTAACTTTTTCAGCGTAGGCATCTACCAATTCAACATTAGGTATTTGCTTAACAGCTTCTCTTATGGATTTATTTATTTCATCAGGTCCCAAATACCACATCTGTATAGGTAGTTCACAGCCGGATCTCCTGAGCATGTTCATCATAACCCAGGCCGGCGGGAAGTATTTACCGCCAGCACAGGTTACAATTCCTCTCCCCTCAAAACGTCCGGAGGGATATTCAGGACTCGATGCTAAAACTTCATACAAAGTCCTCTGTCTCTCTATCCAATCCGCAGGCATCGGTAATGTTCTTTTAGGCGTTTTCCCCGGCATTATAACAACTCCGCAGCTAAATAACCATCCAGCTCTTTAAGAGCTTCACTAAATTTAAAATATATGAATTTGACTATATATGCTTTTTTACAACCCCCTTCAATTTTTAAAAACTGCTTAGATAATTCTTCTAAGGATGTTGGAGAAGATTTTAAAATTGGAGAAAAATATCTTCTCACTTCATTACATATGTATCCTGAACCATTCCTATATATTTCTATAAATCTAAATCCTCCTAAATCCGCTAAAGAAATTAGCGAAAAAGCTATATTCTTATCTACACCATCTTCATAATCATCAAACAAACCTATTTTTAAGTACTTAAAAATATTCACAGTTCCAAAAAATCCTAGAAAAGTATCTTTTTCCCGCTCTTGTTTTAAAGTACCTAAAGAAAGAATATCCCCGAAAGTATTTATATATTTTATATACGTCTCTTTATTTTTTAGAGACTCTATAGAATCCTGCATATTAAACTGATTCATGTAATCTACTCAGCATCTCTCTTAGCATGTTTTGAAAATCAATAAAAAATGCACCCAGATCATCTAAATTACCTCTAGTTTTACTTATATGAAAAGCTTCTCCAACTTCTCCACTCAAAAAGAATTGATTGGTATATTTATTTACACTAACATGGTTTATTTTTAAGGATCTTAAAAACTGTCTTTCTTTTTCATTCACAATCCAATCTCCTAAACATCTTCTGCAAATGTTCTTTATTTCTTTTAACAGCTTCCACCATCTCTTTAGAAGGTCTGTTTTCAGCTATATTCTGTCCGAAACTCGGGAGTCCTTTAAGCCATCCGGCAGGACGCGGGACAGTGTATATTGGAACTCCTAAACGTGCTGCTTTACAGGCAATCCATATATCCCCCATATTGGTTACAGGCATTTCTTCGGGGAGCATCTTAAATTTAGTAACTTCATAACAAGCAGTTCCTGTCCCAGGAATCATCACCCTATCCAATCTATCATACCCCCACTCAAAGTGGTACATCTTTCTCTGTCCTATAAACCTATCCAAATTTCCGAAAGGATCGAAAGTACTCCCGTGTACACAAGTTATACACCAATTCTCTTTCTGAAGCATATACTCTATCATCCTTTCGACATAATCTTTAGGATATAAAATGTCATCATCCACTGTTAGATAATATCCGGAGGATTGATATTGCATTCCTAAAAACTTTTCTTTATCTCCTAAATTTTCACTGTTAATTATAACTTCTGTGTTTTGTATCTTATCTAAACAAGAAGGTAGAATTGGGGTAGGCTCTTCTATCTTCTTAGTACTATCCGGATTTACTATCAACCAAAGCTTATCGCATTGTTCGGCTAAGATCGGTAGGCTTTTCTGTAAATTTTCAAACCTTCGAGGCTGTGCAGCCATTCCTATACATACAGGCATTTAACCACTCCTTATCCATACTTCTGTTTTAATTTTTTCTATAAGATATTCGTTATAACGAAATTTAGGTTTTTGATCTAAAACTATAGGATCCTTAGGTGATATTCTATTGAAATTGCTTAACATAGTTTTAATCCTAAATATGCGGAAGGAGATCCTTAATACGTTTTGTGTAAGTATGTTCTTTGGAGAGGGTGTAACCATTCTCTCCAACAGATACGTATCTGTTGTCTTTTAAAAGTTCTCCAACTCCTGAAACACATTCGGCATATGTTTTGAAAAGCTTACAGTTAATCCCGTCCCTAAACCCTAAATCTTCCATTTCCGGAATATAATTTGTTAGTAAGGCTGTTCCTAAACCTATAGTCTCAAAACATCTATAATTCACATCGCAGGAAATAGATACGTTGAAGTGAACTTTGGCTTCTGAAACTCTTTTAAACATATCTCTACCGGTTTCAAAATAGTGTTTCATTCCCACATCTTTAGCCAAATTCTTAATCCATCCGCCCCTGTTCCTAGGATGTGCTACAAAAACTATATTTTCTTTTTTAGGTAAATTTTTTGGGAAAAAATATCTATCATCCACACCGTTCGGGAACCATACATGTTTTTGTTTAGGATACAGCTTAGCATAAGCGGGGAGGAGAGAACGAGTACTGTGCAAAACCATATCCATATTTGGAGTTATTTTCTGCAAACGATTTCTTCCACCACAATGCAAATCTATACACCACTGTAATTTGAGTGGTTTTCTCAGAGCCTTAAAATCAGGCAACCATCCTATTTCATAATTCTCAATACATAGTATAATGTCGTACCCTTCGAAATCAATTTTAGATTTGAAGTTGGAATGCCTAAGTCCCCAAATATCCGCTTCCTGTTTATTCGTTTCTAGAGCATACTTTATAGCAAAACATTCTCTAAGATAATCATTAGGAGTCCACTTATCCCTAATACCATCATGCTCTCCGGCTGACTGAATTATTAACCACTTCATAAAACTCTCCGCAAGATACTCCCGGCTGAAGCCGGGAGTAGTTGACTCCCAACTCCTTACAGCAGTAACACACTTATTAAATTCTTCAAATCTTTAGGTATGAATTTAGAAGATACTAACCTAGTTCTAATTAAATACTTCTCAGAAATGCACAAAAGTGCACTTTCTTCTAGAGATATATCCTCTCTCACTACGTAACCTATTTTATAATTCAAAATAGATTTATAATACTGTCCATCCAAGTTATTCCACCACAAAATACTCACCGAATTAAAACCACGCCCGTAATTTTGCCTTATACATATCAAATTATCTCCTAAATGTTTTGCTAAAAACCAACCTCTGAAACATGAAGGTTTCATGACCCCCTCCACAGGAGACTCCCGGCTTCAGCCGTGAGTAGCTGACATGTAAACATAGTTAAATCCTAATAATTAGAGTAAAGCCGCAGCTACAATATTTCTAAAATCCTTATCTATATTTTCTAGAGATATGTAACTCAAAGCCCAACTCCCTCCCAAACTAATCCACGATAAATATAAATATGCCGCGTTTTCTGCTGAAATTGTAGAGCATGTATGTTCTACCTTAAGTATTTTATATGAATGTATGCTGTATTCGTCTTTACATTTTACCAAAATATATATATTAAACTGCCCAACTAGTTGGCATAGAACAACCCCTCCCTCTTCAATAATATTTGCTACAATGCTTTCAATCTCTTCTTTATTTATCATATTCTTTCTCTAGAGAAGTTTAATGCATACTAAAGCTCTAAATTCTGTTTCGGCAGTATTATCTTCTACAATCTCTCCGTGTTTAATCCAAGCAGAGTATAAATAAACAGCCTCCTCTTCAGATATATCACTAAAATAACTAGAATGAATCTCAAAAGAAGAACTTGTGGAAGACGTTATATAATACTTATATAAATAATCTTTCCCAACTTGATATAAAAAACAATTACATATATAGATATGGTTCTCCCGTGTCATCTTTACATCAGCTTTACACAATAATACATCATTTTCAGAAATTATTTCTTCTTTCATCCGTATACTGACTCCGGCTGTAACACATGTGTTCTGGACTCCTCCCAAGCTGCAGGAGTTATGCGTATAGCCTTAACATTCCGCCTAAATTCAGCCCAATTTATAGCCCCCCCGTAGGATAGAGCACTCTGCATATTCCTACGCAAGTTCTCAATAAATTCTTCGGTTTTTCCAGTATATTCTATTAATCCACTAACACCTTCAATGCTGGCTTCCTTAAGTATTCCGGCACGAGCTTCCTTAGATGCCATTCCTTTATATACTTTATAATAAACTCTATTTTCATCACACCCGTTCGCCTCATCTTCGGCATGTATTAGATCATATGCTGAACAGTAGGCCATCTTATGTTTATCGTAACAATAACCAGCAGCCAGCTTCGTACCCGCCCAAAGCCTACCACTTACAACCATATCAGCTCCGAAACGAATTGCTTTAGGAATATCTCCAGGATACTTAATTCCCCCATCCGCAATTATTATAGCTGTATCCTTAGCTCTTAAACACCTTTCGATTGAAGTCAAAAGTGGAACTCCAAAACCTGTAGAAGTTCTTGTGCTACAAATACTTCCAGAACCGATTCCTACCCTAACCCCCCAAACACCGGCATTCTGCAGTCTTTTAAAACCACTAGTAGTCGCTACATTTCCAGCTATAACTTTAGTATCTTTTAGATTCTTTATAAATTTTACAGTCTGTTCACATATATGACTATCTCCGTGCGCCATATCCACAACAAAATGTCTTATTCCTTTGTTATACAACCCCTCTATCCAATCCACATCTCTCCCCACAGCAAACCATCTATATTCTGAACTTTTAGGAATTAGAGCAGCTGCTAGTTGATCTTTATAACTCTTAAAATATCTATGCACCCAAACCATTATCTTTTTATCTGTTAAACATTTGTCTAATTCTTTAGTGTATACTGTATCCATACAACTAGCTATTAGTGGGAGAGAGTATTCCCTAAAAGAAGGATCACATTGACTCCTACTATCTATCCTACTATCCAAATAATATGGAACAAGTAGAACATCATCACAGGAATAATATTCATTAAATTCAGCCATTCTTTTTCTCCTAAAAAATATAAATATCCGCAATACGTTGTAAATCATCCGGATAAATCTCTATCCCATAGTCCCTAAAAGATTTACAAAATGCCTCAGCATTTTCATTTATTTCTTTTAACGTTTTCCCATTTACTAAAATATATACATATGATTTCCCATTATAAGCATCACCGGCGTGACTATAGCAGCTGTTAGCTATTTTTTCACATATAATTTCCGGCCACTCATCATTCATCCCCTCAAAATCTTTTGGATCTGTAAATGCTTGAAAAAATCTATCTTTATAATCATTCAAACACAAACCTATTCCACCTACACCAAGCATATCAACCCCCATAATTAGTCCTTTCTAAGAATGTGAGAGTAGTTATCGTTATCGTAATCGTCTTCTGCTACTGCTGAAAATCTTTCAACAATCTTCTCTATGTCGCAATCATACATTCCAGAGGATGTCCCGGAATTAACTTCTAAAACTTTAAATTCACCACTCCTACTACAAATATCTATAGAGAAACATCTATCAGGTTGATAAAGTTTAGCAACTTTCTGTGCTAACTCTTCAGCTTTCTTATTTAATTCTTTATCTTCTTCTAAAAGGCCTGCTGCATAATACAAACAACCTGTAAAAACTTCTTTATCGGCTACAAAGAATCTCCACTCCATATCTATATATTTTGGAGAACTTATTAAAACCATTTCAGTATCTTCTATCCCCCAAACTTTACATTCTTCCATTTCACTCCCCCAATGCTCGCACCCAACAAGCTTACCTCTAAATGACTTCTTCCCTGAATCGGGGCGAATGAAAATTGTA
This sequence comes from uncultured Candidatus Saccharibacteria bacterium, assembly GCA_964616145.1. Lineage (GTDB taxonomy): Bacteria > Patescibacteriota > Minisyncoccia > Minisyncoccales > PEYH01 > JAQTNP01. Next base: position 30,578 of record CAZTRD010000005.1, on the reverse strand, counting down.
TTGTCCTTACCAAAACACCTATATAACATGCCTTTCAATCTGTTTAAATCTCCGAAAGGCACTAAGACATATTCAGAGTTTAAAAGCAAATCCCCTAGTTTTAAATAGTATACAGAACACAAATAATTAGGATATTCCGCATATACTCCGGGAACCCAAACAGTCTCACACATAACAGCGTTAGTCAAATTTATAGATCCGGAAACAACAACACAATCTCTATCATCAAACTGATTTACTAACTTTAAATTTTTATCAAAAGGTTTGTATTCATATAATTTGTATTCCAATCCTAATTTTTTGCAGGCTTCTATTAAAGCTTCTTCTTCTTTAGGATGCCAAACACCTTTCTCTATAAGCCACTTAACATTCATTCCTTTCTCCCAACATACCAAAGAAATATACATATAGGCCCTCCGGCAAAACAGGCACATGTCCAGGTGATGATCCAAATAGCTTTTAAATATTCTATAAAAATTCCAGGATCATTTATAATACCTACTGCCCAGGGGGCGGCGAGCAAACAAATACCTAAAACCAGCAACAAATGTTTTTTCATTTTTAATCCTTAATTAAAAAAAAGGAGAGTATGTAGTTAACCTACTACATACTCTCCGGCATCATCAAAGTTCCAGCTACTCTTGATCCGTAGTCAAATGCTGGACTCCTGATTTTTCAGGTCAGGATTGACTAGTATTATCCACTCCCTTCCACTTAATCAGCTTTAAAAATGGGCACGCAACTCTACCACTGAGCTACCACCTCATTAAAAAGAATACAAGATACCTATATTCTTTTGGTGAGGCAGGAGGGGTTCGAACCCCCGACTGCGTGTATTGACGCAACACATTTGCGTCATCTGATTAGTGTACTTTAGAATGAATATACCTTTTGTACGATGAACGGGGAACACGAAAATACTAACGAATCTTGTTTAAGCAACGCTTAAACATTAACGAAGAAAAATAACGATGTTCCCGTTTGGGATTTTCGAGCTTCCCCATAGAATACATAAATATAAAACTTATGCACTCTATGGTGGAGAAGCCCGAAATTATTTTAGCCCTTCTTTGAACAAGTACAAGGGCTGTAACGAGAACATTTGCAGTTCTCGCATTTATATCCGGGCAAAGCTCTCGTATGAGGACCGGCAAAGGCCCTAAGTTTTTTCAAACCTTTCCGAGGCTTACGTACTTCTTCTTGATCCATCTTTCTTCCTTTACTTTTCGGTGATATCTTTCCGATCCATTAATTCTTTCCCAACAATACTATTCAATATAGAATCAACCATAGGCTTCAAAGATCTATCCGGAACTGATGTATTTGCATTTCCTCTTGCCCGATGAAATTCTGCGATTATGTCATCCAGAGCTCTAAGCATTTGAGCTTTTCTCACCGACGTAATAGCTCCCGAAGTCACAATCCTCTCCATCTCCCCTACTGGAATGCTATCACTATACTCGGCGACTTGCGCCGGGTGTTGCTCCGTTGCCGGAACAATTATCTTATGCTTGATTTGCTTTACACGCCGTATTGTCTTTTCCGTTTCTGCCACATACACAAATTCTTCATTTGTACTCTCCTTCCATCTCTTCGTGTTGTCAAGAGTTGGAAGAGCTGCCATATATTCTCTAAGTACCTGCAGTTGCTTTGGCAGTTCCATAAGCACTCCCACAGGAACTGCTTCAAACACGGTCCCGTCTGGTAAAGTCACGTTAGCTGCCGCTGACGTGTTGCTCTTCTCTCTAGTAGTCACTAGACGGAGCAAATTCCTAAAAGCCCCCAAATCATATCTTACCCGCTCCGGGACTGTTGTCACCCGGCGCTTCGAATCCAGTACCGGGATGTCTCTATCACCCTCATTATACGGAGAATATACAGTTTCCAATCCTGAAACCGCATCCCCCTTATATACATGCAAGCCTTCATTCATCCTGCCCGCACTTTCCTTCCGTATATCATTCTCCGCAGCTAGCAATCCGGCCAATGTGTCTTTGCCCATTCTTCTTTCCTTTTTGTTTTACGAAAACGCTCAACGAAACACTTCTACTATATTATGCCAAAATATATTATATATTTTAAGTTTTATGTTTGCACAAATCACTCCATTCAATATTTTGAATCTTTTCTTTTACATCTTTCAACCACTCTCTCCTGTAATTTTTATTTCTAAAAAATAGTTCGCACTCATAATTTGAAAATAAATGATCCATTTTATGAATGGTTATAACGCATTCTTGAGATGGAAAATGCAGGGGAGTTATTTTTGCTAGTAAAATGCTAACAGCAGTAATTATATCCTTATTTAATCTCAACTGAACGGATAACTGTTCTTCACAATTAGAACACATACCATAGAAATCTACGCCATAGTTACCTAAATAAATAACAGGTACAATGTGATCGCAAGTGCGTCTAAGTTCATATAACTCATCTTCAAACTTTTGTTCTAATGTTTCTTTATTTGTCATAATACTTTTAGTTTGGTGGCCAGAGACGGGTTCGAACCGCCGACGCCCAACTCTTCAAGCTGGCGCTCTACCAACTGAGCTACCCGGCCGCGTTACTTTATCCTATGTTTCTTTATTATCCCCCAAAATCCAGTGACTTTTATCCTTCCATCCTTCTGCTTCTTAGATTTCTTAGACATTCAATTCTCCTAAAATAAACTGGACCCGGAAGAAGGATTCGAACCTTCGAAGGATTAACCAATGGTTTTGCAAACCACTCCCTTAAACCACTCGGGCATTCCGGGATATATCAATTATGCTTACAGATCCCCTTCTTTAAATACTATCTTATACACTAACGGTACTGCAAATCCTCCGTAAGTATTTTTTCTCATTATCTTTTCTAAAACCACCTCTTCTTTTTCACTCCTCCTAACGTATTCTGCTTTATCACTTAAAAAAACTTTCCCTTCATATACAACAACTAAATAATCTTCATTACTTAAAATAGAATCAGGAATTACTAGTTCAGTAATTGTTTCTACTGAATGGAATAAACATAACGCGCCAAAACCAAGGACTATGGTAAGAATTCCTCCTAAAATACCCAAACCAAACCAATTTTCATCCAATTTGATATAACCCATCCAAACTATTCCTATAAAAATTAACAAACATATGGTGGAAAGTATTATAGGCCAATGCATTCTTTTTCTCCCTTTTTAAAACATACATAAAAGAAACTGAAGCATTCTTGCTTCAGTTTCAAAGATCGACGGAAAAAACTTGGATACCGTTTATCAGGTAGGCGTCTCACGCTCCGGTTTCCTGGCTACGCTATCTCAGAAAGAGCTGCATTTCGCGTACGGCCGAACACTCTTCCTTGCCATCTGATTGACCCCATCCGCTAGTAATTTTTCTACTTAGCTCCTTTCTAAAGAAGGAGACGGCTCTAAGGGTCTTTTCCCAGTATCCAAAAATTTATTTAGAAAAAGTTGGTTCAGCCTGTTCCACACTGGGTTCAAAGATGCTCCAGCCCTCATTCTCGGACGGGTGCACAGTGAACCCGTTGAATTGCAGCCATCCGCGCAGCATCATGCTGGTGGTTTCCGCGTTGCTGGTGACAACCTCGCACGTCTCGCCATGTGCAAGCCTGTCTTTCAGTTCTCCCCTCGTAGTCGGGCGAACCCAACCAAGATCGGTACATTCGACACTCTTATCCATAACCACAGCCCTCCACCGTCTTCTTTTTTTAAATTGCGGGGGTCAGGAGTCGAACCTGGCGAACAACAATCTAACAAAATCGGATTAGATCTGTTGCATGGAATTTGCCGCCCTTTCCCCGATTGGAAAGTTCCATGGTCACCCCGCAAACTAAATATGTTTAAAACTCGAAAAATTAGTGTTCTGCAAGTAGATGAGTTACGCTCCCGTACACGAATTCCACGTGCAGCCAGGCCGACTACGTTCCACTTGGTCCGATGCTGTTCGCATCTGTCTCATGCCGTTGAGACTGAGGGTCTAGGACCATCAACACCCCCTTCGTCCGCCAGGGTAGCCAATCTCCTAATAAATTTTTCAGTCTACGTTTCCAGCCGTTGGTAGGAGACCTGACGGAGACCCAACGGAGGCGGCACGCAAACCTACACCAGTGAATCCACTGGTAGAGAAGGTAACTAAAGTAGTTGCCAAATGGTGGAGGCGGGCGGATTCGAACCGCCGTCTTGAGGTTATTAGGAAGTATTCTCTACACGCTTAGTCTTTTTGAATTATTCGGCCCGGTAAGACTTCCGGACACAACGCCAGTTTTCAAACAAATATTCCTATAACTGAAAATTTGGAATATTCTGCTCTGTTTAAATTTTCGACTGAAGTTCGGTAGTAGCATACCTTCTTCAGCTTAGTCCAATGTTTACGCCTCTATTCCCTATCAGACTTCAGGAAAAGAGACGACTGCTTACGCAGCTAAGGGAAAAGACTCCGCAATTGTGTCTTTTATCGATGTTTATAGAGGCCAACGATAATCCTCTGCGTGCAAACACTAACATACACTCCCAATCGATTCCAGTTCGCCCCCGAAAATTCCGGCTTTTTCCTACCGTGGCCACGGTAGTTAGGAAGCTAACGTACTTCGGTGAAAGCACGTCGTTTCCAGGACAAGCCTTAACCCGATCTACAAATACACCCCCCATAAGCATGTAAGATCAACTATGCTGATGAGACCGTCCTGTCAGCGCTCACACTCTAATCACCCGAACGGCGATAATTAGATATGTCACCTTAGTCTTTCAAATTTAAAGACCTACAAAGTATTATGCCTTAAAATACATATATTTTAAGGTTAGAAACTATACTTAAATAAAGCTATATCTTTAGCGTAAAATTCAGCTACAAGTTTTCTAGTTCTAGAATTATAAAAAGAACGATAAGCACGGGGATTCTTATCCCTCCTAACTGTATATTCAGTACGGGGGTAATGTCCTAAACGTTTTTTAGGGAGGCGTAAATATTTACATACTTTATAAAAATCTTTCTGCAAATTTTCAAATCTACCTATAAAATTAACTGCCGGGGTTCTGCCTCCCAAACTTATCCAATCGAGTTGATGTCTATGCCAATACCAATTTATATCAGAGGTTGGGGGGAGTTGGTTGGAGGGAATGTAATACTGATTTTCTTCCGTAAAATACATATTTATATATTCTTCAAAACTTAACTTCTTTCCTTTGGAAAGATGAAAGAACCAATCCGAAACTTCTTTCTCCCAAGGATTTCTTACAAAAGTAAATTTAAAATACGTCTTAAATTCTTTAGGTTTGTTTTCCGCATACCACCTAGCTGTTCTATGTATTGCCGAAACGTCCCTATTTAGTAAAGAAGATGCTACACTAATTCCTCCGGTCTTATTAATATGTAAGAATATAAATTTTAATTTGTTATCAATCACTATTCTTAACCTATACGGTTATTTCGGCATATTGTGTAGCTAAGTCCCTACGTATGAAGAGGCCTTCCTGAACACCTCTCCTAGGATCATCATTCGTATAGTAAACAAATTTATATCCCCACTCTCTAAAAACATCAATACAATTTTTAGTATCCTCTTCAGTATATAACCATCTCCCAATATCATTAGGATACTTATCTGTAATTCCGTTTAGCCAGTGATGGAATCCCACACTAAGTTGTGTAACTGTTTTAGGGAGTGTATCCAAACTTCCTAAAACAGCATATTCAGCTCCTTCGATATCAAGTTTAATTAGGGAGGGGTGGGGATATGTATTGAAAAGTGTTTTCATACTTAAGGTAATAGCCGCTTCCCCCGTTTTATTGAAAATGGTTTTAGCCTTTCCTCCTAAAGTTACGCTCTTATTATCCGTATCAAACAAAGCTTTTCTAACTAAGATAAAGTCTTGTTTAGAGAATCTGTGTGCATTAAGTAATTTTAGATATTCTTCATAAGCTTGTTTTGTAGGATCTATCCCGACTACTTTACAACCGAACTCACATATAAGCTGTATATCTAGGGAATAATCCGCAGCTAATCCTGCAGATATAACTAAGTCATTCTTATATATTAGACTGGGGTCTAAAAACACTCCCCCCCATTTAGAACCCATATACTTTAAATATTTTTTATTGTTTTCTAAAGACATTCTTTAAACCTTCTGTATAAAGCATAGCATAGACCAGATGTGAATAGTTCTAATTTCACCGATTCGTTTATCCATATCTTTAATCTTATCCAAAAGAAATTTATCTATTTGAGATCTATCATTCTTCAAATTGGTCCCTTCTGTTTTATTTCTTCTCAACTCCCCGTGCCACTTCCCCAAAACCTTATTTAGATCTTCGTAGGAATTAGCTAAATCTTCGATTATATACCATCCTCCCGACTTGAGATAGGGGAAAAGAGCATTAAAAGAATTTAGAGTTAAACTGTTAATGTGAGAGGCGTCATCCACTATAACATCAAAAGGACCATAATTTTTTCCGAACTCAATCTGCGCTCCGGTATCCGCTTGACTAAGTATCTCTATAGTTATACTCTCTCCTGAATATGCCTTACATCTTACATCATTATCTATCCCAAATATCTTAGCGTTAGGAAAGTAGTCCCTCCAAATTTTAAGAGAAGCTCCCTGCTTAACTCCCAACTCTAAGATAGATGTCACACTATCTCTTATAGGATTAAAGTATCTTTCGTATACATCAAAATAATTTTCTTTTAAAGAAACTACTGTTCCCTTAAAAGATTTATATGTTTTATTAAGTTCTTGTAATGTTTTAATAATTAATTCCCTAAAAGAATACACGATAATTGATGTGGAGCATTTTCATCTCTTCCCTGCTTATGTACAGGGAGTCTACTCCCGTATGTCCAAAATTCTCCTGAAAATACTTCCCAACGTTCCTGTAGCTTAAGCTTTAGCTTAAACATACTACACCATTCAACTACTTCTTTTTTTGAAAAAGATTGACAAATGTCTAAAGCTCCTTTCCCATAACCGGCTTTAGGCAGTTTATAATTATCTGGAATATATACATTTTCATTATAGGGAAAAGTTAATACTATACCCCCTCCCGGATTTAACAGCTCGGTCATATTCTTTACTGCCAAATCAAACTGCTGAATATGTTCTAAGACACTAACACACATAATCATATCGAATTTAGTTTTAATTGTAGGTTTTAAAATATCATCCTTTCTAACAGCACAAAACTTATTAGCTGTTATCTGTTTTGCATCTTTATCTATACATACAGTTTGAATATCGCAACTATTTATTAGAGCGGGAAGAGCTGTTCTACCCGTCCCCACATCTAGTATTGTTTTAGGCCCTAACATAGAAATGCATTTAAATACAAAAGCATATTCTATAGCTCTTTCATTCATCTAATACTCCGTTAATTTTGGTGGATTTTTCTTGTATTCTTTCAAAGCTTTCTTCCAAAAAGGAGAGATAGAGCTGTCATCCTTACATAGAATGCAATACTCTAAATTCCTCCCGCAATATGCGCACAATATTTCCAACTGTTTCTTAGACTTCTCTACGGTCATCTCCGCCAAACTTTTAGCAAATATATCCAATCCCAAAACTCTAGCTACCGCTCCTCCACAACCACAGGAAGCATATCCGTACTTACTTAAACACAAACCGCAGGTAGCCGCTATCTTACAGGAATTGATAGTTCCTTTAATTCTATCTATAGGCGCTAGCAAACAATTACCGAATTCAGGAATAACATTATTTTTATCTCTAGTTTGCTTAAGGTTTAGAGTTGAATGTTTTTCTAGGTAAGTAGGAAGACTAGCTAATACTGAATTGACTTTTGTTCCAGTTCCATTACTTATAAATGTTATACGAGTTGCTTTATTGAAGAGGTGATAGACTTCTATAAGTTTAACTATCTCTAAAATATCGGGATGTAAAGAAGGCTCTCCCCCCATAATAGCAATGTTCTTCCACATTTTTTTAGAGTCTATGGATTCTTTAACAAACTTCTCTATTTGCTCCACACTCATTTGATCTTTTGTCGGAGCTCCACTACATATACGATTACAAGCAAAACATTTTAGATTACAGTAACTAACTATATCCAATTCAACCAAATCTATAGTCGGTAAATATTTTATATGACATTTCTTAGTATCTAAATTCAAAATTCTGTAATCCCTAAATAATCAGCCATAGGTTTCAATTTATCTTTATTACCTTCTAAAGGTCTCCACATATGAGATTGGATATATTCCCCTCTATTTAGTTTTTCCAGATCTAAATGCCAATGCGGTCTACTTATTGTATTACTGTAAATATTAGTGATGTATGGCTTAACATCTGCGCGACGTATAGTAATTTCTTCCGCCCGTCTTTTCATATATAAAGCACGTAACAGACTTTTGTCTGAAAACTGATTCGGAGGTTTGAAGGGATCTTCTATATCATCTGCCATCCTAATAGTCTTAAGACTTCCCAGCCATTCCCCCCAACTACCCCCTCTAGGATTAACTAAACGCTTCCAAACATCTCCTTCAGCAGTCGTATATACCATAGGAAACTTGCCTTCGTGAGGGGTGCCTACGTAGTAATCACTGCCTATAGTTAACAGTTCTCCCGACTTCCTATACTTAAGTTTATCCAGATAGTACGCTCTCTGTAAAGGCAGCATATCTATATCGTTAACCATAACTACTTCCTTCCCGAAAGTAGATGCTGCATATATTCTACCTAATTTTCCCTGATTGGCTGTGGGAATACATTTCAGCTCCGGAAGAATACTTACATTCCCCCATCTTCTATATTCACATATTAAAGAATCTTCCGGCTTTCTGTTGGTTACGAAAATCAATTGAACTTCTATTTCAGGGAAAAGCTTTTTCCAAGCTTGTCCAACTAAAGGCCAATATCCATAAAAAGCCGGATTATCATCGCAAGACACAAGCACTCTATCAAAAGCTACCATCACCCCTCCATATTTTGTTTATGTTCAGCAATCTCTTCTAAAACATCTTTTTCCGTTATAGGTAACCACGGAGCTACCCCTTTATCTTCCATACACTGAATAATTTCTTTAGCATATAGCACAGCCGGAAGTGCTTGTAAATATAAATATTCGTCGCTATGTGGAGCCCTCGTTACACTTTCGGGTCTACTTAAAAGTGTTGTAACAAGCTGCATAGTACATACACGTTTATTGTGTAGAGCTGTAGCTACTTGCTGTATTACTTCCGAATGCGCTTTAACTTTTAGATCTTCCGCATTGTCCTCAATCAATCTCAAATCAGACATTACTTTTCTCCTTGAGTTCTTCATACACAAGCTCATATTCCGGAACTACATTCTTTATCAAAAATCTTTTAGATTCTTTAATGCCTATATCGCCAACATATTTTCTGTAAGCTTCATTCCTACCAAACAAAATAGCCGAATCCACATATTCAGTAAAATCGTTAGCTATAACTCCAGCATTCTTTAAGGTATCTATATGTCCATTATGTTTAGTTCCTAAGTGACTTACTACAGGAATCCCATAAGTCATTGCTTCAGCTATACAACAACCAAAAGTCTCTCCATCCTCCCTAGAGTGCAGAAAAACATCTATAGTATTATAAAAACTTGCAACCCGATCATCATCCGAAGTCTCTTTTAAAAATATAACATTCTTTTCTCTTTTATCTGCCTTAGCTCCTAAAACTAAGAAATAACATGGTTTTCTACACCTATCTTCTATATACTTAAAAGCCGTTAAAGCCATATCCCAATTTATATCTGCTCTACCAATTCTCCCATATACTATAGCTTTATCCGAAATACCCAAATTACTTCTTAGAGAGGGTTTGGATACCGGAGGCTTTATTGGGTTGTATACACGCATACTATATCCAGTTCTATCACACACATATTTAGAAACTCCCAAACTCTTATCCACAAATCCGGAAAGATCTGTGTATCCAAAAACATTAGTTTCAATCTGTTTCCCGCACAACCTCTCTATTAGAGGCCATTCATAATACCCGCCTCTAGCTACGTGCAGAATATCCGGATTCAATTGTTTTACAACTTCTGAAAAATTGGTATGTATAGGTGTGAATCCGGTATACGCATCCCCTTTCTCCAAACTTCTTTCAAAAGGTATTAACTCAATTCCAGTATTTTTTAAGTAATCCAAACGCGTATTGTTTAAATTAGCTGGCCAAAAAAGAATATAAGGAGTAAAATTATTTTTATTAATATTAAGCGCAATATTTTCATGTGACCTCCAAGTTCCCGCGCAATCAATTGAATGCGCATAAAAAGCAATTTTAATTTTTGAATTCATATTTTATCCATAAATCAATAGATATATAAAAGGAAAGACAACAGGTCCTTCCTCTGGGTGTAGCGGATACACATAATATTACCTCAAATCTTCCAAACGCTGCTGCAGAGAGCTCAGCAAAGCATTCACTTCCCTGTTTTCTGTATCCACGTCCTGAGCTACGTAGATACCAACCTCCCCTTCTTTAAGGGGGGAGTTTGTTAAATAAAACACCCCCGTCTGCTTGCATATCTTACAAGCAGTCCTCACAGCCTCCTTCGACACATCGGCAATGTGTTGAAGGTTTTGCCCATGCGTCCCGGGAACGACCGGAAACACCTTCAATCCCCCAATCTGTTTATGTTTTTTTATTCTAAGACAGATCCCAAATCCCAAAAGAACTCCGATTAAAAATAACATTTTAATTCTCGTTTTAAGGCTACACCCAATCTATTATGCCTCAAAACAAACAGAATTTAATGTATTAAACAGATTTCGATTGTATTTCTTTTTTCCATTTTCTACTTAATGTAAGTATTGCATCACTAATATTTAAAGAGATATTCTGTTCAACCATATAATCTAAAAATCCTAATACATCGGCTTCCTTCCATCCTTCTTTAAGCAATTCTTCTACAACAGTAAATGCTGTTTCTATGTCTTTAATATATGTTTCAAACATATCTCCTTCTTCATCGAAAGGAGTTTTAGTTACTATCCCTTTAACCCAAGATAAAAATTCAGAATCTGAAAAATGCTTACCATTATTTTTCATCCAAAGCTCATCTATTGTTTTTGCTCTTTCAACCAAGTCCTCCGCCATTTCCTATATTCCTTTCTGAATAGTTTTTCCTCATCTTTCCAATTCACCATGTTTAGCCAAATACCTTTGTAGAAGGATCCTGTGGCCAGCATTCCCTGGGCTATCGTCAGCTTGGAATGATTCACCGACAAATTCAAATAAGCGTCGTTTGACGGGAAATTGACGTGTCCTGTGCCAACACGAATCATGAACGAATGTTTTCTTCGATACGACTGGCCACACTGCAGATTTAAGAAAAAGCTGATCGTTTTGATATGCAGATACAATCTTCCATTTGGAAATGAGTTCATTTATGTTCCTTATTACATCTCCTCTAGCTCCCCAAAGCCCTCCTAAAATATGTGTATCGTGGCTAGGGTGGTCACGCATTACGTGAAAATCTTTATCGCTTTTAAGCCATTCCTTAACTGCGGCTCTTTCCCTTTCTATCATCCTACAATCACAATCCCTAACCATCACTACCTCTACGGAAGGATCTCCGGCGGGCTCAAATCTCCAAAACATAGAATGCCATCCTCCCCCCTCCCTATCTATAAGTTTAGCTCCCTGTGTTTTAAGTATATCTACAATATTACTTTGGATGGTCTTGGAATCCAAATATATCCAGCACTCAAATCCTGGATAAAAAGTTTGTACGGAAACTAAATTCTTAATAGCTCCTATTGTATATTTTGGGTTATTCCCCCAAAGACAGAATGAAAATACTTTTTTACCCATAATTTCCTTGATTTATTTTTTTAAGTTTATCCTTTAATTTAGATGCTACAGTAGCACCGTATTCTCTATTCAATGTATTAGTAAATGTACTTAAGATAATCATATCACATTTTTTACAGATAATGTGCATACAAAACCCGGCACAAGTACAATCAAATATTTTTTCAAACTCTCCTCCACAGTTACATCTACCTAACATATTTATAACTAGTCCTTAATTAAAAGCTGTGTAGTCTCCTAAATTTATTCTTACTACCTTATCGTGCATTTTACATATAAGTCTATTAATAATATCATCTTCCAATACGTTATCACTAATTTCACTTAATATAACCACCCCACATCTAGTACAGAGGATGAACATATATACACGCTCTTCTCTAAAAGCATTTGCTAGTATCCTTCTATAATATCCCCCACATCCACACTCACCCATTTTCATAAAATTATCCTTAATTAAATTATCCGTATTCCCCCCGCTCTATTTGCATTATCTTAGCCCATAATTTATGTATGATAGTATATCCTCATATTTTACAAAGGGATAATAAACTATGCTTAAAATAAACACACCACAATTCTTACAACGAATATGAAGGACAAGTCCACCTAAATTACAATAATAGGTTAATATTTTTTCAAACCCTCCTCCACAGTTACATCTACCTATATTCATAAACCTATTTCCTAGCTAAAGTTTACATGCTTCTTTATTTATATTTACTGCTTTATAACACAAACGTTCAAGATCCTTTTCAACAACACTTACCTTATTACCTATCACAAAATACGTCACTATAAAAAAACCACATTTTTCACAGATAACATTTACACAATACCACCCACTCCAAGTACTATTCCAAGTAACTATTTTTTCAAACTCTCCTCCACAACCACACATTCCCGGAAACATAAAGTTATTCCTTAGTTAAATTTTCTATGTAATATGCTTCCAACTTTCTTCTTCAAATTTATTACTCCGTCGTCTACATCGGAGAAAGTAATAGGATGAAATAGTCCAAAATATAAGAAAATAGTTCCGCAGTAAGAACAAACTACTACTAGATGATGATTTATATATCCCCCATCTTTTATTTCGTAAAAAACTTTATATTTTATTCTTCCCCTACAACCGCAGTATCCTAAATTTATCAAACGATCTTCCGGTAGAAGTGGGTCTGGTGTTCTACTTAAAGCCATAACTTCTCCTAAAAATTAATATGTGTACAGATAAGTTGACCAGCAGCGCTTCATATCACTTTCCCGAAAGTCATGCCCCGTACCCCCTTCTCTCAAAACAGATGAAATATTTACATTTGTTTCTGGAATATTTAATACCCATAATATCTTTTGACGGAAGATATAATCGCATTTTTCGGTAATCTTATAGATATCCTCTCTAGTCCTTATATATTGGGGGAAGTTGGTAAAATAGAAACCCATAAAATGTATTCCGCAGTTTTGGCAGAAAACGAAGCAGTAAATAAATTTATTTCCCTCCTCCTTTAAAAGACTATACAATAAAATATTTCCACACATACAGCGGATGTAATTAGGGGAAATTTTCTTTTTTTCTTCTGGCATACGTTTGTTTATCCTTACCGTGATATCGCAGATTATACTTGTAGAGTTTATCTGTCCTACAGAGATGGTAGTCGGGATGAGCATGTTCTATAATACAGTCTTCAGAGTACTTAATCTTACCCAGAGCCCCCGCCACTTCAGCAAATTCGTTATCGCAGAAAAAACTTTCATATACAGGGTTGTATATGTATCCGAACCTTTCAAAATACTTTCTCCCCAAGATAGATAGAGAGCATAGTTTATCTCCTTTATGCCCGTCATTATACCACAACACTCCATCCGTATTAGGGAAATACTTACACATATCTTCAATTATCCTACTATCATATCCTCTAACTTTAGGCAGCATATCGTCCGAAGCTAAGAGGATAATGTCGTAATCTTCCCTATCGTTCAATCCATAATTAACTGCCTGTATCTTACTCGAACAGCGCGCATATATTACAGAGATATTGGCATAGTCTAAAAATCTTTTTCCCACATCTACGTTATTCATGCTCTCATCATCGTCATTACATATAACTTGTACTTTTACATCCCCCCAATTATCAGCAAAATCCCTATACATATTTAGAACTTCGAAAAACTTAATAGGACGTGCTCTAGTTGGAAATTGAATCAATAATCTCATATTCTTCCTTTCTATCAATCCAGCATATCCAGTGCAATCTTTTCATCCTCCTTTTTAAATACTTTATTAATTTTTAAGGATTCGGTATGATTTATGTTTCTAACAAGTTCGAATGCCCAATCTGCAAAAGCATAATTATTGTCTACCTTTTTTGTTTCGGTATAAAACAAATTCCCACATTCAGGACATAAGATAGACAAAATATATATCTCTCCCCATGTTTTTTTAAAATAACTAAAGGATACGAGAATGGCGGGAATTAGACAATCCTTACATTTTATATTTAGGGGATATCGTACAGAAGACAGACATACATCGTAATTATTAAAATTTATCATCCTCCAATTTCCTTAAATATATTTTCCAAAGATTTTAGTAAAGTATTTTCCACGTCACCCCAAAGATTATATTTGTTTAACAACATTCTATATGTACAAAGATATTGATGACAATGAGAGCAGTACACACTTACAGTATGCGTATCTATCCAACCTAAGATATAAAAATCCCTCAATACTATAAAAGCAGGATGATGACATTCTCCGCAGCTTATTCCAATATTATTAACATACGCAAAATCACTTTTTTCAAAGAACATGAATAACTTCCTCTTACAACACATATATTATATTAATATATTTACAATCTTCTAAAACTCCTTCACATAAGAAATTAACAATGTGACACAAATCTCTACTTATGATTTCGGGAGGGATATTTAGAACAGTAGTGTGAAATAAGGCATTACATCCTGGACAATAAATGTGGACAATATGTGGTTCATCCCATCCAACTAAACACCAATTTAAACAAGTAATTTCGGCAGGAATTGAGCAGGCAACACAGTGTATATTTAGAGTTTTTTCATTTAAAGTAGGATGGTACTTATAGTCTGCCAAATTCATTTTTTTAACCTTTTCCAATATAAGTTAAAATATTTTTTATTTCTTTTTCTATGTATTCTTCCTCCCAAAAGATCCCAAAGCTAATGCATGCGACAGGAAAAATAAATAGCACACGTTTCACAATAAATATATAAAGGTATAGAAGCCCGTTCATTTCTAAACCATTTCCAATAGTCTGCCCACAAAATTCCTAAATTTCTTTTGCAATAACCGCACCTACCTATATCGTCTTTAAGAAGATATACACTGTCGCCTATATTTTTATAACCTGTTAGTTCCAGACCATTTTTTCTAGTCACCATTTACTCCTAAAACACTTTCCTTTATCATATGTGTATTTATATCTAATATTTTCAATATTACTTTCAACATCCGAATAATGCTCGGAAGTTATATCTTCAGCTCTGAATTCTTTTCCACCCGCTTTTAACAAAGCTTTTTTAAACTCGCAGTCTGGGGCACCTATCCTACAGATAGTATTTTTCTTGAAATTGGTTTGATACATGGTTTTTAGAGTGTCTGGAGTTAGGCGGGCTGTATTTATAACATACGCTCCAAACTGCTCCGGAGGGGCTGCTAAGCCATTCCTAACACAGTAGGGGAAGGTAATGAAGAAGGAGGAATGCGTGAGCTTCTTAACCCATCTATCCACATCCCCAAAAGATATATACATATCACTATCTATCCAATACAGAAAATGTTCGTAACACATATCTAGGATGTATTGATGTAGAAAGCGTTTACAGAAACCTATTTCATGTGCTCTGATTTCCGACATTTGTTCTGTATAGTTAAAAGGACAGTGTATTAATTCCGCTGTTTCTTTATATTTATCGGGGAGCATTGCTTTAGCTTTAGTTAGAGATTTTTTATGTGCGCTTCCTATAATAATTCTTAAACTTTCATAACCATCTTTAAATTTATCCCACTCTTTTAACACTCTACCAACACACTCTTCCTCACACCGCTCCAAATCTCTCGGAAGAAGTGTGGCAAAAATAAACTTTGATTTACTCATACATCCTCGTACATTTTAATAGCTTGAATCACTTCGTCAACTTCAATCATATCCATACATTTGGGAATCTTCTGACCACTTTTACTAATTACCGGACATCTACATATAGAATTATCGTGTAGACTCCCATCCCCCAACTTTTCCACCCTACTTTTCCAACAACCACTTTTCTTACAACAGAACAACATATTCTCTCTAGAAATAAAGTAATGTCCCGGATATAATTCCCAACTCCTATTCTCTCTTCCACCGGCTAAGACTATACAGGGTTTTATATTCTCTTCGGATACAGCGGCGGCAATATGCATGGGGAGGGATATTCCGGTAATAACTCCGGAACTTAAATTTATAACATGCATAAGTTCTCTCAAATTAGTTTTATCTATTAAATTTATTACATTATTTCCTTTTAGACATATATGTAAATCCTTACTCCTCCCAACCTGCACAAATGTTATATTGGGGAGAGCTGAAACAACTTTCTGAAAGCGAGCAAACTCCCAAAGCTTATTCGTAAAATCCCTCTTCCCTCCGGCATTTATTACCCAAAATTTAGGATTTTTTCCAAAAATGGAACATAGTAGATGCTGAGCAACTGAAATATCTTTCAGGAAGATTAGTCCCGCCTGTACGGTCACTGGAATTAACCCAGGTAACCCAAACGAGTGAGTCAGCAATTGATGAAATGCGTTTATAAAGTGATAATGGCATGAATAAAAACCTTCCTTAACTTTCTTTAATATTTCCGTATAGTTTGCATTGATGTGTATCACATCTTTCTTGGTTTTATTAACAGCTTCTACATATGGATTATAATTCCATATTTCTGGAGCAGCTGTCTTAACATCCGTAACAAATTCTCCAGGATATGCTAAATGCAAATCCCGGACAGCCGCAGTAAGAACTAAGGCATCTCCGGGAGCCATTTCCTGAGTTATTATGACTTTTCTTCTTCCGTCTTTTTTCATTTTTGCTCTAAAGTAGCTAAAACTTCTATATGCACGCAGGCCTGCGTATCTTCTCCAGTCTCTCCGAAGACAGTCTTGGGTTCAGTCCTAGTTATTACAAACTTCTTATTTTTAGCAGCTTCTTCGCCTATCTTAAATAGATATAAATCGTATGCTAAAGTTCCGGCTAAGTAGTCTATCATCGTATTTAAAGTATCAACAGTTAACTTATTTTTAACAAATACCATCTTATCCGTCTTATGTCTTTGCAGTCTTACAAGACTTTCATCCTTATCCAAGATAGGCATTCCCGTCTTAAACTCTTCAGAAGAAGATATCTTAAAACCATCCCCAGTAATTATTTTAGTATCCTTAGATAACTCTTCTACTAAAATCTTTTCGGCTCTATTATTTAGTTCTGTATCCTTTAGAAATTGCATTACCGTTCCCAATTACATGTTCTTGAATTATAGCTCTCTGAATATTTATATATTTTTGGAGCACTTTAACTTTTTCTTGAAGTTTGTTTACAACTTCGTTCTCAATATTTTCTATAATACTTTCATCCAAATACTCCAGTTCACTTTTCTCTTCGGAAGTATCTTCAGGATGGCGAAAATAAGTAATAAAACAGGGATGACGGTTCTTAGGGAGAGAATCTACAAGTTTGAAAAGCAGTTTAACAGCATCGGTTTCGTTTACATTATATCTACCCATCAGTATTTCTAAAGTTTTATCCATATCATATGCCGGAAGAAGGCATCCTTCTTCTATAGCATTTTTCAAGCCTACTAGAGATTCATCCAATTCTTTTATGAATTTGGATTCAGAATCGTTTTCACAGATAAATTGTTTTAGCTGATTAGCTGATAACATTTACATCTCCTTTAACTGCATATAACATACAGGAGAGGAGATGTAAACTCAAATTTAATGTAGACCTATATTTTTTCCAAGACTTCCACCCATTCCTAGAGAATTAATTAAGGATTTGTTTTTAGTAGACATTCCTAGATTATTAGGAAGGGTTTTAAGAGGGTTAGCAGTTTTCTTTTTAGTAGATTTAGTAGCTTTTGCTGGAGCAGTTTTTAGGGCTCCCGTATTGTCTATGGGCTGCGGGACCTGCACCTCTCCACCATATCCGTGCGCTTTAATTGGAGAAGGATTAAATCTCTTAAGATCTAGAGCAGTCTTTAATATATATCCTTCGGTAAAAGCTTTTAGGTTCATATCTATTAGTTTCTTAATGTCTTCTGTAAGTCTGCGTACGTCTTAAAAAATTATTGTGTAGAGAAGAAGGAGGTTTACTTATAGGATTACTTGTAGGAGAGGTTGTTTTTGGTATAGGTGTGGGTTTAGGAGAAGGAGTTCCTCCGGCAAATGGGTTAACTGGTTTAGGAGTTTTACGTTTTAAGAAAAAATCATATGGATCAACTG
>CAZTRD010000005.1:8157-12166 GCA_964616145.1 uncultured Candidatus Saccharibacteria bacterium | reverse complement strand
ACTGGTTTAGGAGAAGGAGTAGTTCCTCCGGCAAATGGATTAACTGGTTTAGGAGAAGGAGTTCCTCCGGCAAATGGATCAACTGGTTTAGGAGAAGGAGTAGTTCCTCCGGCAAATGGATTAACTGGTTTAGGAGGTTGAGGGGATTCTACAAACTGCTTTACAGCTCCTCTACTGGGGGGCATTATGCTTCGAGATACTGGGGGTGCTGTTGCGGGGGATACTGCCTCTATAAACTGCTTTACAGCTCCTCTACTGGGAGGCATTATGCTTCTAGATACCGGAGGTGTTGGAACAGGTACTGTTGCCGGAGGTAATGCCTCCATAAACTGCTTTACACCGCCTCTATTTTGTGAAAGCATGTTCTTTTTATTAATTGCAGCAATTTGAGCATATCCTTTATCTAAAACTGCAGCAATTTGAGCATATCCTTTATCTAAAACTGCCTGCTGATTTTCTGGGGGCATTCTATTAAACCAATTCATCTTAGAAAGTCTTTTACGAAGGCCTTCCTGTTGCCTAAATTCCGGAGTATCTGAAACCATATTTCCGGAAGCTATGTTTGCTTTAGCTGTATCTTGAGCATTAGTTCTTCCCGGAATAACTCCCTCCGCTCTCTGTTCAGCATTCCTTCTTTGAACTTCTTCAACAGAAACTCCATAAGCTGCGGCTACTTGCTCATTTCTAATCTGTTCCGGAGACTTTACTTTCCGTTTAAAAGGACTCCTCCAAACAGCCGTCTTACCTAAATATTTTCTATTATCTCTCATCAAAGTCGATAGAGCATTAGTTTTAGGAGTTCCGGCTCCTGGAGTTCCAAAAGTTTTAGGAGCTCTTCTAGCTTTATTGGCTTCTGCAGCCGGATTAGTAGGGAGGGGAGCGGAGGCTATTCTATTATCTGGAGCCGACTCTCTTCGAGTGGGAAAATATCTCTTTAAAAGCTCTTTCTTCCGTTCCATAATCGCTGCATTAATATCCTTAGGCTCTACGACTTTATCGGCTAACCCTCTTCTATCGACATCCACCTGCGTTGCAGCATTTCTACGACTTACATTACTCAAACCTAAATTACCAGCCACTCTACCTTGTTGAAGTTGAGTTAAATATGCTAGAGCATCGTTTGCGCTGTAACGAGGTGGTGCAGCAGGAGCTGCAGGAATTCCAGCAGCTTTAGCTTTAGCTTTAGCAGCAAATACTTTCTCTCTATCCGTAGCCGATCCTTTAATAGTTGAAGGCTCCCCTAAAGTTAGGGAATTAGGATCTTTCAACCACTGTTGATAAGCAGCTCTCTGTCTAGCTAAAGCATCTCTAGCGTAGGAATCATCTGCAGGTTTGGGGGCAGTGTTTTTAGCAGCAGCAGCTTTAGCGGCAGCAGCAGCTTTAGCGGCAGCAGCAGCTTTAGCATCTTCCTCAGGTGTATTATTAACAGGAGGAACTGCCGGAGAACCACCAACACCCGAAGTTGATTCTCTGACAAACTTAGCATCTCTAAGTAATTTTAAAACATCTTCTTTACTTAACGTACGAACTTTGGCCTCAATAGCCTGCCTTTCTTCTGGAGAAACTGTACCCCCGTTTTCTTTCATTTTCTGTTCCATCATAACACTTCGCGCATTACTGTATAAAGCTTCTAAAGGATAACTTTGTGCATACACAGAAGACGCTCTATCTCTTTCCGCAGCCACCGGATCCGTTTCATCTAATTTTTTTATTCTATTAGCTTCATATTCCTCTAATGTTGCAGGCCATTCATCTTGACGATCTTTGGCCACCGCATTAACTAAAGAAGATCGAAGATGATACAAAGGCTTATCTACCCATTTATTATAAAAAGGTGCCAGCCAAGAATCTTTCCAAACATTTCTAGCATTTCTATTCAAACGTCTCCACCAAGAAGTAGTATCTTGCGGAGTCCAGTTTTCACTATAACCTCTAGGATTAATAACATCCTGCGGGCTAGTATGTGTTGTTGAAGGTGCAACAGGAGGAACTGGAATAACTTCCGGCAGAAGGACCTGCGGCCCCAGGCCAGCCTGTTTAACAAGATATCCTTTATTAAAACCTTTCTTATTGAAACCCATTTTATCTTCTTCTCCTAAAATCGTTAATTATTGCTATCTGTTCCGGAGTAAATGTTATTCCCCGCTTCTCTCCCACCGACTTACGTAGATAATAAGGATTGTTGGCTCTAATATCGGCTATCCCCAAACCAGCTCCTAAAGCAGTTTCTTCCGGAGATACTTTATTAAGCAAATATCCTCCCACCGACATAGTCCCCAAAGATGTTAAAGGATATTTTTCTTCCGGAGATACTTTATTAAGCAAATATCCTCCCACCGGCATAGTCCCCAAAGATGTTAAAGGATATTTACCGGAAACTGTATTTATCTGCTTAACTCCCGGAAGTTTTGTTAAATAATTACCGGCTGTATTTAAACGTCCAGGTAATCTTGTAAACATACTAGTTGCTGGTTTATAATTTTTATATGCAGCTAAAGCAGGTCTTCCAGCAGTCCTGGCTGCTCTGTACGCTTTAAAAGCTTTACTCCCCTGTCCTAAACCTTTTAAAGATTTACCGGCCCATTTTAAAGCTCCACCTCCGAAAGCTACTGAAAGCCCCGTTAGAGCAGCGTTTAAAGCACTCTTCCCTATATTACCAGCTCCTCCTCTAAGATTTCCAGCAAAGATATCTTTAATTCCTTTCTTTCCGTACTTAGCTGAAGAATAAGCATCTCCAGCAGCGGAAAGCATATTAAATGCAAACCACAAAGCTGCGGGAATTGCGGCAAATGCAAAAGCCTCTTTATCTAAATTATAAGACTTTTGGTTTGGCATTTTCAACCTGAGAATAATCTATTTTACCAGTAAACAGATCTTTAATCTTTTTACCAAACTCCTTAGGAACTTGAGTATAGAAGGAAGGACGTCTCCAGGCCGGTATAGATAGCTCTTCGAATCTCTTAAGCATACTGTCTATATCTCCAGTCCTTTTCCCCTGCCACTTCTTCATCCTTTCAGCATATCCCTGCGGAGTGTTATTACTTAAGGATCTAGCTAGAGCTCCTAAACGCCTATTATACGCAGTATTACCTAAAGCTCCTGGCCCCGAGATTTCCTGATATGTTCCGGTATCGGGCCTAAAATGCCATCTGTTCTGCATGACATTCATAGCTTCCTGTAGTCCCTCCGGACCTTCCGCTGAAGGCGGAGCTTCCCCAATTCTCTTCCTCAAAGCTTCTATAAGTTTAGCTTTTTCATTCCTCTCTTTATTAAGAATTCCCGCTCCGGTAACTCCTAAACCTAAACCTAAACCTATCCCACCTAAACCTAAAAAATCGGCTAGGGCTCCTAGCAGAGTTTCCTTCTGCGTCCCGCCGTTCAATTCCTTAACTCTTCGAGTAAATTTGCTTTCCGGAAGTAAGTCTAACTCAATCATCTTAAACTCCTAATATTTAAATTACTATAAACTTATTTTATAGATTAGCAACAAATATAAATATTTATACTAAATATGAAAGGGGTGGGGAAAGGTTACCTACATGAATATCTTTTACTCTATGTAAAATTCCAAATACATGCAAAAGCCACAGAGCGATTACTATAATTACAACAATATTAAGAATCTTCTTAATCTGTGATTGCATTGGTATATAAGCATTTACCGCCCACATAATAACTCCTACCACAACCAATACGATTATAATCGATAATAAATCCATAACTCTCTTCCTTTTTTTTAATCCTTACCTACAGTCGTTAACGTTGTGCTGTTGGGTTGTTGAATATATTGATTAGGCTTATCTCTAATTCCTATATACACAGCCACAGCAATTACAAGACCCGCTACAGATATAGCTACACCAATAATCCACTGACTGTTACTTTTTCCTTCAGCTCTTTGCATTACAGTTCCTGTATACGAACTTTTAAACTCTCTCAATTCACTTACATCCTTTGCAAGATTTACTATCTTGTCCTCTATTGAAATAAAACGTGCAAGTACTTCTTC
>CAZTRD010000005.1:0-8057 GCA_964616145.1 uncultured Candidatus Saccharibacteria bacterium | reverse complement strand
TTTGTTTCTCTTGATTGGATATGGAGGTTACTAACATCCTTTCAAGACTTCCTAGCTTTTCACTAATAGTTTCGAATCTTGCATTGAGATAGTCGTGTTCTAGAGGGGTGAAATCCCGATTACTTCGGGATTGTTTCAGCAGTTCTGAATACAATTCTGGATTATGTGTTTCTGGAGGCATTATAATATCTTTCGTAAATAGTTATTTCTTATTAATTCTCTCAGCATTTTTCTTAATATGCTCTTTTAGTTTTTCCATCGCGTTAATTTCAAAAGGAATAATTGAAGAGTGTCCTGAGGTTGTTAAAGTCTCACCTAAAGAAAAAGATGCTGTCTTTTTATAACCTTCTAAATATCCGTATTTATTCATGCCGTAGTTCCTTTATATACTGGAGAAATACCGGCTATCGCAGCGGGATGAGGCGCTTTGATAGCCGGCATGCGGGAAGCCGCCACGGCTGGGGGAGCCGGACGGATAACTGGATTTAAAGCCCCGCCAACTTTTTTGGATAGAGCAGGTTTTATTGTTTTAGGGACTGGAGATATAAATTTAGTAGCTGGTTTTAGATTTAGAGAAGTGGGTGGAGGACTGCTTGAAATAGTAGGCGCTTTTGGTTGCTTTGCAGCAACATTGTTCATTCCTTTAAACGTAGAAAATCCAGGAGTGTTTTTAGCTGTTTCACCAACTCCTTTAAAAGCAGCTCCTGCTTTCTGCATATATCCTTCTAAATACCCAGTTATGTTCATCAGTCCTCCGTAGTAATTAACTCAATATCTTTAGATATTGTTTTAATATCGTTCTCCAAAGTCTCTTTGTCAACAATATATCCTGTACTATCCCCATCCTGTAGGTCCAAACGTATACCATCTATTCCACTATCTTTGTGCACAATATATACATTTTGGGAAGCTCTACAAGATTTATTCAAACTATATTCCCCGAATGTATTTCCACCACTCAAACTCCCACTAACTCCAAAGAAATCTCCAATATCCGGATTATGTTTATGTCCCGAAATTATGAAGTCTGTAAGTATATTCTTGGCAGCGAAGCGGGAACGTACATTAGCCGCGAAGGAAAGCGGATTGGATCCTGCTTTATATCCGTGAGTGAATACTACAGTCTGTCCATTTATTTTCATAACCTCTTCGATAATATTTCCAAAGATGTATTTAATATTAGGACAGTTGGTGTGAAACATAGATAACATCTTAAATAGAAAACAATCGAAGTTATCGCTAGCTAACTTCTTAGTCCAATTCCAATCCTTCTGTAGACGGGATTCATTCCCAGCAACAGCACATACGGAAATTGAAAAGTCTTCTAGAAAGCTTTCTATAAATTGTCTTAGTATTCCTACAGAAACACAAATTGCATCCGTACGATTATAAGTGTTAGTCATAAACTCATCGGGGAGTCTATCACTATTAACTAAATCTCCAGTCATAGCTATAACTATTTGCTCAATTTTATAACTGTTAAATAATCTACGTGTTAAACGGGAAAACTTAGCTAATCTTTTACCCGCTACATCAAAATTATATTTGTTTCCCGGAATATCTATCTCTTCGTTAAAATGTAAATCGGAGAGTTGAACTATTCCTATAGGAGGAGAAGAAGAAGAAATGACATGTGTTTTAGAATAAGGTTTTACAGGATTATATAACTTTATAGAATTTACTAAATCCTTTTCGAAATCTTCTAAATTATTTTGTCCTCTAAGTAACTCTCTTAACTGGTTCTCCATCCTCTTCTTAGCATCTTCCAAACGTTGATTGTTACGGAGTAAAACTGAATTCTCCATCTTTAGGATATTCAATTCATCCGAATTTTCTTTAGGTTCTCTATTATCTTCTATTATATAATTATCTCTTTTATGTAGTTTAGGCATGAAAACAGTTTTATATATTTGCTGTACTGTCTTCCTACTCCCACCGGTATTTTCAACACAACTATCAAACAACTTCTGTCTATCTGTATATAAAGTTATATTCTTTTCCAACCACTCCTTTGCAGTAAGTTTCGTATCACTCATACCAATCCTTTATTCTGTTTGCACTATATAGGGTAAAATTACAAGTACTTTACAAATATTTAAGTGCACTTTTGTGCACTTTTCAAAAGACAGATAAAAAGAGAGGCTTATCCAAGCCTCTCTCTCTTTTGTGTTTTTACACTACCACCGGACGGCCGACAGCGGAGGCGGCGGCCGATGCCCGGTCTGCGGCGCGGCGGGCCAGCCACGCCATCCGGGTTGCGCGACGAGCGAGCACTTCCGCCCGCTCCTCCTCAGCGAGGGTTTTCAGGTGGCGCTTCGCCACCTGAAAGCTAGCGCAAACATGATCTGGGACGAAGAGAACCGCGTCCAGAACCTTAATTGTCCACGGCATTTTCATTTCATTTTCCTTTCTTTGGATTTCAAACACTAGGCTTGCATAAAAGGTATGCAAGCCTACACACTATATACTGCCATAAATACCCGCATATTTAAGGCTCAGGAATAGCATCTTCTTCGTCCAAAAATATATCTCTGGGACTCCATTTTTTCGGGATATCATCTTCAATCCTACGCTTCCGAGGGGAGCCATCAACATACCTGCTAATCGGCTTCTGTTCTTTACGCTTCTTCATTCTCTTCATTCCAAGTTCTAAACCCATTTATCGACTCCACTTCAGGAAACTCGCCTCTAAAACAAAACGCTCTATCGTCTATAAACATATATGCATAAGGTTTGTCGGAAGGAAATGCAATTTTTCTTACATACTCTTCTTCCAAACCATTCTTAATTAAATAATCTTCCATAGCTTTTACACCTCTAGACCATCTATTTCTAGCAGAAAATATATTTATATAAAATATATCTGATTGAATAAGTTTTCTAAGCCAGTCTATAGCACCTCTAACAGGCTCTCCTTCAACAACTGTTGGACCCTTCCAACCTTCTTTAGTATACGAATGTACAACACCATCAAAATCAACACATATTGTTTTCTTCACTATCCCCCTCCTCTTCGCATATAGCATTACGTTGTGTGTTTATAGCTGCACATAAACGAGCTGCTTGAGCCTGTTCTTCTATATCCATTTCAGCATTCATAAATATATATAAAACACCTCCCACATTCCTTAAAATCATTCTCCCATCATTCTTCGCCAAATATTCTATATAACATAGTTGATTCTTATTTTTCTTATGTATTTCCACACATTCTTCGTGACTTAACATCTTTTCCTTAAATCCATTTACTTCTTAACTTTTGAAGTTAACATATCTAAAAATCTATTATATAATATCTTACATATAATATTTACTTTAAATATCTATATACGATTATAAAATATTTAAAACATATTCTTGTTTTAATATCTTAAGTAAATCATCTATACTGACTCCAGAAGTTTTTATAATCAACCCCTCTAAACCTCCATAAGATACTAAAATATCGGCACATGGCTTTAAAGTATATAAAAAAGATTCTTTATACAAAGAAAGTACATCTACCAAATCAGCAAATATCTCTTTATTATCCCAGTACTCTATCTTATATGTTTTTAGAGGAGAATATCCTCTATTTTTAGAAATAAAGTATAAACAGACAGCGTATTTATTATCCAGTATGAGTACGGATAACCCCGTTTCACACACAAATACAAAACGAGCAATCTCCCCGTATGATAAGAGAAACCATCTAAAATCAACTCCTTTCCAAGAATGTAAACTAGCCGCTACAACTCTAGCAGTATCAATTTGCTCTTGAATCATAATCCTTAGACCATCCTTTAAAACACTCCCGTATCTCTTTCAAATCCTCTTCAGAAAGTTTAACCAATTCCGGATGTTTTTTAGGAGGCGGGTTATTCAACATCTGCTCGGCATCTTCCAACATTTTAGACATCTGTTCTAACCTAGCTAAAATTTCGGGGGAGGTTACAGAAACTTCATCAGGGTTATTGGGGAGAGACAATTTAGATTGTTTTAAATAATACACAAATTCTTCCGGAGATATTTTAAGTAAATCACCTATTTCCTCAATAGTCTTATTTATAAATTTATTTATCAATACCGTAGAACCTAAAGCTATTAAATCTTCTTCATTCGAAGATAAAAATGTTTTACCCATCTCTAACTTATAATTTTTCTCAACTAATTGTCTAACTAAATAAGACATGTTCAAAAACATGTTCAAAAAAGATTTAATAAATAAATCTTTCTTTAAAGTTATTTCAGACATTTTCCCTAACCTTTCCATTAACATCCAGTTTTCTATGTTGAACTATTTCAGCTTCATATATTTCCCGCATTCCTTCAATCCCCCTCCCCAAAATTATCACCCAGTGAAATAAACGGTAGGGTATTTTTTCATATTCAGGATAGTTTTTTAAAACCGCACAAAATCTATTATACCCTTCCTCCCCCCAATCTTTCTTTATCCACTGTTTAATATGCACAACTTCTGAAACTATAATTTCTTTTTTGGGTAAAACTGCTGGAGGTTTTTTCTGTATTTTCTCTTCCAGCAGTTTCTTTTTTCGTCTTGATTTAAGGGCCTGTCGGTAATCTGGAGTTTCTTTTGTTTGCGTCATAATTATCAACCAATTGGTCTCCGATGAAAGGTAGAAAACATACATTATTTGGACGTGTTAAGCATTGGTGAAAGAAGAATACATTTTTAGTATCTTTCATCGAATAACAATCACATACAACCAATATATCTTCAGGATTAAAACCATCAATTATGTCTTTAAACCCTGTATTCCACTCTAAAATACCGAAGTAATCCAACCACTTTGGCTGATATATATTGGTTTTAGAACATATTGCAAAGGTAGCAAAACTGAATAGGTTTTTATATAAAGCTTTAAAAGACTGTAGATCATACGAAACATGTAACTCCCCGTTTGCATTGGGATAGATAACCAAATCTCGTAAAGTATCGAAATCGAAAAATCCGAAGAGATCTTCTTCATGCAGTTTCTTTAGAGTTTCGTCTATCTCTTTAGCCGTACTCCCTACAGAAACACCTTCTAAATTCTTAATTTTATTGTATATATGTTCCAACCAAACTTCTGCAACACTGTCTGCCATATCCCAGTTTATATCTTTGATACGTGCCGCAGTTACAAAAGTGGGGAGAGGAACGGGGGAAGAGATAATCTTAAAAAGATTATCCCAGTCACTATTATTAAATCTTAGAAGACTTTTATTTATAGGATGATTTTCTGGAGTATCTTCTCTCCAATATTCGGTAACACCCTGTTTTATCGGGAGAATATTTGTGAATCTTCCTCCTGGGGTATAACTATAAAAAGCTGCTTTAACATTCTTATAATATCCGTACTGAGATGTTTTAGGGGCGAGTACGTAACCTTCATCAGTCATATACTCATCCCAGGAAACATCCCCCTTATAATTTTCTTCAAAATCAGCTTTAAAAGGAATTAGTTCGCGATTAGTTAAAACTCTAATCTTGAGATTGGCCTTAGGAACATTTCTCGTAGTATTCAAATATATTTTTAAAATATTATTCGATTCATTAATAAGAACGTCGGGATCTTTTAAATCTACAGTAGACGGGAGTATAGTTGCAACAGGTAAATTTTTCATACAAAACCTTAAGTTGTTAATCAATATATTTCCAAAGAGTCTGTGAAAACCACTTCAATATCCCCAATTCTAATTTTATCTCCTAATTGTAGTTTTATATCTAAGACAGACTTTAAATTATTATCTTTAATACATGCTAGACGCACATCATTAACATGTATCTTTCTTTCAAGTAAAAGCTGCTGTACGGTCCCTTCACTAAGTTCACTTAAAGAAGGAACTAAAGATAAAAGTTCTCTTATTGTTGGTCTTTTTGTAACACTATCTATAACACTCAAATCACGCAAATCTTTTTTGGAGTACCCAAAAGTCTCTTCTGGTTTTTGCCAAATTTCAGAATTCATTTTAATCCTTTAGAAATTACAGGAGAAATAACTGCACGTAAACTCTAGAAGTGGTGTGCTTCCAAACATAAGTTTACGTGCAGTTTACAAACATATATTTACAGGCAGTCTTTATTGGATGGAATCTAGCACTGCGAGGGCACTTTCATCCAGAGCACCAAATGCATTATCCCGATTCTGTTCCGGAGCCTCTTCCCGAGGACTTTCGGGAGTGCTTTCCGGCCGAACTACGACGCGGTGGATGCGAGAAATGGGAATGGAACGCAAGCGACGTCCAGTCCCGTTGCATTGCCTGCAGGTTCGGAGATACAACCCTGTCTGATCGCAGTTCTCACATTTTTCCCCATTACAATACTTACAGAGAACGCGGCCCGCAATTCCGTGCTTCTCTTCGGTGCTGCAGGAATCGCACCCCTTTCCATCACAGGAATGGTGGGCCGTTGCGTACTTTCCTTCCAAACACCCTTCAACCTGACACTTCCCTTCCGGGATTTTTTCCACCACCTGGACCAAATGGGCTTCAGGAGCCCCCGTCTGATTTTCAAGATGAAACTGAATGCTTTGTTCCATTTTCTTCTCCTAGTTGGTTTCTTATTTCTTGCACACCACTTCTTACACATCACTTAAAGGAAAACAGCTGTTTTCGATATATACAACTATCTCCCAATTATTTACATTAAAGACCCGTTTTCTATTGCTCAAACATCTTCTGACATCTCCTATAGAAACGAAAGCTCTACCTTTTTTGCTTTCGTGCCCGTATTTATCTAAATATAATTTTGTTTTGTTATTCCTTATTTTAAATACCATTCTAACTCCTTGGTAAGCGATCTCAGATTCGAACTGAGGATCTTCTCCATGTAACGGAGATATGTTTGCCAACTACACCAATCGCTCACTCTGTACGAAATAAATGCCTATACCATCCCTTCTTAAACTCGGGTTCAGGTTTAGGATCTTCTTTTGTTTCAGCAGCTTTTACAACACTTGCTTTTTTAGCTTCCCTAGCTTCTTCAGAAAGATGGAAAGCATTAAGCATTTCTCCTAAAGTCCTCGTAACTCCGTTTAAACCTTTATTCACAGATTCATCTTTAACTATCCTTTCATCCATATTCTCTATAAGTTTAAGGATAGCCGTACGATCTGAAGTTATATTTTCAAGCATCTTATTGTTTAGAGCTAGAACTTCCATAATCCGTTCATCTACTCTAGACACGGATTTTAGATCTTCATCCCTCTTAACTCCGGCCTCCTTCTGTATTTCGGATACTTTCTCCAAATACCCGTTGCTTATATTCACGAGTTCTTTTTCATTTTCTGAAGTTTTGTGATATACAGAAATAAGCAATCCTAGAAAAAATAAAACAGTAATTATTAGGACTAACGTAGATATAACCCAAAGTCCCTCAGCATTAGTGGTATAAAAATTCTTCAGGTTTTCGAATACATTCATCATATTCTCCTTTTTGCCTGTTGTTCTACTCGACTATCTATACTCTTCATCCACCACAACCTTTTGAGTCCTGTAACGAATCAAATTTCCTGAGGGATCGCATTCATTCCATGCCTCATCACCTTCTGAGTCCTTGAGATGAATCAACTTCCCTGAGGAATCGTACTCTCTCCATTCCTCATCACCTTCTGAATTCTTATAATGAATCAAATTCCCTGAGGAATCGTACTCATTCCATTCCTCATAACCGTTTGAGTCCTTATAATGAAGCAAATTTCCTGAGGAATCGTACTCTCTCCATGCCTCATAACCGTCTGAGTCCTTATAATGAATCAACTTCCCTGAGGAATCGTACTCTCTCCATTCCTCATCACCTTCTGAGTCCTTGAGATGAATCAACTTCCCTGAGGAATCGTACTCCATTAAAGGTATAAATCCAGCCTTCATCATATTCTCCTTTTTGCCTGTTGTTCACTATCTCTACTCTCCACACTCATCAGAATCAGATTCCCTGAGGAATCGTACTCATTCCATTCCTCATAACCGTTTGAGTTCCTGCGATGAATCAAATTTCCTGAGGGATCGCATTCATTCCATGCCTCATAACCGTTTGAGTTCCTGTAATGAATCAAATTCCCTAAGGAATCGTACTC